>CAJMRP010000131.1 GCA_905215765.1 uncultured bacterium
ACCGCAGGAAGCTTGGATACGCCTAGGCGCGGTCCAAGAAATCGTCCGCACCCCCAAACGGGAACTATTTCACCGCAACTTATCGATGGCGTGTTTGGTTGGTGCCAGTTGATTGCTTGGGCGTTGGGGAGGGTCTGCTCCGTTATAATCGCCTAGAACATTAATTGGAAACGGGACGGGAGCCATACATGCGCCAGGGTTTCGACAACGCGAAGTATATCGAGCTGCAGGCTGCTCACATTAAGGAGCGCATCTCGCAGTTTGGTGGCAAGCTCTATTTGGAGTTTGGCGGTAAGCTGTTCGATGACTATCATGCGAGCCGAGTGCTGCCGGGTTTTGAACCGGACAGCAAGTTCCGCATGCTCAAGAGCATCGCCGACGATGTCGAGGTTATCATCGCGATCAACGCGAACCACATCGAGAAAAACAAGGCTCGTGGTGACCTCGGTATTACCTATGACGAGGATGTGCTGCGCCTGGTCGACCTGTTCCGCGGCAACGGCTTTGCCGTCGCGGCTGTGGTCATCACCCAGTATGCCGGCCAGCCCGCTGCCGATGTGTTCCGCAACCGCCTGAACGCGCTCGGTATTCCCGCCAAGCTGCACTATCCCATCGAGGGGTATCCGCACGATGTCGATCTGATCGTGTCCGACGATGGCTACGGCAAGAACGAGTTTGTCGAGACCACCCGACCGCTCGTCGTGGTCACTGCCCCCGGTCCGGGCTCGGGCAAGCTTGCCACCTGCCTGTCTCAGCTCTATCACGAGCACAAGCATGGCACGGCCGCCGGCTATGCCAAGTTCGAGACCTTCCCTGTCTGGAATCTTCCTCTGACGCATCCGGTCAATATTGCCTACGAGGCCGCCACGGCTGACCTCGACGACGCCAATATCATCGATTCGTTCCACCTTGAGGCCTACAACAAGACCACGGTCAACTACAACCGCGACGTCGAGGCCTTCCCGGTAGTCCGTGCCCTGATGGAAAAGATCCTGGGCAAGAGCCCCTACCAGAGCCCTACGGACATGGGCGTCAATATGGTCGGCTTTGCCATCACCGATGACGATGCCTGCCGCGACGCTTCCAAGATGGAGATCGTCCGCCGCTACTTTACCGCGGTCGAAAATGTGCGCCGTACCGGCGTGGGCGATGAGCAAGTCGACCGTCTCAAGATTATTATGAAGAAAGCCGGCATCGATAAGAACTACTCACCGGCGCGCTCGGCGGCCCTCACCAGGGAGCAGCTGACGGGTGGTCCCGTGGGTGCCATGGTCATGCCCGATGGCTCCGTGGTGACCGGCAAGACTTCCACGCGCCTGGGCGCCGCGAGCTCGCTCATCATGAATGCACTTAAGCATGTCTCGGGCGTCGACCTTGAGCTCGAGGTCATTAGCGATGAAGCGATCGAGCCCATCAGCAAGCTCAAGACGCATTTCCTGGGCAGCAAAAACCCGCGCCTCCACACCGACGAGACGCTTATGGCGCTGTCGATCACCTCGGCCACGAGTGAGACGGCCGCTCGCGTCCTTTCGGGCCTGGAGCAGCTGCGCGGTTGCGATGCCTTCTTTAGCGTGATTATCTCGCCGACGGACGAGACGGTACTGCGCAAACTGGGTATCAACGTGTGCTGCGAGCCCAAGTTTGAGCGCCGCGGTTTCTTCCATCGCTAAGTTTGAAGCACCGCGGTAATTGCATTGCATTTTGGCCGTATCGGGTTAGCGCCCGGTACGGCTTTTTGATCAATAAAGCGCCTATTTCGGCGAAAAATAGCTGTTTACCTGCCTAGAAACAATTTGAGCGGTATACAATAACCGTAACTGTTTCATCCTTAGCGGGATGCCGCATGATGGATATTACCTGCCATCGTGAGGTGTGTCGGTCGCGCACGGCGCGTTAGATGCTCGTGCTCGGTTTGAGGAGGCTGCTATGGCGGGCAAGGGTCGTGCGAGTGTCAACGATATGAAGCGTGTCGAGGTGCTGGTGTTGATGGAGATCGACCAGCAAACCGAAGACAATGGCGGGCCGTATGGTTTCTCGCGCAAAACGCTTGCCGAGCGCGTGGGAGTTTCGCCGTATCGTGCCCGCGCCGCAATCGATCGCTTGGATTCCGAAGGCATGATTGATGTCGTCTCGCGTTATAGCGACGACGGCGGTCAGCTTGCAAATGGCATTTGCCTCACCGAACGTGGCGAGTGGTATCTTGAGGGCGTCCGTACCGGCATGCTCGTTCAAGAAATGCTTGAGGACGAGGTTGCTGATCGATAGCAGCATGTAACCCTTGCCATAGCGACGCCGCCTGGGAAACCGGGCGGCGTTTTGTTTCAAGATTGAGAAATGCAATCTCACGCGAGAAAAATTGCGAACGGTCCGCGGCGCGAGTATTACAATGAAGACCCGTAAGATGTGTATGGACAACTTCTACGGGAAGCGCAGGTAACTCAATATGACCAAGCATGTGTTCGTAACCGGTGGCGTGGTTTCGTCTCTGGGCAAGGGTATCACCGCGGCCTCGCTGGGCCGTCTGCTCAAGTCGCGTGGCTACAAAGTAACGATGCAGAAGGCCGATCCGTATCTGAACGTCGACCCCGGTACCATGAGCCCCTTCCAGCATGGTGAGGTCTTCGTTACCGAGGATGGTTACGAGTCCGACCTGGACCTGGGTCATTACGAGCGCTTTATTGATGAGAACCTGACCCGCGATTCCAACTTTACGACCGGCGCCATCTATAAGAGCTTGATCGCCCGCGAGCGTCGCGGCGACTTTTTGGGCGGTACCGTGCAGGTGATTCCTCACGTCACCAATGCCATTAAGGACAAGTTCCGCCGCATCGAGGAGCAGACCGGCTCCGATGTAGTCATCACCGAGCTGGGCGGCACGATCGGCGACATCGAGTCCCAACCGTTTGTCGAGGCCATCCGTCAGTACCGCAAGGAGGCCGGCCCCGAGAACGTCTGCTACATCCACGTGTCGCTCGTTCCCTATATCGCCGCCGCCCACGAGGTCAAGACCAAGCCCACGCAGCATTCCGTCAAGGAGCTCCGCAGCTTTGGCATCCAGCCCGATATCATCGTGCTGCGCTCCGACCACCATATCGATGACGCTATCCGCGGAAAGATCGCAAGCTTCTGCGACGTCGACACCGATTGTGTCTTTACCAACGAGGACTGCGCGAGCATTTACGATGTTCCGCAGCTGCTTGCCGAGCAGGATTTTGACCTGCGCATTTGCGAGCGCCTGGGTCTGGACCCGCGTGAGCGCGACATGAGCGAGTGGAACGAGTTCCTGCGCAAACAGAACCACGCCAACCATCACGCCGACAAGGTGAAGATCGCCGTCGTGGGCAAGTACACGCAGCTGCCCGATGCGTACCTGTCGGTTATCGAGGCCCTGCACCATGCGGGCGTCTTCTACGATCGCCATGTGGACGTCCAGCTGGTCGACGGCGAGAGCCTCGACGAGCAGAATGTCTCCGAGGTTCTGGGCGACGCCTCGGGCATCCTGGTCCCCGGCGGCTTTGGCAAGCGCGCCCTGGAGGGCAAGATCCTCGCGGCCGAGTTTGCCCGTGAGCACAAGATTCCGTATCTGGGCATTTGCCTGGGTATGCAGGTGGCCGTGTGCGAATTTGCGCGCAACGTCGTCGGCCTTGCCGGCGCCAGCTCCTCCGAGTTCGATCCGGATGGCCCGTATAGCGTCATCGATCTGATGAGCTCGCAGGAGGACGTGACCGAGAAGGGCGGCACCATGCGCCTGGGCGCCTATCCGTGCAAGCTCGCCGCCGATACCCTCGCTCGCGAGGCATATGGCGAGGAACTCGTCTACGAGCGTCACCGTCATCGCTTTGAGTTCAACAACGCCTTCCGCGACCAGCTCGAGGACGCCGGTTTGGTTATCTCGGGCCTGTCGCCCGACGAGCGCCTGGTCGAGATGGTCGAGCTGCCGCGCGACGTGCATCCGTGGTATGTGGCAACCCAGGCTCATCCCGAGTTCAAGAGCCGCCCGACCAACCCGCAGCCGCTGTTCCGCGAGTTCGTGCGCGCTTCGATCGGCCAGCACGAGGGTGTCGACCGTCTGCAGGTGACGCCCATGAACCTCGCTACGGACTAAGGGTGCCGGCGAATAAGGAACATACCGAAGCTACTCCCTCGTCGCTCGCCGTGGCGGCGGGGGAGTATCTCGATTACCTCGCGGTCGAGCGGGGTTTGGCGCGCAACACGATTGCGGCCTATCGTCGTGACCTGACGACGTACTGCGCCTATCTGGAGCGGGCGGGTATTGTGTCTTTTGAAGAGGTGACCCGTCAGGTCGTGGAGGGCTTTGTCGCCGACCGTCGCGATGGGGGCTATTCCGATGCCTCGGTGGAGCGTGCGCTTGCGGCCGTGAAGGGCCTGCATGCCTTTTTGGTGCGCGATGGGGCTGTGGCCCAAAATCCAACGGCGGCGTTGCGCCTTCCTAAAAAGGCTGAGCGTTTGCCGGAGTATCTATCGGTGGAGGATGTCTCGGCGCTGCTCGATCAAGACTTCCCCGAGGGCGAGATGGGCTTGCGCGACCATGCCATCTTGGAAGTGCTCTACGGATGCGGTTTGCGTGCGAGCGAGTTGGTGGGGCTCGATGTGGGCGATATCCATATCGACGATGGCTTTGTGCTCGTTCGCGGTAAGGGATCAAAGGAACGCCTGTCCCCGCTGGTGGGAAGCGCGGCGCGAGCTCTGATGCTCTATGTAACTGAGGGGCGTTCTCGCTTGGCGGCCCATGCCCGCGGAACCGAGACCTCGGCGGTCTTTTTAAATAAGAACGGCCGCCGTCTGTCGCGCCAGGGCATCCATGCCATCTGTGAGCGCTACGGGCGCCAGGTGGGGCTGGTGGGACTCCATCCCCACACGCTGCGTCACTCCTTTGCTACCCATATGCTTGCGGGCGGCGCAGACCTCCGTGTGCTACAGGAGATCTTGGGACATGCCGATATATCGACCACGCAGGTCTACACGCATGTCGATCGTACGCAACTGACCGAGGTCTATCTGGCGGCGCACCCGCTGGCACATCGTTAACACATCGCTGACCTGCATATTTATAGGTATTTGGGGACGGGCCCCAGATTGCCGCGGCGTGCTTTTGCGCGCGCATGGGCAATCGGGGGCCCGTCCCATTTTTTGCCACTTGGCGTCGCGGTGGTGGGCCGCACGTGCCTTGGGTGGGGGAGTTTGGGGGCGATGTGAACGGCATGTAAAGGGACGCAAAAATCGCC
>CAJMRP010000132.1 GCA_905215765.1 uncultured bacterium
GGCAGAGGCCGAGGGTTCGACTCCCTTCGTCTCCACCCTTGGATTTGATAAGCCGCTGACATTGTGTCGGCGGCTTTTTTTAAAAGAAAGGGCTATACCATGGCCGAGCTTGAGTCCCAACCATTGTCCGACGAGGAGCGCGCTGAGTTGGAAGAGCTCCGCGCTGAGAAGGCCCGCCGCGAGGCTCGGGAAGAGGCCCGTCGCGAGCGTGAGGAGCTGGCTGCCCTGCGCGCCGAGCGTGCGAAGGCCGAGGAGGTCGCCTCGAACGCCGCATCCGAGCGCAAGCCCGCGCCCGCACCCAAGCCCGCTGCTGCGAAGCCTGCACCTGCCGCGCCCAAACCTCAGCCTAAAAAGGCCGCTCGTCCCAAGTCCGTCGAGCCCAAGCCGAGCCGTGACGAGATGACCTTTGCCCAGCGCATGGTTACCTCCAAGGAACCTACGGGCGAGAACGAGATCCCTGGCATGGCGCCGGCTCAAAAAATCATCATTGTCCTTGCCCTCATCGCGTTTGTCATCTTTATGGGCTACACGATCCTGACCAGCATGGGCCTGCTCTAACCTATTTGCATCGGGCGTTATGTCCGCATCCTCTGCTCTCGTCTAACCCTCAAATTCTGTACCACACATCCGAAAGGTCGCCCCATGGCTTTGACCGACATCTCGCATCCCACCGACATTGCAATGCTCACCGATCTGTACGAGCTCACTATGGCCCAGGGCCTGTGGGAGAGCGGCAAGGCCAATGAGCAGGGTTGTTTTACCGCGTTTTACCGCGACCATCCCTTTGGCAGCGCCTATGCCGTCATGTGCGGCACCGCCGAGCTGCCCGAGCTGGTCGAGAACCTGCGCTTTACGCCCGAGGATATCGACTACCTCGCATCGCTTGAGGCCCCGGCCGGCGGCGCGATGTTTAAGTCCGCATTCCTCGACTATCTGCGCGATTTTCGTGCGCATGTAAACATCGACGCCGTGCCCGAGGGCGAGATCGTCTTTCCGCGCGAGCCCATGGTGCGCGTCACCGGCCCCGCGCTGGAGTGCCAGCTGCTCGAGACGGCGCTGCTCAACATCGTCGGGTTCCAGACGCTTGTCGCCACCAAGACGGCGCGCGTGGTGCTCGCCGCTGACGGTCGCCCCGTGGCGGAGTTTGGCCTGCGCCGTGCCCAGGGCCCCGATGGCGGCATGGCCGTTGCCCGTGCGAGCTACGTGGCGGGCGCCGCAAGCACATCCAACGTGCTTGCGGGTCGCAAATACGGCATCCCTGTTTTTGGCACGCATGCGCACAGCTGGGTGATGAGCTTCGATTCCGAGCTCGAGGCCTTCCGCGCCTTTGCCAAGTCGAGCCCCAAGAACTGCACGCTGCTCATCGACACCTATGACGTGCGCGAGGGCTGCGAGCATGCCATTACGGTTGCCAAGGAGATGGAGGCGGTGGGCGAGCGCCTGTCGGCTATTCGCATCGACTCCGGCGACCTTGCCAAGCTCTCCAAGTATGTTCGCGGCCGTTTTGATGCCGAGGGCCTGCCCTATGTGGGTATCTCGGTGTCCAACGACCTGGACGAGTACACGATTCAGTCGCTGCTCGACCAGGGCGCGCCCATCGATAGCTTTGGCGTGGGTACCAAGCTCGCGACCTGCTACGACCAGCCGGCGCTGGGCGGCGTGTACAAGCTTTCCGCCCGCCGTGCGAGCGAGGCCGACCCGTGGACGCCGGTGGTCAAGCTCTCCGAGCAGCCCTATAAGCGCACGATCCCGGGCGTACAGCGCGTGCGCCGTTATTACGACGGCTTTGGCGGCCCGGTCTGCGACATGATCTACGACGAGGACCATCTGGCGGGGGAGGGCGCCGCGCGCGGCAATACCCTCGTGGCCGTGAATGATGCCGCCCTGGTGACCGACGTGTCCGAACTTGAGTATCGTGAGCTGTTGGTGCCGATCGTGCGCGACGGCAGTGCGGTGGCTCCGCGTGAGAGCATCCAGGACGCGCGCGAGCGCTGTGTTTGGGCGCTCGATCATCTGGATGCGGCTTTCAAGCGCTTCCTGTATCCGCAGACCTACGTGGTGGGTATGGAACAGGGCCTGGCCCAGGTGCGCGACGAGCTCGTGCGCAAGAATATGGCCGCGGCCTCGGCTTTCCCCTGGGCAAAATGATTCCTTGGGCGGTAGGGGCGAGTCACGCTCCCTTGGCCGCCAGCTCGGCCGTTCGCTGAACAGTTGATTGGTTTGACGTATGACGACTTCTTATAAAACGATGGTGGTAAAGATCGGTTCGTCCACGGTGGTGGGCGCCGATGGCAAGGTCAACCGCGCCTTTATCGGCGGACTTGCCGATCAAGCCGCAGCGCTGCGCAAGCTCGGCTGGCGTCTGGTCGTGGTGAGCTCGGGCGCTATTGCCTGTGGCTATCCCGTGTTGGGCTTCGACCGCAAGCCGGTCGGCGACCTTCCGAGCCTGCAGGCCTGCGCCTCGGCTGGTCAGTGCATCATCTCGTCGGCCTACGACGAGGAGTTCCATGCGCGCGACCTGCTCACCTCGCTCGTGCTGCTCACGCGTCACGACACGGCGCGTCGCACGTCCTACCTGCACGCGCGCGACGCCCTGCTGCGTCTGGTGGAGCTGGGCGTGGTGCCGGTCGTCAACGAGAACGACACCGTTACCGTCGACGAGATCAAGTTTGGCGACAACGACACACTGGCGGCGCTCGTGAGCTGCCTGGTATCTGCCGATCTGTGCGTGACGCTCTCGGACATCGATGGTCTCTATACTGCCAATCCGCATGAGGACCCCACGGCCGAGTTTGTTCCTGTCGTGCATAAGATCGATGCCAAGATTATTGCCTCGGCGGGCGATTCTTCCACATCGGTGGGCACGGGCGGCATGATTACCAAGATCCGCGCGAGTCGCATCCTGATGACGGCGGGCATTCAGAGCGTGATTTGCTCGGGCGAGGAGCCCGATGCGCTCGTGCGCCTCGCCCGCGGCGAGAGCGTGGGCACGCTGTTCGATCCGCCGGCGGAGCGTCTGGACATCGCGCCCCGCAAGCTGTGGATCGCGCTGGGCGACAAGGCACATGGGTCGGTGACGGTTGATGATGGTGCTGCGAAGGCGCTGGTTAGCCGTGGCTCTTCCTTGCTTGCGGTGGGTATTCGCGAGGTCGATGGCCAGTTTGCCGAGGGCGATGTGCTCGATGTGTGCGATCCGAGCGGTATGGTCGTCGCCCGCGGTATCGCCGAGGCCGATTCGGACGTGCTGGAACTTGCTGCCGGTCGCCGCCAGGACCAGATCGCCAGCAACCGCCTGCTCGCTAACCTGGCCGAGAAGCCGGCGATACACAGGGATAACTTGATCGTATTTGCATAAAGAAAGACAGCACTGCGGATCGTTTCCCGCAGCGCTGTCTTTCTCGTGCCGGCACTTGGGGACGTTCCTTTTGTGCCGGCAGGTGGGGACACTCCTTTGTTAGAAGATCCGGCGCAGGTCTCCGCGGTTGAGTGCTTCGTCGAAGAGGTGCTTGAACACCACGCCGCCGTGCAGGCCGTCGTGCTCGAACTCGTTGGTCACCCAGGCATGCGAGTTGCCCACGCGGCTGAGCGTATCGAGCTGCAGGCCCGAATCCACGTACATGTCGTCGAAATACACCGCGGCCTGGAGCGGAACTTCGTTGCAGGCCAGGCGCTGCGGGTCGTAGATCTTGTCCCAGCTGGTGTCTTCCATCAGCAGGTCCATGGCGGGCTTAAACGGCTTAAGCTCGGGCATCTGCTCAAACATCCACGGGAACATGGCCTCGCCGGTAAACATGAGCGGGCGTGCGAGCGTGTCGAACTCGGCGCGGTGCGCCTTCTCTTCAGCCGCGGCCCAGCCAATGGGCATAGTGTCGCCGTCGGCGTATATGAACTCCTGCAGCGTCCAGTACAGCGGATTCGTGCGCGTGTTGGTGCGCTCGAAGGCGCGCATCAAAAAGCTGTCGGATACCGAGGAGCCGCAGGTCAGCGTGCCGTCGCCGTCAACAAAAGCGTGATCGATAATCCAATGCATGCGCTCAAAGCTCGGCTTCATGCCAAAGTCGCTGCCCATGAGCTGTAGACGCTCGACCGTCATCGGCGAGCCGTCGGGCAGCACGGGCTTCTGGGCCTCGAGCGTATCGGACAGGGCCGCCACGCGTTCGACGTCGGCGGGGTAGCGGTCGTAATACTGCTGAGTTTTAGCTGCCATGCGCGGGAAGGTGTGCGCGTAGACCTCGCTGGCGCTCGCTGGCACGTGTGGAATGCCGCCGCAGGTAAAGCTTGCCGCCACGCCTTCGGGGAAGAGCGACAGATAGCTCAACGTCAAAAAGCCGCCGTAGCTCTGGCCGAGCGTGACCCAGGGCTTGCCGCCAAAGCCCACCAGACGCAGGTACTCAAAATCGCGCACGATGGAGCTGGCGAGGTGGCGCTTGAGGAAGTCGGCCTGCGAGCGTGCTGTATCGGCGCCGGCGGCCGTTGCGCGATCACCCAGTGCCTTGATCGTGCGTCCGTCCACGCAGCTACTTCGTCCGGTGCCGCGCTGGTCGGGAAGGACCACACGGAAGTGCTTGACGGCCTCCTCGATCCAGCCGTCGCTTGTAGGCGACAGCGGACGCGGGCTCTCGCCGCCGGGGCCGCCCTGCAAAAACAGGAGCAGCGGCAGATCGTCGTTGATGCGGTCGGGCGCGCAAACCACGCGGTAGAAGAGCTTGATGCTCTCGGGCGCGCCGGCGATTGGTGCCGGCATAGCGCCGCGGCGCATGGTGCTGCCGACGGCCAGGAGCATCGGCTCCAGGCCGCGCCAGTCAAGGGGGACGTCGATGCTGTGGTCCTCGACGTAAAGGCCGGGGACGTGGTACGAAGTGATGAGGGCCATGTGAGTCTTCCGTTCGTTGCGGTGTTTCGGGTTGACCAATTCTACCGCCGCGGGCGAGGCCATGCGCAAATCGGCTACCATGGTTGCAAACTTCTAGGAGAAAGGGCCGCCCATGTCGGTCGATATAGCCACGTATGTCCACGATCTTGCCGTTGCCGCCAAGGCAGCGTCGGCCTCGCTTGCCACGGCGAGCGATGAGCAGCGCCAGGAGGCCGTGCGCGCCATGGCCGCAGCACTGCGCAACGGTGTCGACTCCATCGTCGCCGCCAACGAGCTCGATATGTCCGCCGCGCGCGATGCGGGTACCTCGGCC
>CAJMRP010000133.1 GCA_905215765.1 uncultured bacterium
GTGCTCTTTGGCCTGTGCACCGGGCGCGATGCCCACGCGACCGAGGCCATGTACGAGCTCTGGGGCATCGAAGGCCTGGTGGACGTGCTCGTGGGCTGCGGTGGCGCCGAGGTCATCGACCGCGCGCACGACATCAACGAGCTGAGCTATCCGCTGCCGGGCGAGACCATCGCGCGCATCTGCAAGCACATGGCGGACCTTCCGGCAACGCCCGTCTGCCCCCGAGACGGCGTGTTCTACGTGCCCGAGAGCAACGCGTGCGTCGAGCACCTGTCGCGCGTCGACGGTGTGCCCTACCAGGTGGTCGATTTTGCCGAGTTTTTGCGCGAGCCGCAGCCCAAGGTGATGTTTACCATGGCGCCCGAGGTAATGCCGCGGGTGATTGAGCGAGCATCGACGTTTGCCGACGACACCGTCAAGGCGGCAGCTCTGCAAACCACGCAGCGGCTCTACGAGTTCATGGATCCGCGCGTGTCCAAGACGCGCGGCCTTGTGCGCGTGGCGGAGCTCAACGACATGGAGCTCCAGGACATCTGCGTGTTTGGCGATGCGGACAACGACACCTGCATGGTGGCCGACGCCGGCGTGGGCGTGGCCATGGCAAACGGCAGCGACGCCACCCGTGCCGCCGCCGACTTTGTAACCGCGGGCAACGACAAAGACGGCATAGCGATCTTTATTGAGGAACATCTGCTGTAGCGCAGGGGGAGAACCACCACAAAAGGGGCAGGCACCTTTGCGGTGGCCTCAGGCGATTTGGGCGAATTGATACCTAAAAACTGCGCGAAAATACAAATAACGTTGTCTGAACATCACGCCTCTAACCACCGATGGGTTAAAGTTATTCTCATCAGTTTGGTAGGTTATTCCTTCCGGTTAATGACCTACCGCTCACGGTCGATTTTCGACCGTTCACAGGATGCTTGCTCTTGAGCAAAATGTTGTGCAAATAAATAAAATGCTATTAAAAAACTGATAACTAACTTAATTACCAGTAGAAACAGATATTTTATAGCGAATAAAAGAAAGCAAATCTGAGTAAATGTCAAGAGAATTGAGAACTGGCTACAAAAATGTCGGTTTTGTTGCTCGGATGTTTAAACAATAGTTACAATAGTATTACTACGCGAGCGCAATTACAGATTGCGCAGATACGTTTGATAGTGAAAGAGCAAGATCGCGGTCTCTTGGGGAGGAGACATCGATGAAAGCGAATTCAGAAAAAACTAAGCAGAGTAAAAAAGCGACGCGCCGCGTACTGGCAGGCGTTTTGTGCGGAGCCTCCGTTTTGAGCCTGGTACTGTCGCTCGTCATGCCTCCGATCTCGCAGGCCATTGCCAACGAGGCCCAGGCAGATTCTACCGAGGAAACTGTGATGGGGGGGGGTTCCTCAAGTGAGTCTACTGATGTAGACAACACCAACAACGGGGATACCGAAAAGCTGAATAGTGACGAGACCGAGGGCGACGAGACCTCTGGTGACGCTGGCGCGGCAGGCCTGTCGTCCGATGACACGGGAGCCAAAAGCGCTGCGCAGCCTGCCGAAGACGACACTAATGGTGAAGACGCAATCGCGCCTGCTACAGTGAATGAATCGGATTATGAAATTCACGACGGGGCAGAGCTGAGCTCAAAGCTCCTTGAGAAGAACCTGCGTGATGGAGACGGTGCTGCTTCTTTTAGGCTTATGGCCGATATCGACTATAACGATGAGATTAAGCTCGAACAGTCCAGCGGCAATCCCATCAATATCACCTTGTACTTAAATGGACACAAGATTAAGCACGATAGTGATAACAAGCCGCTGTTCGATGTTGCAAGTGGTGCAACGTTTACGGTCGTGGATTCTGTGCCGGCGCCGGAGACGATCGACAACGGCCAGCCGCTGCAAAATCAGGGTAAGGATTTGACCCCTGCCAATTATGGCAAGACGGCAGAAATGGATTATGACTCCAGCAGTGGCATTCCGAATAAGCTTACCTATTACGTAACCGAATCGACTGCAAGTGGTACACGTACCACTGAGAAGATCTATAAGCACGAAGCGACTATTGGGGGCGCAATTGTTGGAGTCACCGAGAACTCCACGATGAGGCTCATTAACGTTTACCAACATGGCACGTTTAACCTCGTAAGTGGCGCTATTACGCAGAAAAAGGGCTGCAAAGTCGGCAGCCTCATCTATGCCGAGAACGGCTCTACCGTCAATATGAGCGGTGGCTACGTTTGCGGTGCAACCTCTACGAGCCATGGCGCAGGCATCGAACTTGGCGTCAAGGAGAACAAAGGTGCCACACTCAAGCTCACCGGTGGCGTGATTGCGGGCAACTGCGCTCCTAGTGGCGGCGGTGTATATGCCAATGGGGCTGCAGTCACGGTGACCGGTGGCATAATCTCCGGTAATAGCACACTCGACGTGGGACTCGGTGGCGGCATTATGGCCGAGGGCGGCATCGTGACCGTTTCTGGTGGCTATATCACGAATAATAGAATGGCTAAATTCTGCTATAGAGATGGCTCGGGTTGCCACGGTGGAGCTGGGCTTGCTGCCCATTATGGCGCCCATGTCACCATTTCCGATGGCCAGATTACTGGCAATTATTCTGATGAAGCCGGTGGCGGCGTTTACGTTACCGATCAAGGGCGAGACGATTCTCGCGAGGATACGGCACGGCTCAAGATTACGGGAGGAATTATTGCCTCTAACGTGAGCTTCCGATCTGAGGGTGCTGGCATTCGAGTGGGCCAGAAGGTTGACGCGATGATTGGCGACACTCCAGACAACAACGGCACTCCAGGCAGCAAAGTCTACATCACTAACAACTACTGCATGTCTCGCTTTGACTGGGGCGGAGGCGGTGTCTTCGTCCAGGGCGATTCGGATAACGCAGATAATGCGGGCAGGCTATTTGTCTATAACTCCTATATAAGCAGCAATACCGCTGGCGGCTATGGCGGTGGCGTTGCAGTCTGCCCGACGGGCAAGACGTTGGTAACGAACACTAAGGGCACGGCAATCTTTGGCAATTTGTCTGCCGGAGATGAGTATGATGGCGATGATCATCCTGATCATCCTAATGATCCTGATAAAAACCATGCTTACGATTCAATGAAGAATACCGGCAATGACGTTGCACCCCATCTTTCAGGTGGTGGTATTGCTAATACTAATAAGACTGAAGATAGAGATGCATACAAATCGGACAAGTTCCGCGAGTACGGTCATGCCGATTTCTTCCTCGCAGCGCGGGATCACACAACGCCGGTCGCAGTGGTAACCGGTAAGATGCTCGGCGGTGGAGACGCCCAGTACTCGGGAAGCATCGAACGTGAAGAAGCTATCACCATCCCCGCCAACGGTGCTGTTGGGGTAAAAAATAGCATCGGCCTGACCTCGGGTGTCGAGGCCACGGATAAAGCGGCGACTGATGCACAGGATAATGCGACAACTTTCATCACGGACAACTATTCCTGGGACCATGGTGGCGGCATCATGTCGAATGGTGATCTGTACTTGGGCCAGCCAACGGACGCGTATGTCTATCCAAGCCTTAAGGCGACCAAGGAGCTAATCGATTCGCAGACTGGTAAGAAAAAACCACTCACTAAGAATGAGTTCACCTTTAAGGTCTACCGCAAGAATTCGAAAGATCCTTTCGCGAATGGGGCATTCGATCGCGGCGTTTGCACTGAGGTAGGAAATGCAGGTAATGATGCAAACGGCAACATCACGTTTAACCTTGGTGACCAGTCTGCTCCGAGCAGTTCGGCTGGCGAGATTACATACTACCTGGTTGAAGATGCTGGTAATGATCCCTACATCAAGTACGACCCTGCTGTGTATGAGATTGTGGGGACGCTCAAGGATAACGTGACTAAACTTATGTCTGTTCCGACGCTGAATGACAAGTACGAGCTTAAA
The DNA here is from genome assembly GCA_905215765.1 of uncultured bacterium. Classification (GTDB taxonomy): domain Bacteria; phylum Actinomycetota; class Coriobacteriia; order Coriobacteriales; family Coriobacteriaceae; genus Collinsella. Next base: position 3,923 of record CAJMRP010000133.1, read on the forward strand.
CCTCTCAGCGTTCATAACTACACGCTTATAAACACGAGTGTGACTAAATACTCCGGAGGTTCAACTAAATCGCTGGACACTCTGCGTGATGACGGCCAAGGCTATTATTCGATTGTCAACTCCGATGGATCAAAGACCTTCACCAACACGTACACTCCGTACACCTCCAGCGGCTCTTGGACACCTCAGGTGACCAAGGAGGTCGACGGCGGCGAGATGAAGAAGTTCAAGTTCGAACTTGCGAACGACGAGAACTTCACCAATCCGGAAACGGTAACAGTCGATCCGTCGAAAGCTAAAACCGACAAAAACGGCAACGAGACTGTGCCGGTCAAATTCGCGACGAAGAACTATGAGCTCACGGACCTTGAAAATGGTTCCAAGACCTTCACGTACTACGTGCGCGAGAAGAAGGAAAGCTCGACCTATCCGCATTACAAGTTTGATCAGTCGGTCTATAGGTTCAAGGTTGTGGCAACGGATAACACCGAAGGAGGAATCGACTGTGCGGTGACCTACAGGAAGGGAACCGTTAACCCCAAAGGTGAGTGGACGGCAGACGCCAGTGCCGCAGAAGAGAGGTTCACCGATGGCTCCACCCCCACCTTCACCAACACCTACTCCACCTCTTTGCCCCTTTCTGGTATGTCGGGCGTCACTCTGACGTACCTTGCCGGCGCGGTGGTGCTTTGCGCTGCTGCGGCCTGGATGCACATTCGTCGCAAGGCGAATGCGAAGGGAGGTAAGCGTCGTGAATAAGAAAGTTTGCTCCTTCCCGATCTTGTTTGCGCTGCTTACCCTCCTGATCGGCACCTGCGCGGTTGTGTTCCCCGCTTCCGCGCAGGCTGTGCCGACCTCGACCGGTTCCATCACGGTGAGCGGCACCGTGGCGAGCAGCTACGACGCCTACCAGATCTTTAGCGCCAACGTCGTCGACGGCGACAGCGACGCCAAGATCGCCACCGACCTCGCCTGGGCAAGCGACGCCGTGCGCGACGCCGCGCTGCCTGTGCTGCACAGCGCCGGCATGTCCAAATCCCAGACCACCGCGCAGGAAGCTGCCGAGTGGCTCAACACCGATTCCCACCTTACGAGCGCGCTGAGCGCACAGCTCGCTCGTTCCCTCCAGAGCTCTGGCGCCGTGTCCGTGGCCCTCAACGCGGGCACGACGGCCGAGCTGCCCTGCGGCTACTGGCT
>CAJMRP010000134.1 GCA_905215765.1 uncultured bacterium
CCCCGCCGATGGCCGAGAGCCGGAGCTATCAGAACACATCCATCCCCTATGCTGCGGTCGACATCCGCGTCGAACGCACAGGCTTTGACCGGGTGCTTGTCAAAAACGCGCAGGTTTTTCCGAACACCGAGACGCGGCAGGAGCTCTCGCTCATCCCAACGCCCGATCTTCCAAGCTCGTTTGACCGGACGGAAACCTTCGTCGTGCCGCCGCAGAGCCTTTCGTGAGGTGATCTTATGCCGACCTCTGTCATTCCCTACATTCCCGAGACCATCGTCGTCCATCTGGGCGCGCCGACGCAATTGGCGGCAAATGTGACCGTTCCGTTCACGGACTACATCAAAAACGTCGTTTCGAGCGAAATTTATCCCACATGGGAGCCTGCCGCGCTGGAAGCGCTGATATCCTCCCTGCCGGAAGGCAGCATCGGCGCGCCCGCTGTCCGCCCCGTCTTTGACACGGGCGACTGCACCGTCACCATTCCGCCTCCCAACGTGACCGGCAAGCTCCACATGGGCCACGCCACCGACGACTCCATCCAGGACGCCATCATCCGCATGGCCCGCATGCGCGGCAAGTCCACGCGCTGGGTGCTGGGCACCGACCACGCCGGTATCGCTACGCAGACCAAGGTCGACAAGAAGCTCAAGAGCGAGGGCATTAGCCGCCTGGAGATCGGTCGCGACAAGTTTGTCGACGCCTGCTGGGATTGGACCCACGAGTACGGCGGCATCATCGTCGAGCAGATCAAGCGTATGGGCTGCTCCGTTGACTTCGATAACGAGCGCTTTACCATGGACGAGGACTACGCGCAGGCCGTGCGCAAGGTCTTCTGCGACTGGTACCACGACGGCCTGATCTACCGTGGCAAGCGCATCGTCAACTGGTGCCCCAACTGCACCACCGCCATCTCGGACGACGAGGCCGAGTACAAGGACGAGAAGGGTCACTTGTGGCACCTGCGCTACCCGCTGACCGAGCCGGTCAACGGCCAGGACTACATTGTCGTCGCCACCACGCGCCCCGAGACCATGCTCGGCGACACGGGCGTCGCTGTCTCCCCGAAGGACCCCGAGAAGGCCGCCTTCGTGGGTAAGACCGTCAAGCTTCCCATCGTCGACCGCGAGATCCCCATCTTTGAGGATTGGCATGTCGACGCCAACTTTGGCTCTGGCTTTGTTAAGGTCACCCCTGCTCACGACCCCAACGACTACGCCATGGGTCAGGCCCACGACCTGCCGCAGATCAACATCTTCGACGAGCATGCGGTGGTCGTCGAGGGTTACGGCGAGTTTACCGGCATGAACCGCGACGAGTGCCGCGAGGCCGTCATCAAGTGGTTTGAGGAGCACGACCTGCTCGATCACGTCGACGAACTCGATCACTCCGTCATGCACTGCTACCGTTGCGACTCCGCGCTGGAGCCGTGGCTTTCCGAGCAGTGGTTTGTGGCCGTCGATAAGCTCAAGGGGCCGGCGCTCGACGCCGTCAACTCCGGCAAGGTCACCTTCCACCCCGCGCGCTGGACGCAGACCTACACCACCTGGATGGAAAACCTCAAGGACTGGTGCATCAGCCGCCAGCTGTGGTGGGGCCACCGCATCCCCGTGTTCTACTGCGAGGACTGCGGCTGGGAGGACGCCCTTACCGAGGACACCGACGTGTGTCCCAAGTGCGGCGGCCATCACGTGCATCAGGACGAGAACGTGCTGGACACCTGGTTCAGCTCGCAGCTGTGGACCTTTGCCACGCAGGGCTGGCCGCAAAAGCCGGAGCTGCTCGAGGGCCATCACCCCACGACGGCGCTCGTCACCGCGCGCGACATCATCGCGCTGTGGGTCGCCCGCATGGTCATGAGCTCGCTGTACTTCCTGGACGAGGTTCCATTTAAGGACGTCGTCATCTACCCGACGATCCTGGCCAAGGACGGCAGCCGCATGTCCAAGTCCAAGGGCAACGGCGTTGACCCCATGGACCTTATCGGTATGTACGGTGCCGACGCCATGCGCTTCAACCTGCTTACGCTGTGCACCAACAACCAGGACGTCAAGTTTGACGCGAACATCGACAAGAAGACCAAGAAGCTCATCGACAGCCCGCGTACCGATCAGGCCAAATCGTTTGTGACCAAGATCTGGAACGCCAGCCGCTTCCTGCTCATGAACATGGAGGGCTACACGCCCGGCGAGCCTGTCGTGGAGACGCCGGCCGACGCCTGGATGTTCAGCCGCCTGGCCAAGGCCGTGAAGATGGTCACCGAGGGCATCGAGAACTATACCTTTGGCGACATGGCCCGCGGCGTGCAGCAGTTCTTCTGGAACGAGGTCTGCGACTGGTACGTCGAGGTCACCAAGGCTCGCCTGAAGGGCGAGGGCCGTCTGCAGGCTCAGCGCAACCTGATCTTTGTGCTCGATACCTCCATTCGCCTGATGCACCCGCTTATGCCGTTTGTCACCGAGGAGATCTGGGACAACATGCCGGCGAGCGTGCTCGACCTGGATGCCGAGGGCAACGTTGACCGCGCCGAGGCGCTCATGATCGCCAAGTGGCCCGAGCCCGCCGACTACGTCAAGTACGTCGACGAGCCCGCCGAGCGCGCGTTTGAGCTGTGCCGCACCGTCGTTTCCGCCGCCCGCGCCACACGTTCGCGTTATCGCTTGAGCCCCAAGGCCGAGCTCGACGTGGTCGTGCGCGCCGGTGCCGAGGACATCGAGAAGCTCGAGAGCCTGCGCTCGACCATTGAACCGCTGGCAAACACCGCCTCGCTGGTCATGGGCACCGATGTCGAGAAGCCGGCCGCGAGCATCGCCGTTGTTGACAGCGGCGTCGAGGTCTTTGTGGTGCTCGAGGGCAAGGTTGATCTTTCGGCCGAGAAGGCACGCCTGGAGAAGGAGATCGCCGCGGCGCAGAAGGAGCTCGCTGGCTGCGAGAAGACGCTTGCCAACGAGGGCTTTGTGGCCAAGGCCGCGCCCGCGGTGGTCCAGAAGAAGAGGGACCGTGCAGCTGAGCTCAAGGAGATCCTGGCGGCGCTGACTGCTCAGGTTGCTGACTTCTCGTAGGTCTAACTTGGGGGCGCGTCCCGGTGCTTTGCTCTCCGCTGCGGACAGTCCTGCGCAAGACGGACAGCACATTAAGTGCTGTCCTTTGCGTGCGGAACTTGCGGCGAGCAAAGCATCGGGCCGCTCCTGGTGCGGTTACGTGGTTGTTTACAACTGGTAGGTTAGGGCCACTGGGTTGTGGCCTTGATCATGCTGCAAGCGGATAAAGGCTGATATTGTCAACGCGAGGGGCTCATTCTTTTTGATGGGCCTCTTTTTCTGTAATTGGAGACTTTGGGTTATGGCTAAGCGTTCTGGGTCGTATGTCGTTCCTTTCTCGTTTGAGTTGCTTTCGTTTGATGAGGCTGTGGGGCTTGCTGCTGATACGGGGCGGATTTCTGGGGATGCTGGTCCTCTGCTCGAGACGGTTGTCGATATGCTCGATGAGCTGGGACGTCCGGATGAGTATTTCGATTGCATTCAGGTTGCCGGTACCAATGGCAAGACTTCGACCACGCGTTTTTCGGCTGCCATCCTTCGTGGTGAGGGGTTAAAGACCGCACTGTATACATCTCCGCAGTTGGTGCGCTATCCCGAGCGCATGGAGGCCGATGGGCACGTTGTGAGCGATGAGGCGTTTGCCCATGGCGTTTCTGCCGCCGTCGAGGCGGGGCATCGCGTGAATGCTCGTCGTGTGGCGGCGGGGGAGCGCGCCTATACCATCACGCCGTTTGACCTGCTGACGGCTGCCGCACTGGTGGTGTTTGCCGAGGCCGCGGTGGACGTTGCTGTGCTCGAGGTTGGCATGGGCGGCCGTTGGGACGCCACGAGTGCGACCGATCCCGTCGCCGTTGCCATCACGGGTATTGGCCTCGACCACACGCGCATCCTGGGCGACACGCTCGAGGCCATTGCGGGGGAGAAGGCCGCGGTCATTAAACCCGGGCGACTGGTTGTGCTGGGCGAGGGCACGCATGAGCCGAGCGTTCAGCGCGTGATGGATGCCCGTTGCCGTGAGTGCGGTGTGGTGCCGCTGGTGGTGAGCCACGCCACGACCAAGGTGCCGGCGCATGTGGGCGACACGGTGGAGTTCAGCTGCACCACGCCGCGCGCGATTTATACGTCGAGCATGGTCAAGCCGGCCTACCAGCCGCAGAATGCTGCGTGCGCGATTATGCTCTGCGAGGGGTATCTGGGCCGCGAACTCGACCACGATGCGCTCGACACCTCGCTTATGGGCTGCCCCACGCCGGGCCGTTTTGACGTGCTGGGGATCGACCCGCTCAAGCTGATTGATGCCTGCCATAACCCTCAGAGCTGCGAGAACTTTGTGAGCGCGCTGGACGAGATCGACCCGTGCGTGGAGAATCGCCCCACGCTGCTGTGCGCTGCGCTGGCCGACAAGGACGTGGCGGGTATCGTTGATGTGCTGATTCCAGCCTTCCCGAGCGTGGTCGTGACGCAGACCGATTCCGATCGCGCCCTGCCGGCAGAGGAACTCGCTGCCCTGGTGGATGCAGACAAGCTTGCGGGCGTGTACTCCAGCGTGTCCGAGGCCCTCGAAGCTTTCGAAGCCGCGGGCGAGCCCTTCGTAGCAGCCGGCACCATCACCCTAGCCGGCGAAGTAGCGGGGCTGCTGCGCTAGAGCCCTTCCGCAGGGTAGCTAGTTGACCTGCTCGCCACGAAATGGGCCTATCTACTACGTTTTAGCGAATACCACTGACCACACCGAGAATCGCAAAATTAAAACCGCAGGTAGAAGGCTTGCCAATTTTCAAAAAAGACCCGCATGGTCGACCCATGCGGGTTAAACGTAGTAGATGGGCCGTTTTCGTGGCGCATCTCTAGGCTTTCAAATTGGTCGACTTGGCCCCTTGGCAGTTGCGGTGAAATAGTTCTTGGATTATGCCTCTGTGGGTCAATCGGGGGTGCGGACAGAAAGTTGGACCGCGGGGCGGTCCGGACTGGAGGTTCGCATG
>CAJMRP010000135.1 GCA_905215765.1 uncultured bacterium
CGCGGGAACCTCGCGCACGAGCTCATCCCATGAGATGGCGCCGCCGCGCGGGCAGCGATTGCCCGTGACGTAAAGCGAGCCGTCGCCAAATGCCACGACCGCGCGCTGGCAGCGGTTGTTGCACCGACGGCAGGTAACGCCGCCGAACTCGCGATGCTCGAAGCGCTCCACGGCATCGAGCCCGATAAACGACGTGCCGGCGTCGCCCTTGCGGCATTCCTCGCGCGCGAGCAGGGCGATACCGATAGCGCCCATCAGCCCCGGGTGGGGCGCACGCGTGACGGGTTTGCCCAGATACTGCTCGAATGCGCGCAGCACCGCGTCGTTTCGGAACGTGCCGCCCTGGACGACGACTTTGTCGCCCAGACGGTTGAGATTTGAAACGCGAATGACCTTGGTGAACACGTTCTCGATAATCGAACGGCAGAGACCGGCCATGATGTCGCCCGGACCCTTACCGCGCCGCTGCTCGGAAACGACGCTGCTGTTCATGAACACCGTGCAGCGGCTGCCGAGAACGGCGGGGGCTTTGGACGAAAATGCCTCGGTCGCGATATCCTCAACGGCTATTCCGAGGTTTTTGGCAAAACCCTCGAGGAACGAGCCGCAGCCCGCAGAGCACGCCTCGTTGACGACGATATCGGTCAGCACGCCGTGGTTGAGCCAGATGGCCTTCATATCCTGTCCGCCGATGTCGAGCACGAAGGTCGCATCGGGAACGCATGCGCACGCGCCGCGGGCGTGCGCGACCGTCTCGACCGTATGGTAGTCGGCGTGGAACGCGCGCGCGAAAAGCTCCTCGCCGTATCCCGTGGTGCCCACGGCATCGATCGCAAGCGTGACTCCCGCTGTCTCCCAGCGGTTCTTCAAGCTGACAAGACCCTGTTGGGCGACGTCGAGCGGTCTGCCGTTATTAGACGCGTAGAACGAATCGACAAGCTCACCCGCCTCATCGACCAGGGCGAACTTGGTCGTCGTGCTCCCCGAATCGATACCGAGCGCCACACGCACCGTCTCTCCGGGCGCATACGCATCCGGACCCTTTGCCGGCGTCTCTTTGCCATGGCGTGCCGTAAAATCCGCCTGCTCGGCAGGTGTGGCAAAAAAGGGCTGGGCAAGACGTCCCTCCCCGCTTGCGGGCGCGACCGTCTCGAGCTTATCCAGCCGGACAAAAGCGTCGGGAAGGTCGATCGGTTGGGACGATGCGAACATGTCGGTCAGCGACAGGGCGGCACCGCGCGCGACCATGATCTGCGGATCGCGCGGGACGATAACCTGATCGTCCGATAGATTCAGTTGCTCCCGGAACACGCGGACCAGCGTGGGGTTGTAGGCGAGCGTACCGCCCTCGAAGATTACCGGCGGCTCGATGTCGATACCCTGGGCCAGACCGCCGATCGTTTGGCGGGCGACCGCGTGAAGCGCCGAAAGCGCCAGGTCGGTGGTAGGAATGCCCTCGTTGAGCAGCGGCTGGATATCGGTCTTTGCGTACACGCCGCAGCGGCCCGAGACCTCGTGGACGGTCGTTCCCCGGCTTGCGAGCTGCTCGAACTCGCCCGATTCGGTGCCGACCCCCATGAGCTTTGCCATCTCGTCGATAAATGCACCGGTACCGCCTGCGCACGAGCCGTTCATGCGCATGTCGGCAACCTCGATGTCTCCCTTATCGTTGGTGCGGAAGAAGATTATCTTGGCGTCTTGGCCGCCCAGCTCGATGGCGCAGCGCGTCTGCGGATAGAACCTGCTGATCGCGAGCGCGTTGGCGACCACCTCCTGAACGTACGAGGCGCCCAGCGCGGTCGCGATATCGCGCGCACCCGAGCCGGTCACCGCAACGCACAGCGACTCATGGGGAAAGCGCTCGGCGAGCTCGCCGAGCATGGCGCGCACGCTCGCTGTCTGACACGCCCCGTGGCGGCGATATCCCCACCACGCCTCGGTCATATCCTCGTGCATCGCGTAAACTTTGGTCGTCGTCGACCCTACGTCCAGTCCTACTAGCAACGCCATAATGCTCCGTCTCTCGCATTTTTCCTGCTAGAGATATACCACTCTACGTAATACAACAGACTGTTGTATTTAAACTCCGTATAAAAAGCGGCTGCCGAAACGCTTCAGCAGCCGCCGAATGCACCAACAGATTGTTCTGCACGCTAGCACGTCGGGGAACGGAGCAGCACGGGCCCTCCGGTCATGCGCACCGCTCACGCCCGCAATGTCGCCGAGAGAGCTATCCACGCTTAGGGCTCCAACCAAGCAAGTCGCCCGCGCTCAGCAGATCCCTAAGCGAGCTACTCGCACTCAGAAGCCATAGCCTGCTCCAAGAGCTCGGCATGCTCCTCCTCGAAAACCGTCCCCACAGGGAAGGCGCGACGGAAGACGAAGTGGGAAATCGGACCGGCTACCAAAAGGTTCCACGGCAGCGCCATCACAAAATTATGCGGAATGTTGATCATCCAGATCGCGGGCACGGAATACAGGTTCGCAAGGATGCCGCCGGGCATGTGCGTCAGACCCTCGCAGGCACCGTACAGCGACATGATGATGACCATGGGAACGACCATGCAGGAGCTGACGGCGAGCGTCATGGCAAGTGGCGAGCTCTTGCCCGGCGTGACCAAGTACTTAAAGGCGAAACCCTTGGCGAGCGGGCTGGCGACGAACCAGTCGCAGCACATGGCAAAAATGTAGGCAACGGGGAAGCCGAGCCACGCAGCGGCAACGACCTCGCCGTTGATGGCCCCGTGCTGCAGGGCAACGTTGTAGATGCTCATCCAGAGCACCATGCAAAAGCACATGATAAAGGTGAACAGCAGGCTCTCTCGTTTGTTGATAGGCATAAAGGGCAGATTCCTCTCTGTGTTGTACCGCGGCGCCACGCAACAAAAACGGGCGGGCAAGATGGAGCTGTTGGAACTTCATCTCGCCCGCCCGTGGTACGCGCGTCTGCGACTACTTATGTGGTGGAACTACCCTAACACGAACGGCGCGCGCTTCGTAAGCGTTGAGTTTGTGGAGATGCAGGGCACCAAACCCCCGACCCCATAAGTTGCGGTGGAATACGGACTGTTTTGACCCTTTAAGCAGCAATTCAGTCCCTATTTCACCGCAACTCATTTGGTGCAAAGTAACCTGTCCCCCTTGTACCAATTAGCTGGTGTGGCGCCAGCGAGGGTCGGTGAGCGTACGCGCCACACCCAGTCCAACGGGCAGAAACGCTACGATGAGCACTGCGCGCACAAACCAGCCGAGCATATTGACCGTGTCGAAGGTGCACATGTAATACATCGAGCGATACAGATACAAGCCCGGCACCATAATGACAATCGAAGGCACCGTGAGAGCGATGCGCGGGTAGGTGAGCTTGACTTCGGCCAAGCTTGCCAGCAGACCCGATACCAGCGCGCCGATAAACGCTGCTGCCTCGGGAGGCATGCCTGCGCTCAGGCCCAGGAAGGGAATCATCGTCGGCGCATCGACAAGGGTCAGACGCAGGGTATTGGAAACGGCGCCGATCAACCCAGCTGCCGCGGCCATCTTTACCGGGCTGTTGAACATCACCGAGAAGCCGAATACGCCAACGAAGCTCATCACCACGCGCAGGAGCGTAAGGGCAAGCGGCGAAAGGCCCAGTGGGGCAAAGTCGTCCGGCGCCAGGCCAACACACTCGGCAACCATCCAACCTACGAGGGTCGCCATCACAATAATCGACACGGCATACGAAAGGCGCTCGATACCGCTTCGCATGTCGAGCTTAGCGATGTCGAGGCCTGCCGTAATGAGCGGAAAGCCGGGAATCACAAAGAGCATGGCGCCGATATAGCCTTCTTGGTGCGACATTGCCCCCGGTATGACCTGGCCAAGGCCGAGCAATGCCAGCAGATACGAAACGCAAGCGAGCGCAACGCCGGTCGTCAGCGCGCTGAACTGACCAAGGCCTTGCTTGAGAATATGGGAGCGGGCAAAGTTGCCGACACCCGCGCCCACGAACGCGCAGGCCATCTCGATAGGGCCGCCGCCGAGCAAAAAAACGAAGGCGCCACAGGCGCAGGCCGCCGCAAGGCCCTGTTGCCAAGGCGCGTAATCAGGTTTTGAACTCTCAACGGTCTTGAGCATCTCGTGATACTCGTGCACCGTGAAGCGACGACCATAGGTCTCGATTTCCTTGAGGAAACTCTCCATCATCCAAATGCGATGGGTATTGACGCCCGTTGTGGGCAAGCTGACGACCTCATTAAAGCAGTGACCATCTTCGATGCAAGTACACTCAAACGACAGGAGACTTAAGTCAACGTGGATGGTCACACCGAGTACGGCGGCGACACGATTCATGGTATCGCGAACACGCCAGGCACCCGTTCCGCTCGCGAGCATAAGCATACCGGTGCGGCAGATGATGGATGATTTATCGGTGAGCGGCGCATCGACGGCAAGTTCATCGCCTGCCGTCACGATCTGGTGCCAGTCAGTTTTCATATGGAGCGCGCCGGCACGGACACCGTGGTGCATGGGGGCTCTCGAAAGCAGCGAGTCAAGGCGCGAAGGCTGTGAGGGCTCCGCCGATTCGCCCTCGTCCTCGTCGGGCTCTTCATCGACCAGATCAAAGGAATCAAGCGGCGCTGGCTCGCGACGGTCGATCAGCTCCTCGTCCTCATCATCAAAGTAATTGAACTGATCGAGCATGTCCTCTTCGATTGAACGCTCGCTCGCGTCGTCCATATAGACGCTCCCTTCCTACCGACTAACCCCCATCCTAGGCAGCAACGGCTAAAGGAAACATAAAAGAGACGGCTGTCATGCGAGCCATGTGCTCAACAGCCGTTGGGCAGTCGTTTAAGAACGTCCCCAATGACTACATCGATGTTCTAAGTGTCAACCAAGTCAACGCCGCAGGTAGAGGACGGACAGACACTATGACCCAATCCGAGGGCACTAAAAAGATAGGAGCCCCCACTCGT
>CAJMRP010000136.1 GCA_905215765.1 uncultured bacterium
ACCTCGCCGGCGGCGTGCTGGTCTACGGCATCCCCGAGTTCCGTCTGCCCAAGGCGGTCGTCAAGCGCGAGATTGACGGCCTGGAGGACATGGGCGTCAAGTTTGAGTACAACTCCGTCGTGGGCAACATGGCCACGGCCGAGGAGCTGTTCGAGCAGGGCTTCGACGCCATCTATGTGGCGACCGGCGCTGGCCTGCCCAAGTTCCTCAACGTCCCCGGCGAGAACCTGCCCAACGTCTTCTTCGCAAACGAGTACCTCACCCGCGTGAACCTGATGAAGGCCAACAAGTTCCCCGAGTACGACACCCCCACCAAGCACGGCAAGAACGTCGTCGTCTTTGGTGGCGGCAACGTGGCTATGGACGCCGTCCGTACCGCCAAGCGTCTGGGCGCCGAGCACGCCATCATCGCCTACCGTCGTACCGAGGACGAGATGCCCTGCCGTCGCGCCGAGCTGCACCACGCTAAGGCCGAGGGCGTCGAGGTTCTGCCGCTCGTCTCCCCGCTCGAGTTTGTCGCTGGCGAAGACGGCTCCGTGTGCGCCGTCAAGGTCCAGAAGATGGAGCTCGGCGAGCCTGACGAGTCCGGCCGTCGTCGCCCGGTGCCCATCGAGGGCGCCATCGAGGAGATCCCCTGCGACGTCGCGATCTCGGCTATCGGCACCAACGCCAACCCCTTCGCAAAGAAGATCGGCGGCAAGATGGAGCTCAACAAGTGGGGCTACATCGTCGCCGACGAGGAGACCGGCCAGACCACCGATCCCCGCATCTGGGCTGGCGGCGACATCGTCACCGGTGCCGCTACGGTCATTCTGGCGATGGGCGCCGGCAAGAAGGCCGCCGCTTCCATCACCAAGAGCCTGCTGGGCGAGTAATCACCCGCAGCGCTAGCCACCAAACGGCAAAGTCCCCGTCGAGCACACGCCCGGCGGGGACTTTTTCTATGCCGGCCGCCCAAACCACCACGATGAGGACAGGCACCTTTGTGGTGGTTTGGGGCCTGGTCGGTCGTTTTGTCTCAATCTGTAACAAATAGACCCTGTTGAGCCTCGTAGTTGTTACAGATCAAGATATTGTGCGAACATCCGCCTGTTCATCTCAATCTGTAACAGTTAGAGGCCAAATTCCTCGCTACGTGTTACAGATCGAGACGTTAGGTTGGCGGCCGAACAGTTCGTCTCAATCTGTAACACCTGGAGCCGTTTCGGGCAGTTTGGTGTTACAGATTGAGATTTTGCTGAGGCCGAGAACGAGAGCCGCTACCCACCCCTAACGCTTGCGGCGCTTGGTTGCGGCGATGCCGGCGGCGGCGACGGTCGCGCCGGCGATGCCTAGGGCGGTAACCGTCATCGCGGTGGTATCCCCCGTGGCAGCCAGGACAGCATCGCCCTTCTTGGCCTGCGTGGCTTTCTCAACCGTCTTGGTCGTGGCGGTTATCGTGGCCGGCTTGGCCGCAGGCTTGGTCTCGGGCTTCACCTCAGGCTGCGGTGTCGGCTTGGGATCCGGCGTAGGCTGCGGATCGGGAGTCGGCGTGGCCTCGGGCGTAAACGTCAAATCGGTGTTGAGCCACAGGGTGTAGATCCAGCCGGTGTCGTCATCGGATACGCTGTCCGCGACCTGGTAGCCGCACTCCTGGCCGTTGATCACCAGCTTGGTGTCGGACGTGAAGTAGAAGCCGCGCGCGGACTTGAGGTAGATGCCGTAGCGATAGGTCACGCCGGGCTTAAAGACGTCGATGTGATTCGTGATGTTCTGATCCCAGAACTTCTGAGAGTTCACTTCGCTGCCATCGCTGCCCGTCCAGAATTCACACTGAGGAAGGGAGTTGGAGCCCGTCGGAACACTCGCCGTAAAGACTGGCTTATCGCCTGCCTTGAAGGTGGTCATGGCGCCGTTGATCTCTATAACGTCGATGGCACGCCATTCGTCGATTGGCTGCTCGCACAGCATATTGTCAGCGTTTGGCGCGAAGACGCCGTTGGCGGTCTTGATGTGGTGCGCCCAATGACCGTTGACGTTCATTTCGCAGTCATCAGCCACGGTATTGTCGCCCTTGAGCCTCAGCTCAACGGAATACATGTAGAACTTGCCCTCTTCGAAGTGGTCGATCTTCTTCATGCCCGGCGTGTACTTTGCGGGATCGGAATACCAGAAGGCAACGGGTACCGACTCCCCGGATTCCATATTGAGCTCCATTTCCTCCCAGCATTCGTAGGCGATCTCATACTTATCGGCATCGGCGGCAGGAATCGTCGCGGTCGCACGCGGCGCCTCGCCGGGCGCGTAGTCGGTTTTCACATCGTTGACGTTTAGATTCTCAAGAGCTTCGTTTTCCGACGCAACAAGCGTAATTTCGCTATTGATGGCGTAGCGGAGGTAATAGTCGTCCCTGGTTTCGTTGACGGTAATCGAGCTGCCCGCGTAGCTGTTGTCACCTTCATAGTCGGTGCCATAGTCAGTTCCGGTATACGTCAGTGCCGCGCCAATATAAAGAACCTCATTGCGCGTGAGTCGATACGAGCCGCCTGCCGCGCCACCCGTAAAGGTCAGCGTCAGCCTCATGTGATCGCCAACAGGCTCAAAGTGAGCCGTCACATCGGACATAGATGCGTCCTGGACTTCGGCCAGGGTGCCCGAAACAGCATCGGCCCGGTAGTACTTGGTTTCGACAAGTTCGCAGAGCGGCTCATCCGGCATGCCGCCCTCAACATCGGGAAAATCATAGGTGTACGACTGACCCTTTTCGAGCGTGATGTTGCCCGGAAGCCCGCAGTCCGTGTAGTGGGAAACCACGGTCGTATTGACCCTAACGCCGCTCCCGCCTGTCACATCGGTCACGCCACAGGGCATGATGGCGTCGCTTGCCGGAGTGGCGGCGTTGTCGCTGGGAGTGTTTTGTTCAGCGGGTGTCGCATCGTTCACCGTTGCCGCCGGTGCGTCCTGCTGATCTTGCTGAGTTTCTGCCGTGGACGGTGTCGCCGGAGCCGCGTCAGTCATCGGCGCAGCCGGAGCCACCGGTACCGGCGCCGGAGCCGCCGTATCCTCCGCAACCGTCGGCGTCACCGGAGCCGCGGCAACCTCGTCCATCGCAGCGACGGGATCGGCACATTCCGTCGCCAGTGCCACGCTCGGCAGCAGCAGCTGGCCAACCATAAGCGCGCACGCGGCGGCGCAAGCGATTTTGGCACCCACACAACGCCAAGTACCGTGAACCAGCGAGCAGGTGCGCTCACGCTGAGTTTGTTTATCGAAGTGCCTTCCGTTCATAACGGCCTCCTTGGTCGTAGGGACATACCACCACAAAGGTGCCTGTCCCCTTTGTGGTGGTCCTGTACCACCAAGATGTGCCAAATGACTCCGTATGCCTAGGTTCGTAGATGCGAACCCAGGCCTCTACCTGCGTTTTAATTCAAAATGATTTCGTTGTCGTCACACGCGTCCCAGGGACGCTACAATCGAGGACACGACTATTCCGTCCACCCAAAGGACCGTCCTTGAACCTGAGCAGGCCTAAAATCAACGCGCTTCTGGCACTCGCGCTCTTCACCTTCGTCTTCCTTGCCGCCGAGTTTCGCTTCGACGTCAACGTCGGGCTGCTCGCCGGTGCCGAACGCGTTGTAATCGCACAGGGCTTTATTCTGGGTGCGAGCGTGCTCGGCTTTATCGGATACGCGCCGCTGCTTGATCACGCGCAGCGCAAAGGCCAGCCTCAGGCAGTTGTCAGTGCCGCCGTCCCCATCGCCATCTTGGGGCTGCTTCAGATTCAGTCCCCCACGAGCCCGCTTGCGCTCGAGATTCTGGGATGCCTCGCATTCCTCGGACTCGGCCTGCTGGGCGCCGCCACTCACCACGCCTTTTCGTTGGCATTCCAGGATGATCCCAAGCTCGCCACCGGTGCGGGAGCGGCCTATGCCGCGGGCATCCTGATGCAGTTCGCCGTCAACCTGCTCAATTGCGGCGGCATCGCAGAGCTCATCGTCCTTGGCACAGCGACGATCGCCATCTCCGCCCTCAGCGTCGTTCCCCAAAAGGCTGCCGAGAGCTCCAGCCCCGCCATCAATCCCTTTGTTGAGCCCTCTCATGCCCTCGCCAAACAGGCATGCTGGAGCATCGCGCTCGTCATGATTCTTGCCTGCCTGTTCTCGACCCTCGACAACGTGGTCACACTCTCCAACGCCCATGGCACCATTGCCGTGCAGACCTGGCCGCGCCTCTTTTTGGCGGCGAGCGGCCTTGCCGCCGGCATTATCTTTGACCTTGCCGAGCGCCGCTACATGGGGCTTGTCATGCTCGGCATCGCCGTGCTCTCGACCATTTCCATCCTGGCCGTGGAGGCCGGCGCCGATCCCAACCTGGGCCTTGTCGTCTTTTACCTGAGCTCGGGCTTTTTTGTCACGTTCTTTACCGCCACGTTTACGCAGCTGGCGCCGCGCATGCATACGCCCGCACTGTGGGCTAGCATGGGCCGCGCAGTCAACAACGTGTGCGCGTTCACTACGTCGGGCATCTCGCTGGCACTTGTGACCTCGGGCAATGTCGCCCTCATCATGATCGGCGCGCTCATGCTGCTTGTGGCGGCTAGTGTGGCGTTTGTAGCCGCGGGCCTGTTCCGCCTGCCCCAAACCGAGCAGGAGCGCGAACACCAGCAACGAGCCGAGAAAGCGCTCGCTGCGCCGAGTATCGAAGAGCAGCGTCAAGCCTTCATCGCCGACCACGGCCTCACCCCGCGCGAAGTCGACGTGCTCATGGCCGTGACCCAGGATGAACGCCCGCTCAAGCAGGTTGCCGAGGAACTCGGTATCTCGATGCGCATGGTACAGCGCCACCTGAGCTCTATCTACCAAAAGACCGACACGCAAACGCGCGCCGGTCTCACCAAGGCCTTCCCCTCGGCCTAAAACAAAAACCACAACAAAGGTGCCTGTGAACTGCCTCCCATTTCTTGGACATCGGGAAA
>CAJMRP010000137.1 GCA_905215765.1 uncultured bacterium
CCGACCGCGTAGCCGACCCGGAGGACGGGCTCACGCAGGTCACGGTCGTCGACGACCAGCTGGGCCGCCTGACCTTCACGCGCGATATGGCCGAGGCCATCTTCCACGTGCTGGGGACGCACGCCCCCTACGGCACCTATAACTGCACGGGCTCCGGCGCCGTCAAGTCCTGGGCCGACATCGCCCGCGCCGTCTTCGAGGCGGCCAACGGCAACGGCGAGAAGGTCTTGCCGGTATCGACCGCCGACTACTACGCGAGCGCCGCCGGCCCCGTCGCCCCGCGCCCGGTCCACTCCGCGCTCGACCTTTCCAGGCTCGAGTCGGTCGGGTTCCACATGCCCGACTGGGAGGAAGAGCTGGGGGAGTACCTCAAGACGCTCTAGCCGCTATTAACTTTTCGAGAGCAAAAGCCGCCGCTTGTTAACGGTGGCTTTTCTTGTTGGTGGCTATCTGCGCAGTGGTGCCAATAGTATTCTGCGGAAGACCTACCTCTCGCTTGTCTCGGTGGCGGACTTGCCGGGCTGGTCATCGTAGGCGTATTTGCTGTACACGTTGACCTCCCACTGCTTTTTTTCGACCTTTGCCACAGAATCCAGGATGAATCCGGTTGCAAGGCTCAGACCACAGAGGAACATAAACGATGCAGCAAGCATGGCAGTGGGGAAACGCGGGACCAGGCCGGTCTGAAAGTACTCAACAAAGATAGGAATGCCCAAAACCAGGCCGATAATCGCGAATAGAAGCGCGACGAGGCTGAAGAACTTCAGCGGGCGGTAGTCCTTGAACAGCGTGCCGATCATCGCAACGACTTTAATGCCGTCGCTCACGGTATTGAGCTTGGACTCGGAGCCTTCCGGACGGTCGCGGTACTCGATGGGCACGTCTTTGATGCGCCAGCGGTGGTCGACGGCGTGGATCGAGAGCTCGGTTTCGATCTGGAAGCCCTCGGAAAGCACAGGGAAGGTTTTAACGAACGGACGGCTCATGGCGCGGTAGCCGGTCATGACATCATCGAAGCTGTAGCCATAGATCCACTTGATCATGGCGCGGACCAGATTATTGCCAAAGCCGTGGAAGGCACGCTTGTTCTCCTCGGCGTAGGTGCCGTTGGAAAGGCGATCGCCTACGGTCATGTCGGCCGTGCCGTTAAGGATGGGCTCGCAGAGGGCCTTGGCCGCCTCGGCGGGGTAGGTGTCGTCTCCGTCGACCATCAGGTAGCAATCGGCGTCGATATCGCGAAACATCTGGCGGCACACGTTGCCCTTTCCCTGACGGGGCTCAAAGCGGACTGTGGCGCCGTGCTCGGTGGCAATGCGTGAGGTATCGTCCGACGAGTTGTTGTCATAGACATAGACCGTCGCCTGCGGAAGCTCGCGGTGAAAGTCATCGATGACTTTGCCGATCGTGAGCGCTTCGTTGTAGCAAGGGATGATGACGGCGATGGATTCAGAATTCACTTAATGCTCCTTATACATTCAATCCTAGAAAGTATAGCCGTTTGGGCCTGGCATCCTAAGATGTGGGTTAGTTCTCCAGTTTTGTTGCGCGAATCGTTTGCATGGCCGTCGGGTCTATACTGTTCGTTTGTCAACGATTACGAGTAAAGGAGTTGCATCCGTGTCGGATCAGACAAAGCAACAAGAAACTCGCAGTCTGCCTGCGACGTTTGCTAAGAACGAATTTGAGAAGGACGCGTTTATCCTTCGTCAGCTGGTTACCAAGGATTTTAAGATCAAGTATCGCCGTAGCGTTCTGGGCGTCGCATGGTCGGTGCTCAACCCGCTGCTGATGATGATCGTCATGGCCATCGTGTTCTCGACGATTTTTGGCCAGGGCCGCAATGGCTCAATGACGCCCGAGATGTACCCGCTGTACTTGATCGTGGGTAACATTACCTTTGCCGTCATGTCTGAGTCTACTAACCAGGCCCTGACGTCGATCGTGGGCGCTGCCCCTCTGCTCAAGAAGGTTAAGGTGCACCGCTGGGTTTTCCCGGTGCAGAAGGTGCTCTTCTCGCTGGTCAACTTTGCCTTCTCGCTGGTCGCCGTCGCCATCGTCATGCTGTGGTTCCGCGTTATGCCTTCTTGGCACCTTATTCTGCTGCCGGTTTGCCTGCTGCTGCTTATGTGCTTCTGCATGGGCCTGGGCATGATGCTCTCTGCCCTTACGGTCTTCTTCCGCGACGTTATGCATCTGTGGAGCGTCGTCATTACGGCGTGGACTTACATTACGCCCATCTTCTGGACGACTGACTATATTGCGCAAATGCCGCATCTCGTGCGTATCTTGATGTATGCGAACCCCATGTTCAACTACCTGCAGTTTATGCGCGATATCTTCCTGTTCCAGACTACGCCCTCGCTTATGACGTTTGGTATGTGCGTCGCTTGGGCGGTTCTTGCGCTTATTATTGGCTATACCGTGTTCCATAAGTCCGAGCGCAAATTTATCCTCTACATCTAAGGAGTGCTGTGATGACTGAATCTGTTGTTGATTACAGCGAGCAGCCTCTGGCTGTCGAGGTCGACGACGTCACCATGATCTTTAACATGGCGTCCGAGTCGCTGACCAACCTCAAGGAGTACTTCATTAAGCTTGCCAAGCACGAGCTGTTCTTTGAGGAGTTTAGGGCGCTTAAGCACATCTCGTTTGATATTCATCGCGGCGAGGTTGTGGGTCTGGTCGGCACCAATGGCTCCGGCAAGTCTACGATGCTCAAGATTATCGCTGGCGTTCTTGAGCCTAGCGAGGGCAGCGTTAAGGTGCACGGTAACATCGCGCCGCTGATTGAGCTTGGCGCCGGCTTTGACCCCGAGCTGACCGCCCGCGAGAACATCTATCTGAACGGCGCCCTGCTCGGCTATACCAAGGAGTTCATCGACGCCAACTTTGACGGCATTATCGAGTTCGCTGAGCTGCAGAACTTTGTCGATATGCCGCTTAAGAACTTCTCTTCGGGCATGGTGGCGCGTATCGCCTTTGCAATCGCGACGATTACCGAGCCCGATATTCTGATCGTTGACGAGACGCTGTCCGTCGGTGATGTGTTCTTCCAGCAAAAGTGTGAGGCCCGCATCCAGCACTTTATCCAGAGCGGCGACGTGACGGTTCTGTTCGTTTCGCACTCTATGGAGCAGGTTGAGCGCATCTGCCAGCGTGCCGTTTGGATTGAGAAGGGTGACCTTCGCATGGACGGCCCGGTCGATGAGGTCTGCAAGGCGTACCGCGAGCAGTTCAACTAGGTTATAATTACTTGCGCCTGACAGGCTTGTGCTTGCTTGGGCGTGCGGTTATTTGCTCCATTAGCTCAGTTGGATAGAGCAGGGGACTTCTAATCCCAAGGTCGACGGTTCGAATCCGCCATGGAGCACCATCGTTTATTAAGCCCAGACCGCTTGGTGGTCTGGGCTTTTTCACATGCCGGTGTTCTTTATTCTTGCCGGGTATACGTTTAGGCCGAAGCGGTGGTGCGAGCGTTCTGCGGACAGGCAAGCCTTGCCGTCTTTGCCTTTCATGCGGTTGACTGGTTTATCCCTTGGCAGACGATGCCGTTGCTTTTAACGCTGCCAGTACCATGGCTCTTTGCGTCGATTGTGCGCTGCGGGTGCGACATAGGGTTGGCGTACGTGATCAAGAAGGCGTAACAAAAACGGGGAGGACTAACTTGGCCCTCCCCACTATATCTAGTCTGTCTAGTCTGCCTTCAGGCACTCGGGCAAGACGTTTGCAACTGCATCCATCGCCTGTGGCTTTAGGTACTGCTCGTTGAGCAGCGCCTTTCTGTAGGCATAGCGAGTGTCTGCTGAGTATTTGACCAATACATCGGTAAAGAATCGCTCCCAGCTCAGGTAATCGCGGCTTTCGATATAGTTCGAAGGGTCCTCGAGGATCTTTGGAATGTCATTGCTGGGGATGAGGCCAGATCGCAAAAGCGTCCACTCAAACGATTCCGGGAGGAACAAGCGAACGTTCTTGTAAACGCGCTGTCCGAGCACCTTTTCGATGTAGGGACCAAACGCTGCGCCGTCTCCAATGGCAAGAACGTTTTGCTCGGGGCATTCGTGAATTGTCCGCTTTAGATTTGCTACGCCGGTGGCGGTATAGCAGGGGATCCCGAGCCGGTTGCAAAGAGCGTCGTAGAATTGATAGCCAGATTTGCTATCTTCGACAACTACGGCGTCGGGTACCTCGAATCCAACATTTAGATCCTGATACAGCATGCTTGCCGTGTGGTCATATAGCGGCTTGGTTACCGAGTAGAAGCGCCTGTCGCTCTTGCGGCCATTGATTGTTTTACTCGTCGTGTTGACTAACTTCAGGATCTCGTCGACGCTGTAGGGGAGTTCGTTGGCGTCGCGACGAGATATCAGAACATAATAGTTGGATGATCCGTTGACGGCTTTGGCGAAGTCCTTTGAGTAGATAAACTCGTTGCCCTCATCTAGAAAGACGATTGAATCTTCGATGATCGATAGCTCGCGCTCCCAGCGTCTGCCGGAAAGCGTTTCGCAAGGCACGTCGCAGCTGAGTGTAACGCCGCTTTCCTGTCCTCTGTCGTTGTAGTCGCGAATCATCGAGATGAGCGTTGTTTTGCCCGTGCCGCTGTTGCCGCGTATAAAGGAAATATTGCGCTTAAACGTGAGTGTGTATTTGACCTTTGCACGCTCTACGACAACGGTATGCGTACCCTTCATTACTCATCAACATCCAAAAAGTCATTCGTGGCGCCGACAAACTCCTGCATATTTCTGACGATGCGGTCATCGTTATCGATGCGAATCTCAAAACGCTTCCAAGGGAACTTCATGATGTGGTAAAGGGTCACCAGCACATCCTGTTCTTTGCCGATCTTGAGTAGCCAGCGGGCACAGTTGTCTCCGCAGGTGGATGCGTTGAACACCATATTTGGGAGATTGCGAACCAGCAACAGCGTCTTGACGCCGCCGGACAGTTCGAG
>CAJMRP010000138.1 GCA_905215765.1 uncultured bacterium
GCACACCTCAAAACGCCACAGCCCTGACCTGCGATTTTATTGAGCACTTGCCGCGATGTGCTCGGCAGATCCAAAAAAGCCTACTCACTTGCATCTGAGATGCTCTAGATACGCAAAATACCGCCGCGAAGGGAGCTGGACTCCCTTCGCGGCGGTCATACGCCTCTGATTTTGCGACGGTTTTGTCCGCTTGTTACTCGCTGTAGCGGGTGGCGATGGCAGCTTGCACCATGCCGGCGCTCATGAGGTAGGTCACCAGGAAGTAGCCACCGTATGCTGCCAGGAAGATTGCACAGGTGAGGCCCACGGTGCCGCCGATGCTCATATTTCCGAATATGCTCACCAGCTCGATGATCACCTTAAGTGCCACAAAGGAGTGCGCCAGGCCCACTGCCAGCGGGAACAGGAAGAATACCGCTTGCTGCGCCATCACCGAATGGCGAATCTGGCGGTCCTCACAGCCGATCTGTGCCAGCACACGATAGCTGCGGCTGCCGTCGGCCACATTGGAGAGCTGCTGGATCGACAGTATCGCCGCGCACGCAACGACCAGTACAAAGCCGATGTAGATGGCTAGGTAGCTAATAAGACCGTTCATTTGCGCTGCTTGCGTGTACATCTCGGAGCGTGTGATGAAGATTCCCCACGACCCCGGCTCCTTGCCGTCAACGAGCAGATTGTCGAGCACAGTGTTTTTAATGCTCTCGTCTGCCTCAGTCGTATCCATCCCCTGTTTGTAGTTAACGAGCAGGCTACTGGAATACGGCTGCAGATTAAGTTGGGACAACAGCTCGTCGGCAACGACGACGGTACCCGGATTACTGCCCATCGCCGAGTTGGCGATGGCCGCCGTATCTTCGTCCGACTTATCGGTTGCGGGCTTGAGCTCATGCCCACCCAAGGTGAGGGTATGGCCGCCGGCCATGTATTTGGTGTACAGGTCGACCAGCTCGCCGCCCATATCACACGTGAGCAAGTACTGGTCGCGGCCAATGTGCACCGGCTCCTCGCCCATCATCTGACGCAGTTTGTTGTACTGGCTTGCCGGCGTCACAAACAGACCCATCGTATCGGCATTGCTACCCCCGAACGCCTTGGGAAGCTTTTCGCCCATGATCTTGCACATCTCACTTGGGGTCACCGAAGGATTCGAGCCGCCAAATGGGTAACTCAGATACGAATCGATCTGCACATGCTCACCGGCAACATCGGCGATATCGACCTTCTTGCCGGTCTCGTCGTTGTTGTCCGCCGACTTGCCCTTGCCGTGCCATGCAGGGTACAAATCGACCGTTGTATCGGCCAACACCATGCGATCGGCCTCAGACGGATTGACATACCCTTTGTACCCTTTGTAGTAGTCGAGCGTATCGGGCGTGTAATAGACATACGTCTGAGACACGTCAACAGGGTTATAGCGCTCCAGGTTTTCATTCATCACTTTGGCAATTGACATACCGCACGTCACCGAGGTGATGGCCAAAAACAGGAGCATCGCGATGACGCCCATCGAAAAGCACACCGTGTTGACCTTGGCCGCAAGCTGGCGCACGGTAAACATGTTGAGGCCGCGCCAATACACGCCGCGCAGGCTCTGCAGCAGCTTGATGAGCATGCCCGAGAGTCCCCAGAACAGGGCAAAGGTGCCCACGGTAACCATAGCGGTCGTAATACCAAACTGGTTCATGGCCTCTTGCAGCTTGCTGTCCGTCGCGGTTAGCGGGAACCCATCACGTAGCAGACGGTAATAGGCCACGCCCACAAGCACCGCACCCACAGCAAAGATGGCAATCGCGATCCAGGGATTGCGTGTCTTGATGCTCTCGTTGCGACGCTCGGCACCCATAAGCTCGATGAGTTTGGTACGACGCACGGCGCGGAGGTTCAGCAGTAGCGTGAGCACAAACATTACGAGCATGCAGGCAAGGGTCAGATTGAACGCATGCATCGAGAAAAAGAAGTGGAAATTGGCGATCTGTGTCTTAAAGAGCGAGGCCGTAAAGAACGTCATGAGCTGGGAGAGTCCCACACCCAGCACAATGCCGGCGACAAAGGCCACCACCGAGACGATCACCGTCTCGAGCGCCATGATCGTGGCGACGCGCCCGCGCCCCATGCCGAGCACCTGGTACAGGCCAAACTCCTTTTTGCGGCGTTTCATGATGAAGTTATTGGCGTACACCATCAAAAAGGCCATGACACCGGCCAAAAAGTACGTCAGGTCGCCGAGCATGCTGCCCATAACCTGTGCCAAGCCCTCTTCATCGATTCCGGCGATGTCGACCTGCATCGAGATGGTGTTAAAGGCATAGAAGACCGTGACGCCCAGGGTGAGCGTCAGCAAGTAGACGAGGTAGTCGCGGCCGGCGCGGCGGACGTTGCCCCAAGCGAGTTTACAGAGCATCGGAGCCCTCACCGCCCATCATGGCAACGACCTCCATAATGCGGTCGAAGAACTCTCGGCGGTCGGTGTCGCCGCGGCGCAGCTCGGTGAAGATCTTGCCGTCGCGAATAAACAGCACACGGCTCGTGTAGCTGGCGGCAAAGCTGTCGTGCGTGACCATGAGCACCGTGGCGCGCAGGCGGCGATTGAGGGCCTCCAGGCTCTCGAGCAGCAGGCGGGCACTCTTGGAATCGAGGGCGCCGGTGGGCTCGTCGGCCATGATCATGGTGGGGTCGGTGACGAGCGCGCGGGCCGCGGCAACGCGCTGCTGCTGACCGCCGGACATCTGGTAGGGATACTTGTCGAGCACCTGACTGATAGACAGACGCGCGGCCACATCCTGCACGCGGGTCGAGATCTCTGCCGAGTTTGTGCGGGCAATGGTGAGCGGCAGGGCGATGTTCTCGCGTGCCGTGAGCGTATCGAGCAGGTTGGAGTCCTGGAAGATAAAGCCGAGCTCCTCGCGGCGGAACTGCGAGAGTTTGGCCTGCTTCATGCGTGTTACGTCCTGCCCGTTGATGCGGATCGTGCCACTTGTGGCGCTATCGATGGTCGACACGCAGTTGAGCAACGTCGACTTGCCCGAGCCCGAAGCGCCCATGATGCCAACGAATTCACCGCGGTTGACGGTAAAGCTGACGTCGTTGAGCGCGCGGGTCACGTTGCCCAGCGCCCCATATACCTTTTCGAGATGCGCGACCTCCAGTACCGGGGTCGCCATGTGCGTGGTTTGCATACCGAGTCCTTTCTTGCAATTAGTCTACGGCATCTATAGTCGCAAGAAGACGAGTCGGCTACCATCGATATGGCTTATGCTTGCCTTACCGTTGTGTAAGGTACGGGTAGCCACCCTGTTATGTGTTGATGTTGAGGGAGGACTCCTGTTGAAGACTGTTCATGTTGCCGCTGGGATCATTCGCAAGGAAGGATCCGATGAGCTGCTTGCCGTGCAGCGCGGCTATGGCGACATGCAGGGACTTTGGGAGTTCCCAGGCGGCAAGCTCATGCGCGGCGAGACGCCCGAAGACGCCGTGCGCCGCGAGCTCATGGAAGAGATGCAGGTAAAAGTCACCAACCTGCGCGATTTTTACACCGTTGAGTATGACTACCCCGATTTTCATCTCTCCATGGAGTGCTACTACTGCTCACTCGCCGATGAATCCGATGAACCCCAGAAGCACGACCGCCAGCTCGATATCCGCTGGATTCCGCGCACCTCGCTTGCCACGGTAGAATGGATGCCCGCCGACAAGGGGCTCATTGATGCCCTGATTGAGTTGAAGGAAGATCGGCTTGAGGCCAACAGCACTGCCAAAGATGTCGAGGCCGCCACGACCGAACACCCCGCCACCAAACCCAAGCGCGCACCTAAGCGCCGCAGCAAGAAGCGTCCCAAGCCCGGCCTGCTCGACGGCATCGATACCTCGGACCTTTCCGCCGACGAGCGCGAACTGGTCCGCCGTCGCGCCGCCATCAAAAAGTCCATGAAGGGCAACAAGCGCGCCAACACCAAGCCCGAGCTGCTCGTTCGCCAGCGCCTACGGGCCGCGGGCCTTACGGGCTATCGTTTGGAATGGAAGGTTCCCGGCAAGCCCGACATCGCCTTCCCCGGACGCAAAATCGCCATCTTCGTCAACGGCTGCTTTTGGCACCGCTGCCCCAAGTGCAACCCTAGCAAGCCCAAGCGCAACGTTGAGTTTTGGGAGGCAAAGTTCCGTCGCAACGTCGAGCGCGACCGCACCGCTGTGGCAGCACTCACTCAAATGGGCTGGACACCCATAACCATCTGGGAATGCGAGCTCAAGAAAGACCGCATCGACGCCACGATGGAAAAGGTCATCGAGCAGGTGCGCGCCGCAGAGCCGCAGCGCCAGGAACGAGCCGTCCACACGCCCCACACAGGCGAGCCACATCCGCGCCACAAACCTTAGAAAGCCCTTAAGCTCAAAACCTTTCAAGAGTGTTACTCGATAGCTTTGACCTGCGGTTTCATTGTTACATCAAACCAGGTTAAGCCTTTCTTTAGCGCTTCTTTGCAGCAGCCGCGGCATAATACTGCCAACGCACGGGACCTAGCAGCACACCCCGTGCGCAACCTTTTGGTGGACATCGAGGAGGCCGCATAAGCATGCATTCTTCCAATGACGCAGCACAGCAGCCATCCCTAAATCATGCAAACCTTTTCTCCTTCCCCCCGACACAGAGAAACGGCCTCCTCGACTCCCCCACCACAAAAGCCAAACGCTCAACCGACCAGAGCCACAACTTGCGAGCATCGTTCAAAAAGCTCCAAGCATCCCTAAACAAGTCATTCCCCAACCAAGCCCGGGCATACTAACCCCTCATCAACAAAGCGCCCCTCGCGCCCCATCCTTTCCGCCCTAACGCCACAAGGGCGATCGAGCAGGACGGCTTGGGCGGGTCCCCGTACTTAGTTTCCAAAATCATTCCGCAGCGCGAAGGCCCCCGTTGCCAACGCTTCGTAGAAGC
>CAJMRP010000139.1 GCA_905215765.1 uncultured bacterium
TTTTCAGAAAATTAATGAAGCAGCAGAAAATTACAGAGCAGACATGGCAGCATTTCTTCGTGCGATGATTTCTCATCCAAGCGAAAGCTGTGAGGAAAAAGAAGTTGTTGCCTGCATCAAAGCAGAGATGGAGAAGTTAAACTTTGATAAAGTAGAAGTTGACGGATTAGGAAACGTTATCGGATGGATGGGAGATGGCGAAAAGATTATCGCAATCGACTCTCACATTGATACAGTAGGTATCGGTAACATTGATAACTGGGAACAGGATCCATACAAAGGATATGAAACAGATGAAATCATCTACGGACGTGGCGGTTCTGACCAGGAAGGTGGAATGGCAAGTGCTGTATACGGTGCTAAAATCATGAAAGACTTAGACCTCATTCCAGAAGGTTATAAGATTATGATTGTTGGTAGTGTACAGGAAGAAGACTGTGACGGAATGTGCTGGCAGTACATTTACAACAAAGACAAAATCGTTCCTGAGTTTGTAATTTCCACAGAGCCTACAGATGGTGGTATTTACAGAGGACATCGTGGAAGAATGGAAATCCGTGTAGACGTTAAAGGTGTTTCCTGCCACGGTTCTGCTCCAGAAAGAGGAGACAATGCAATTTACAAGATGGCTGACATCATCGCTGATGTAAGAGCATTAAATAACAACGGATGTGACGAAAGCACAGACATCAAAGGCCTTGTTAAGATGCTCAGCCCTAAATACAACCCAGAACATTACGAAGATGCACAGTTTTTAGGAAGAGGAACATGTACAGTATCTCAGATTTTCTACACATCTCCTAGCCGTTGTGCTGTAGCAGATAGCTGTGCAATCTCCATCGACCGTCGTATGACCGCCGGTGAGACCTGGGAGTCTTGCCTGGACGAGATCCGCAACCTGCCGGCCGCCAAGAAGTACGGCGACGACGTGAAGGTCTCCATGTACATGTACGACCGTCCGTCCTGGACCGGCGAGGTTTACGAGACCGAGGCTTACTTCCCCACGTGGATCAACAAGGAGACCGCTCCGCACGTCAAGGCCCTCGTCGACGCCCACAAGGCCATGTTCGGTGACGAGCGCATCGGCTGCGAGCCCAGCATGGACAAGCGCACCGGTCGTCCGCTGTGCGACAAGTGGACCTTCTCCACGAACTGCGTTTCCATCCAGGGCCGCTATGGCATCCCCTGCGTCGGCTTTGGCCCGGGTGCCGAGTCTCAGGCTCACGCTCCCAACGAGGTCACCTACAAGGACGACCTGGTCACCGCTGCCGCCATGTACGTGGCTGCCCTGAACCTCTACGATCCGAGCCAGGCCGATGGCGACGCCACCGTGTTCCGCGCCGGTCTGACCAACAACAAGATCGATTAGTCCCATTCCTCGATTTTGTTGAGCCGGGGGCCGCTCGTGTCCCTGGCACCCCCTGTTGACTTGGGGCCCGCGGTCGTTATCTCCCATGCTTCCTCAACGGTAGCGGGTCCTCGTCATAGTGCTCTGCATGTTCTAGCCACACGCGCATGCCGGAGCACATCTACTCATTGCAATCGTTTCATCTTTGGAAAGGATATTTACATGGACGCCAAGTTTACCGAGCTCGTCGAGCAGCTGAACGGCCTCGATTTTAAGGGCATGTACGGCAGCGACTTCCTGCACACCTGGGACAAGACCACCGATGAGCTCAAGGCGCTCTACATCGTCGCCGACGCCCTGCGCGAGCTGCGCGAGAACAACGTTTCGTCCAAGATCTTCGATTCGGGTCTGGCCGTCTCCCTGTTCCGTGACAACTCCACCCGTACGCGCTTCTCCTTCTCTAAGGCAGCCAACCTGCTCGGTCTTGAGCTGCAGGACCTGGACGAGAAGAAGTCCCAGATCGCTCACGGCGAGACCGTCCGCGAGACCGCTACCATGATCTCCTTCATGGCCGACGTCATCGGCATCCGCGACGACATGTACATCGGCAAGGGCGACGCCTACATGGCCGAGGTCTCCGAGTCTGTCCAGCAGGCCTACGAGGACGGCGTTCTGGATCACCGTCCCACGCTCATCTCCTTGCAGTCCGACTCCGATCACCCCACGCAGTCCTCTGCCGACATGCTCTACCTCATCAACGAGTTTGGCGGCCTCGAGAACCTCAAGGGCAAGAAGGTTGCCGTCACCTGGGCCTACTCGCCCTCTTACGGCAAGCCGCTGTCCTGTCCGCAGTCGCTGATCAGCCTGCTGCCCCGTTTTGGCATGGACGTCACTTTGGCCCACCCCGAGGGCTACGACCTCATGCCCGAGGTCGTCGAGCGCGCCAAGGGCTACGCCGCCGAGTCCGGCACCACCTTTAAGCAGGTCAACACCATGGCCGAGGCCTTCGAGGGCGCCGACATCGTGATCCCGAAGAGCTGGGCTCCGTTTGCCGCCATGGAGAAGCGCACCAACCTGTACGCCGAGGGCGACGACGCCGGCATCGCTGCACTCGAGAAGGAGCTGCTCGCTCAGAACGCTACGCATCAGGATTGGTGCTCCACGACCGAGCTCATGGAGAAGACCGCCAACGGCCAGGACACCATCTTTATGCATCCGCTGCCCGCCGACATCTCTGGTGTCTCTTGCGAGCACGGCGAGGTCAACGCCGACGTCTTCGACATGCACCGCGTGGGCATGTACAAGGAGGCCAGCTACAAGCCGTACGCCATCGCAGCCATGATGTTCCTGCAGAAGGTTGCCGATCCCGCCGCTACCCTCAAGGCCCTCGACGAGCGCAACACCGCCCGTTGGTTCCAGGCCTAAAGCTGGGTTGAGGTAAGCCATGTAAAGGGGGCGCTCTGCCAACCGGCGGGGTGCCCCTTTTTGCATCGTGGGCGTGCGGGATAAGCGCTTTCGATGTAGATGCCCCGCGACGCGAGTTATGGGTACGATGGTTTCAGGGGAGGTATCGCCATGAAACTTGGTTGCGTGATTATGGCTTCGGGCGAGGGCAAGCGATTTGGCTCTAACAAGATGCTCGCCGATATCTATGACGAGCCGCTGATTGCCCGGACCATTGATTCGGTTCCCCGGGGCTTTGACGTTGTGGTTTCGACGCGTTGGCCCGAGGTCGCTCGGATTTGCGAGGATAAGCATTGCCCGTGTGTGCTGCACGATGGCGAGCTGCGCAGCGAAAGCGTCCGTGCGGGGCTTTCGTGGGGAGTCGAACGCAACTGGAAAGGTTGCCTCTTTTTGCCGGGCGACCAGCCGCTCGTGAGTTCGGATTCTTTTGAGGCTATGGTTCGTGCATTTGACGAGCGTGGCCGC
Source organism: uncultured bacterium (assembly GCA_905215765.1). Classification (GTDB taxonomy): domain Bacteria; phylum Actinomycetota; class Coriobacteriia; order Coriobacteriales; family Coriobacteriaceae; genus Collinsella. The sequence continues at coordinate 3,278 of CAJMRP010000139.1, forward strand.
AAGCATCCGGTGCGCCTTGCGTGCAACGGTGAGCCTTCGAGCCCGGTGATCTTTCCGGCGGAACTGTTCGATGCACTTATGTGTCTTGAGGGTAAGGACGGCGGCGGTTCGATCCTCAAGGACCGTGCCGACGTGGTGCTGGTCGAGGCGCGTGCCTACGAGCTGTGGGACGTCGATACCGTCAAAGGACAGCGACGCATAACGGAGCATATCGCCGCCTGCTCGTATTTTGATCGCGTGGCCAACTGCATCAATCAATAAGGAGCAATTATGATCATCATCAAAAACGGCGCACTCGTGACGCCCCAGGGGCTTCGCCGCGCCGATCTTGCCATGGAGGGCGACAAGATTGTGCGGATTGCCGCGGCAATCGAGCCGGGCGAGGGCGATACCGTCGAGGACGCCACCGACTGTTGGGTGTTTCCCGGCTTTATCGACGGCCACACGCACATGCAGTGCTGGACCGGCATGGATTGGACAGCCGATAGCTTTGAGACCGGCACGCGCGCGGCTGCCTGCGGCGGCACGACGACCATTGTGGACTACGCGACGGCCGATCGCGGCGTGACCATGCCCGATGCCTTGGTCGAGTGGCATCATCGCGCCGACGGCACCTGCACCGCCAACTATGCCTTCCATATGGCGCTTGCCGAGTGGAATGAGCGCAACCGCGCCGATCTTTCGGCCATGCGCGAGGCGGGCGTGTCGTCGTTTAAGACCTACTTTGCCTACGACCATCTGCGCCTGGACGATGCCGAGACGCTCGAGGTGCTGGAGGAGCTCAAGCGCGTGGGCGGTATCCTGTGCGTGCATTGCGAGAACGGCACGTTGGTCAACGCGCTGCAGAAGCGCGTGTTTGAGCAGGGTATCCACGGGCCCGAGGGCCATGCGCTCAGCCGTCCAGACGTGTGTGAGGCCGAGGCCGTGAGCCGCCTGCTGTATCTGGCGCACTTGGCCGGGGACGCTCCGGTCAACGTGGTGCACCTTTCGACCAAGCTGGGGCTCGAGGCCATTCGCGCTGCCAAAGCGCGCGGGCAGAAGAACATCTATGTCGAGACATGCCCTCAGTATCTGATGCTCGACGACACGTGCTACTTGGAGCAGGGCGAGGACGGCTTTGCGGGCGCCAAGTACGTGATGAGTCCGCCGCTGCGCCATGCCGGCGACCGTGCGGCACTGCGCGAGGCGCTTGTGGCCGGTGAGATCGATACGATTGCGACCGACCACTGTAGCTTTAACCTGCACGGGCAAAAGGACCGCGGGCGCGACGACTTCCGCGCGATTCCCAACGGCGGACCCGGCGTGGAGCATCGTCCCGTCGCGATCGCTACGAGCTTTGAGGGACAGCTGGGTCCCGAGGATCTGTGCCGCCTGATGAGCGAGAACCCGGCGCGCGTCTTTGGCATGTATCCGCACAAGGGCTGTCTTGCCGAGGGCGCCGATGCCGACGTGTGCGTGTGGGATCCCAAGGCGCGCTGGACGATTAGCGCCGCGACGCAGCATCAGGCCGTGGACTACACGCCGCTCGAGGGCTTTGAGGCGCACGGCCGCGCCAAGGCCGTGTTTGTGAACGGCGTGCTGGCCGCGCGCGACGGCCAGCCCACCGGAGCCCAACCCGGCCGCCACCTCC
>CAJMRP010000140.1 GCA_905215765.1 uncultured bacterium
GATGCGGGTGCCGGAGAGGCCGGCCATGGTCTCGGCGGCCTTGTCCAGAGCGCCGATGATGCAGGTGCGGCCCTTGCGGGAACGGGCGAACTTGATGGCAGCGCGGACCTTGGGCTCCATGGAACCCTTGCCGAACTGGCCCTCGTCGGCCAGGCGCTCGGCCTCGTCGGCGGTGATGTCCTCGAGCTCCTCCTGGTTGGGCTTGCCAAAGTTGATAGCGACATGCTCAACGGCGGTCAGCAGGAACAGAACGTCGGCGTCGCAGTCCTCAGCCAGCAGCTCGCCGCCCAGGTCCTTGTCGATGACGGCGGGAACGCCCTTGTAGCAGCCCTTGTTCTCGTAGTCGCGGACGACGGGGATGCCGCCGCCACCGCAGGCGATGACGATGAACTCGTTGTCGAGCAGGTTGAGGATGGAGTCGGCCTCGACGATCTTCTTGGGATCGGGGGAAGCGACGACGCGACGCCAGCCGCGGCCGGAATCCTCGACGAAGACCTTGGAGGGATCCTCGGCCATGAACTCCTTGGCCTGCTCCTCGGTATAGAAGGGGCCGATCGGCTTGGTCGGGTTCTTGAACGCGGGATCGTCCGGGTCGCACTCGATCTGGGTGACGACGGTGGCGGCGTGCCAACGCTTATAGCGCTTGTGCATCTCGCGGCCAATGCCCTGCTGCAGGTGATAGCCAATGTAGCCCTGGGACATGGCGCCGCACTCGGGCAGCGGCATCTCGGGGGTGCCGATGGCGTCGTGGGCGGCGGCGAAGGCGTTCTGGATCATGCCGACCTGCGGACCGTTGCCGTGGGTGATGATGATCTCGTTGCCCTGCTCGATCAGGCCGAGGAGAGCGTGAGCGGTGTTGCTCACGGCCTCGATCTGCTCAACGGGGTTGTTGCCGAGGGCGTTGCCGCCAAGGGCGACGACGATACGATCGGGCTTGCCAAGAGGCTTAGACATTGCTGGAATCCTTTCTGTAAAAGGCCTACAACCCATTAATAACCCGCGCCCGTGCGATACGCGAGTTTATTAAGGTTTATATTCTCTTTATCGCTCATTTTATTCATTTTGAAAATAGTTGAACGGTGAACGGTCGCTTTTACCCGCTCAGCGTAAAGAAACCCAGCTCAAGCATATCTACGTCATTTACGTGCAACTTTATTTTAATAGAGCAGGGATTAGACCAGATTATGCAAACTATATCTTTGCTAAACATAAAACAGACAGCGCAAAATCTTACTCGCACTATACGAGATTCTATGCACTTATTGGACGAGTATGCAGCCCTGCAATAACATGGCGTTTTTCATCCAACTTAAGGAATAGACGAGTGCCTTTGCCGCGCGTCGGCCGGCAGCCGGCGAGCCGTCTCGTCGATTGCCGCTTCCAGAAAATCAAAAACTGATATTGCGCGCGCAATTGCGGCATGGTACTTTAGCGAAGAACAGCGCGGGCTGGGGCGACAGAGATCTGTCGTGAAGTTTGGGTTCGGCGACCCCGCCGCTGTCTTCTCCTTATCCGCCAGCGAACCCCTTGAGCGACGGATTGAGGAGGTCCTTACTATGACAAAAATGCTCAAGATCACGCTGAATGGCGAGACGTTTCTCGCCGATATGCTCTGGGACAAGGCCCCCGAGACATGTAAGCTGTTCGAATCGTCCTGTCCGGTCGAGTCACGTATCTTTTCGGCCAAGATCTGCGATGCCGAGGTAACCTATCCCGTATCGGGCCCCATTGCCAATTATGAGCACATCGAGAACCCCGTTTTTCACGAGCCGGCGGGCGCCGTGAGCTGGTATGGCGGATGGTCGTCAATCTGCATCTTCTTTGACGTGTGCGAGCCCTTTGGCACCTGCAACATGTTCGCCCGCATCTGCGAAGCCGACCGCGAGCGCTTTGCCGCCGCCTGCCGCAATGTCTGGGACAACCAGGGCATGTGCATCAAAAACGAAATCGTCGAGATCGAAGCGGAGGCCTAAAGATGATGGATATCAACACCCTGCTCGCACTCGACCTTGCCGAGTACACCACTGCACTTGAGGCCCTCGCCGACCAAATGATGCTCGAGGAACCGCGCGATATCGACTACATGCGCCGCCGCAAGCTTGACACAGGCCGCGAATTCGCCGTCTGGAACTTCACCGTCGGCTACTGCATGAACGCGGCCGACGCCCTCTCCCTCCTGCGAGCCCAGGCCAACGAAAACGCCAACGACGGCACCGCCGACCTCGCAACGATCAACAACAGCGCCGCGCGCCTGTGCGACTGGTTCTCGGGCGCCTTCGACGTCACCGGCAAAATGGATGACACCACGGCAATCCTCGCCCACAGCCGCGACCTCTACGCCCAGGTAGAGACTCACGAACAGTTTGCAGCCCTCACCCGCGCCACCGAGCGCTATCTGGTCCAGCTCCAATTTTGGGTCGACCGCCAGATTCCCTGGCCGGCCATTAGCGACCTCGTCCACGGCTACCGCCTACGCACGGAGTCCGGCGAGACAAGGTAACCAAGCAAGCAGCACCGACAACACCCCACCATCGGGATCCAAAGTAAGAATCAGAGGGCTGGAGACGCACCCAACAGCGTCCCCAGCCCCTTCGCAAAGTAGAGCACTGTTTCAGTGGCTTTGAGGCCTATTCGAACCTTTGCTATCTCCCAATTTTTGTATATTTACGACAATATTATCTGCCAATTTTTGTATGATTTTAGGCGATTCTATCTGTCAATTTTTGTCATTTGGGGGTTTAATGCTACGCCGTAAGGTCACTGATAGGCTTTTGAGCTGGAAGAATAACTCCAATAAGGCATTACTCGTTACTGGTGCGCGTCAGATTGGCAAGAGCTATGCGATTCGCGCGTTTGGAAAAAGCAACTACGCTTCGTATTTTGAGGTTAATTTACTACTCGATGTCGAAGCAAGGAATGCACTTGTTGGCGCAAAGAACTCCGTTGACTTTATCAACCGCGTAGCCCTTCTTGCGGATGCGCCGCTTGTTGAGGGCGATACGCTTGTCTTTGTCGATGAGATTCAGGAGTATCCGCAGATCGTTACACTCATGAAGGCGTTGGTCGAGGATGGGCGCTTTAGCTATGTCTTCTCGGGGTCTATGCTTGGGACTGAGTTTAAGGGGATCTCTTCTTTTCCGGTGGGGTATGTAGAGCACATTGTTATGCGCCCGATGGATTTTGAAGAGTTTTGTTGGGCAAACAGCGTAAGCGAGAATGTGCTTGCAGGCATTCGCAGCTGCCTTGTCGAGAAACATCCTGTCGAAAACTATATTCATGAGGCGATGCTCAAGAACTATAGAGCCTATATCGTTTGCGGCGGCATGCCGGAGGTCGTTCAGAATTATATTGATTCGGGTTATTCGCTCGTGAGCACACGTGAGCTTCAAACTCAGCTGGTCGATCAGTACAAAAGCGATATCTCAAAATATGCATCGACTCGAGCGTTTAACGTTCGGTCGATTTTTGAGCAAATTCCCGTTCAGCTTGAGGCGGAGTCTCATCGCTTTGTTGTTTCGTCTCTGGGTGAGGGAGCTCGCCTTAAAAAATATGAGCAGGATTTCCTGTGGCTTGTTAACGCAGGTGTTGGATTGATGGTCGCCAGGGTGACGGAGCCACGGAGTCCTCTCAAGAGGACGGAGAAAACGACAGCCTTCAAACTATACGAGTCTGATACAGGCATGCTCGCATCGCGATACCCCGGCAGCACCGCACGCGCTGTCTATCTTGATATGAAAACTCCCAACCTTGGTGGTCTCTATGAGAACGTGGTCGCGCAGGAACTCGTTGCCCTCGGGGCGGATGCATGGTACTACCAAACGCGTGAGGTCGGTGAAGTTGACTTTGTGATCGAAGGCGTCCACGGTCATGTTGTCCCAATCGAGGTCAAATCGGGCAAGAAAGTTCGAGCGCACGCGGCCCTCGATCGTCTGATGAGTGTGGGCGAGTACAAAATTCCCGAAGCCGTTGTACTAAGCCACGAGAATCTCAGCAAAGAGGGCAAGGTTCTGTACGTTCCAATCTACATGACGTTTTGTCTCGATGAGTTTATGGAAAAGGATGACCCCAATAACGATTTCTCGTTCGCACCCATATCTCTCTAGCCATTTGAATCCGCAATCCAGCCCCGTCCACACATCAATGCATTTCCCAAGGTGCTGCGCGTTTCGCGCCAAAGGCGCGAAAAAGCAAAGGGATAAGGCGTTGCAACAGCCACGCCCCCCATCCATCCCCAAAGTAACGCGCCTTTCGCGGTAAAGCCGCGAAACAGCGAAGGGGACGGAATACCCGACCAACTACGTCCTTCATCCGCCCACACAATCCGAGGACGTAGTCGCAGCAGGATCTGAGGGCTGACCTTCGCGGACACTCCGCAGGACGAAAGAACCCCCGCCGCACGTAGTGCGCAGCGGGGGTTCTTTCATGTCCGAGGACGTCCGCGAAGGTCAGCCCTCAGATCCTGCGGTGAGAGACCTAGGCCTCGTTGTACACCGTCTTGAGCTTCAGCAGGTGAGCGTAGCGGTCCATAGCGGCCTGCTCGTTCTCCTTGAAGAGCTCCTCGGCGCGCTCGGGGAAGGAACGCGTCAGCGAAGCGTAACGGGCCTCGTTCATCAGGAACTCCTGATAACCGCCCGCGGGCTCCTTGGAATCGAGCGAGAACTTCTTGCCGGCAGCAGCCTCGGGGTTGAAGCGGAAGAGGTTCCAGTAACCGCACTCGACAGCCTTCTTCATCTCGGCCTGGCAGTTCTGCATGCCGCCCTTCTTGATGGAGTGCATCTCGCAGGGGCTGTAGCCGATGATGAGGGACGGGCCGTCGTAGGCCTCGGCCTCGTGGATGGCCTTGAGGGTCTGAGCCGGGTTGGCGCCCATGGCGACCTGCGCCACGTAGACGTAGCCGTAGCTCA
>CAJMRP010000141.1 GCA_905215765.1 uncultured bacterium
GGGGCGGGACGGGGACTTCTCTCCGGAATATTCCGCAGGACGCAAAGAGGCTCCGCAGCGCGAAGCGCGATGCGGAGCCTCTTTGCATGTCCGAGGACGTTCCGGAGAGAAGTCCCCGTCCCGCCCCCGGATTCCCGGTGGGAGTTCTAGACCTTGTCGGCCTTAGTACATACCGCCGCCCTGCTGACCAGCGGTAGCAGCAGCGATTGCGTCCTCAAGCTGAGTGTTCTTGGGCACATCGGAGACGGTGGCCTCGGTGATGAGGATCAGGCTGGCGACGGAAGCAGCGTTCTGCAGGGTGACGCGGCTGACCTTGACGGGGTCGAGGACGCCCATCTCGATCATGTCGCCCCACTCGCCGTTGGCAGAGTTGAGACCCTGGCCGGCGGGCAGCTCGGCGACCTTGTCGACCACGACAGCGCCCTCAAAGCCAGCGTTCTTGGCGATGGTGGCGACCGGAGCGGTCAGAGCCTTCTTGACGATGTCGACGCCGATCTTCTCCTCGGGGTCATCGATCTCGACGGCATCGAGCGCAGGAGCAGCGTCCATGAAGGCGACGCCGCCGCCAGCGACAATGCCCTCCTCGACAGCAGCGCGGGTGGCCTGCAGGGCGTCCTCGACGCGATGCTTGATCTCCTTGAGCTCGGACTCGGTAGCAGCGCCGACCTTGATGACGGCAACGCCACCGGAGAGCTTGGCCAGGCGCTCCTGGAGCTTCTCACGGTCGAAGTCAGAGGTGGTGTTCTCCATCTCGCCCTTGATCTGAGCGATACGAGCGTCGATGGCCTCCTTGGAGCCAGCGCCACCGACGACGACGGTGTTGTCCTTGGAGATGGTGACGGACTTAGCGGTACCGAGCATATCAGCGGTGATGTCAGCGACCTTCACGCCCAGCTCGTCCAGGGCAGCCTGGCCACCGGTGAGGACGGCGATGTCCTCGAGGATGCGCTTGCGGCGATCGCCGTAGCCCGGGGCCTTGACGGCGCAGACGTTGAGAGCGCCACGGATCTTGTTGAGGACCAGGGTAGGCAGAGCCTCGCCGTCGATGTCCTCAGCGATGATGAGCAGGCCACGGCCAGCGCGCTGGACAGCCTCGAGAACGGGCATGATGTCTTGAACGCTGGAAATCTTCTGGTCGGTGATGAGGATGTACGGATCCTTCATCACGGCCTCCATGCGGTCGTTGTCCGTGACGAAGTAAGCGGAGACATAGCCCTTGTCGAACTGCATGCCCTCGACGGTGTCGATGGTGATGTCGAACGTCTGGGAATCCTCGACGGTGATGACGCCGTCCTTGCCCACGACCTCCATGGCCTCGGCGATCTTCTCGCCGACCTCGGGGTCACCGGCGGAGATGGTACCGACGGAAGCGATCTGCTCCTTGGTCTCGACCGGCTTGGCCTGCTTCTTCATCTCGGCGACGGCGGCGTTGACGGCCTTGTCGATGCCGCGACGGATGGCCAGCGGGTTAGCGCCAGCGGCGACGTTGCGCAGACCGTCGTTGACGATGGCCTGAGCGAGCAGGGTTGCGGTGGTGGTGCCGTCACCCACGGTGTCGTTGGTCTTGGTAGCGACCTCCTTCACCAGCTGAGCACCCATGTTCTCGATGTTATCCTCGAGCTCGATCTCCTTGGCGACGGAAACGCCGTCGTTGGTGATGGTCGGGGCACCGAACGTGCGCTGCAGCGCAACGTAGCGACCCTTGGGGCCCATGGTGACGGTAACGGCGTCGGCCAGAGTGTTGACGCCCTTGGCAAGCTTAGCGCGGGCATCGGTGTTGAACGTAATGTTCTTTGCCATGGTAGGTAATCCTCCAAAAGAAATGTGACTCGCGCCGCCGCTTCCGAGTCCTATGCGGCGGGCGCGTTCAAAGACGAATCAGAGATTCTGACGAGACTAGGCCTCGACGACAGCATAGATGTCGTCGGCGCGCATCAGCAGATACTTCTCGCCGTCGACCTTGACCTCGTTGCCACCGAACTTACCGTAGATGACAACGTCGCCAACCTTGACGTCCATGGGGATGCGCTCACCCTTGTCGTTGACCTTGCCGGCGCCCACGGCAACGATGGTGCCGCGCTGCGGCTTCTCCTGAGCGTTGCTGGCGATGTACAGACCAGAAGCGGTCTTCTGCTCGGCCTCGTCGGGCTTGACCAGAACACGATCTGCAAGCGGCTTCAAAGACGACATGCTTGTCTCCTCCTTTTTGGGCCGCGCGGTTATACCACGCGAATTAACCCTTTTTGTTTGCGTACGCGTTGAATGGTACCCACGAATGGCGGGTTATACAACACGGAGTCAAAAAATCTTATTTTTTGGCACTTAGATTTTCTGAATGCTGGGGGATAACTTAGCGATGCCTCCCGTGTGGCTCCGGAGGGGCGGGGCGTAAGGTTTCCTGCTCGGGCAGTCCTGCTCGCACGAAGGCCACATTAAGTGGCCTTCGGCTCGTGCGGAACTCGCGATAAACCTTATGCCCCGCCCCTCCGGAGCCACACGGGAGGCAGGTTAACTAATTCGGGCCCGACATTCAGAAAAGTCAGTGCAGCAAAATGGCGATGCGGATAGGAACGTGGGTATGGTTTTCGCTGCGCGCACGGGTCCCCTGGGAAGCACCGTGCATTTTTGGGAGTATTCAGCAAGCCAGGACGGCTGCATACGCGCCGGACATACCTTATTGGTCCCAAGAACGCCTTCAGCGGGCGGTTTTGGTCGGTGGGCAGACCCCGTTGGGACAAATGGGCGTACTTCGCGCCGTACCGGAGCCCAAAATGACGTCAATCTCCGCAACGTTACTCAGCCGCAGCGGCACCGGCAGAGCTCGTGGTGCTGAATACTCCGTTTTTTGCACGGCACGGGCGGGGGTACATCAGGATCAGGAAGAACATCCCAGCCTTTTTATGCAATCTGTAATGGGAAGTATGCAAAACACTAAGAGTCAGCATTGCTGATGTCCAAATTGAGCGCACGAGGTAGCAGCACCTCAACCCCGCGCCCAAATCCAACAGAGCGGGGACGCTCCTAACGAACCCCCATCGGCAAACAAATGCGGCTCGAGCGCCATCCCAAAATAGACTGCCCGAGCCGCGTTTAACGGTGCGGTATGAACGTCAGTGCTCGTAGATCAGGTTGCCGGCTAGGTAGGTGGCTTGGACTTTGGTGGCTTGGAGTTCTTGGGGGTCGATGGTGAGCGGGTTTTGGTCCAGGACTACCAGGTCGGCATACTTGCCGGGCTCCAAGCTGCCGAGGTTTTGCTCGTCGCCTGCCGCATAGGCGCTACCCAGGGTGTAGTTGCGCAGGGCTGTAGCCGCATCGATGCGCTCGCTGGGAAGCCAGCCGCCCTCGGGCCAGTGGCTGCGAGGGTCTTGGCGCGTGATGGCCGTGTAGAGCACGTTCATGCTGGTAACGGCTGTGATGGGGCTATCGGTGCCGAAGGCTTGGCGGATGCCGCGCTGCTTATAGGTCGCAAACGGCCACATGATGCGGCTGCGCTCCAGGCCCAGATCGCGCTCCGGTCCACCCGGGTCGAGTGTAATGTGACAGGGCTGGCTCGAGGCAACGACGTTAAGCTTGCGTAGACGATCGATGTCCTCGGGCAAGAGGTTCTCCAGATGCTCGAGCGTGTTATGGCCGTGCTGGGACAGGCCGTACAGTTCGGCGGCCTCCTCAAAGATATCGAGCGCGGCATGGATGGCACCGTCGCCGATGACATGGATGCGCACGGTATGGCCGCGCTCCGCGGCCGCCAGAACCAGCTTGCGCATGCGCTCGGCAGGAACCGTCAGGCGACCTTGATCGCCCGGGAAGCGCGGGTTGGTATAGGGCTCGGTGAGATAGGCCGTGTGTTCGCTCGACACGCCGTCGAAGAACTGCTTAAAGCCTGGCGCCGAAAGCAGCGCGTTGTTCGCGTAACGTACCTGCAGCTCTTCCAAGCGTGATTGGTCATCCAGCAGCGTGGGAAACAAATGGGCTCGGATGCCCAACTTGCCGACTGCCTGCAGTTTGTCGTAGACGTCGTCGCGGATAAAATCGCAGCCCGGCATGGGCATGAGCGACATATCGCATATCGAGGTGATGCCCTGCTCGGCCATACGCCTCATTTGATCGGCGTAAGCGCTTGCAATGCGATCCTCGCCCAGCCATTCAAGACAGCGCGGCAGCAGCTGCATAGCAGCTGCCTCGTGGGCGATACCCGTAAGCTCACCGTTTGAGTCTTTGTCGTAACTGCCACCCGCCGGAGGCTCGCTGTCGCGTGTCACGCCGAGGGCTTCGAGTGCGCGGCTGTTGAGCCAAAGCGTGTGCCCGTCGCCCGAATACATAGCGCAGGGACGATCGGGGAATGCCGCATCGAGCGACGCCTTGGTAGGATGCTCGGGCGGGTCCCAACGGTAGTCGCGCCAGCCCTGCGTCACAACCCAAGCGTCGTCGGGCAGGTCCTGGGAAAACTCGAGCGCATGTTGCACCAGCGCCGCCTCGGACGTGCCCATATCCATGAGCATGTACGGCGAGGAACCGACCGAGGTATGGAAGAAGTGCAGATGAGCGTCATGGAAACCGGGGCAGACAAACTGCTCGCCGCAGTCGATAACCGACGTGGCGGCGGGAGCGGCGGCGATCACGTCATCGGGCGCACCGACTGCGACGATACGGTCGCCTGCGATGGCAATCGCCAGCTCGCGGGCGGTATCGATGCCGTCTTGGGCGGTAAAAACGTTCTTGGAGCGGATAATCCGATCGATATGTTGCATGGGCATCCCCATCTCTGGCAGGAAATTCAACACCCCCGAGTGTACTCCCCCGCCCTTGTAACAAAACGGTTGATTTCCGATCTCAGCCGAACACTTTGAGCGGATAGGCCGTTCCCGCAGTT
>CAJMRP010000142.1 GCA_905215765.1 uncultured bacterium
TCAGATCACTGACACCTTTGCGCTGATTCGTGGCGGCGAGTGCTGGCTGGTGGGTCTGCACATTCACCCTTACAGCCACGGTGGCGTGTGGAACCGTGACCCCGATCGCCGTCGCCGTCTGCTGCTGCATCGCAAGGAGATTGATTTTCTTGACGGCAAACTGCGCAACCGCGGCTATGCGCTGGTGCCGTTGGAGCTCTACTTTAATACCGATGGTCGCGTAAAGCTGCTGTTGGGTCTGGGTCGCGGCAAGAAGCTCTACGACAAGCGCGAGGACATGGCCAAGCGTGATGTCCAACGCGAGATCGACCGCGCCCTCAAGGAACGCAACCGGTAGGCGCTCTATATAAGTTGCGGTGGAATACGGACTGTTTTGCCTGTTTGAGGGGCTATTCAGTCCCTATTTCACCGCAACTGCGGGCGTCTCATCTTTCTTACTGTTCTGACACATATGTCTCAAAGGCGGCGTCCGTTATGGGTGCCGCCTTTTTTGTGGGTACATACATTCATGAGGTTCCAACCCGAGCTAGGGGAGTGATCGTTATGGACAAAACTGCGTTCTTTACCATGCCGAGCGGTCTGTACGTGGTGAGCGCTGCGGCAGACGGGCTGCGCGCCGGCTGCGTCATCAACACTGCGGTGCAGGTGACGTCCATGCCGCCGCGTATTTCGGTTGCCGTGAACAAGGACAATGTCACCTCGGGCGTCATCGCATCGGCCAAAGCGTTCGCGCTGACCGTGATCGATCAGACGGCCGACATGCTCTACATCGGTAACTTTGGGTTCCGCACCAGCAGCGATTATGACAAGTTTGCCAAATACGAGACCCGCGAGACGGCTCTGGGCATGCCCTATGTGCCCGAGCATGCGGCGGCCCTGTTTAGCTGCCGTTTGATCGACACTGTGGATGTGGGCACGCATCTGCTGTTTATTGGCGAGGTCGAGGATGCCGAGCGCCTGAGCGACGAGACGCCGCTGACGTACGACTACTATCACAAGGTGCTAAAGGGCAAGACGCCGCCCAAAGCCTCGTCGTATCAAGGCTAGAAATGTTCTAAAAATACTTGCATTATGTTATTGAGAATATATACTAATAAGTAAGTACACCAACAGTCACGTTCGAGAGGAGAACATCATGGCTGAGGAGAAGAAGACGTATAAGTTTGTGTGCACCGTTTGCGGTTACGAGGTTGAGGTCGACACGCCCGAGCTGCCCGAGGACTACGTGTGCCCGGTCTGCGGCGTCGGCCCCGATGAGTTTGAGCTTGTCGAGGAGTAGCTCGTAGACACACGACTTGCAACAACATATAGCTCTGTCCAAGGGTCCCGGTCGAATTCTCGGCCGGGACCCTTTTGATTTATCTGACGGTTTAAAACGGTCTCACGTTTTACAGATTGAGACGTTATATCTGGACAGTCACGCCATCTCAATTACATTCCTGTTAGCAGCACGATGTCGAGAATCGTCACGATGACGCCGATCCCTACGAGCAGCGCGTTGAGCGGGCGCGAGTTGGCGTATTTGCCCATAACGCGGGGCGAACTGGTGAGTCGTATGAGCACAAAGACCGTAATCGGCAACTGAAGCGACAGCAGCGCCTGACTCCAGATGAGACCCTCAAAAGGATTCGGGACGATCAGGCACGCCGCCACTGCGCCGACGAAACAGACCGCCACTCCAATCGATGAGTGCCGGTCGTGGATGTCGTATTCCTCGTCGAACATGCCCGCGGTGATGGTGCCCGCCGCCATGCCCGCCGTCACACTACTCGATATGCCCGCAAACAGCAGCGCCACCGCAAAGATGGTCGAGCTTGCCGGGCCCAGAATGGGGGAGAGCGTGTCCGCTGCGACGGCGAGGTCGTCTACGAGAATGCCGTGCGCAAAGAAGGTCGTTGCGGCCAGGATGACCATGGCCGAGTTGATCGCCCAGCCCACGCCCATCGAAAAGAGCGTGTCGAAGAGCTCGTAGCGCAGACGTTCCTCGATAACCTGCTCGCCTTGGCCTTCGAAGTGCATGGATTGGATGACCTCGGAGTGTAGAAAGAGGTTGTGGGGCATAACGACCGCACCCAGGACACTAACGATAATCGCGGCCGAGCCGGTGGGCATACTGGGTGTGATCCAGCTTGCGGCGGCCTGCGGCCAGTCGACCTTGACCAGCGTAAGCTCAGCCAAAAACGAGAGTCCTACCACGCCTACGAAGGCGATGATCCATCGCTCGGCGCGCTTGTAGGAGCTCGTCATGAGCATCGCCATCGATACTGCCGCCACGATGACGCAGCCCGCGCGCACGGGCAGCCCAAAGAGCATCTGGAGCGCGATCGCACCGCCCAGGACTTCGGCCATGGCGGTGGCGATGGTCGCGAGATAGGCGCTGGCAAGCACCGTGCGCCCAACGAAGCGGGGAAGGTAACGTGTCGTGGCCTCGGCAAGACAGGCGCCCGTGGCGATACCCAGGTGTGCCGCGTTGTGCTGCAGCACAATGAGCATAATTGTGGACAGCGTGACGATCCACAGCAGTGCGTAGCCAAACTGCGAGCCGGCGGCCATATTGGAGGCCCAATTGCCTGGGTCGATAAAGCCGACGGTCACGAGCAATCCGGGGCCGATATGCCGGGCGATATCCAGACCTCCGTGGCCTCCGGTGCGGTGCGAGCCAAAGTGTTGTTTGAGATGGTTGAGCATGGTGCGCTCCTGCGTGCCGTTTGCTTGACGCCGCAAAGGATACCCGTTTTAGACTCAAAAGTTAACCACGACTAACAAAATTGTTGTATTTGAATGGGATGGTGAAAGGGGGCTGCCGAAATGTCTCGATCTGTAACAACTAGGGATGGAAATTGGGCCTAGGTGTTACAGATCGAGACAAACCAAAACCGTCCCGCAGAAAATCTCAATCTGTAACACCTAGGCGCCAAAATCGGTTCCTCCTGTTACAGATTGAGATGTTTGAAGCGGTGAGCTTACAGGCCGAACTTGGGGCCCTTGTTGTCGTCCTTGAGGTCGGCGATGTCCACTCGTAGGGTGTTCGTTACGCGATTGTTTCGAAACGGGCGGGAAACACAACGGGCCGGCGATGCTCCTAGTATGCCTATTCAACTGACTGTCTAATATCTAGGGGAGGATCGCGATGCAGGCAGATTCCGCTCAGCAGCAGGGCCTTTATCGCCCCGAATTCGACCACGACGCATGTGGCATCGGCGCGCTTGCCGATATCAACGGTGAGCGCCATCACCAGATTCTGGACGATGCGCTGTCCATTCTGGTCAACTTGGAGCACCGCGGTGGCACGGGACTCGAGAAGAACACCGGCGACGGCGCTGGCATCCTGTTCCAGGTTCCGCATCACTTTTTCCGTAAAGAGGCTCAAAAGTGCGGCCAGATTCTGCCGGCAGAGGGCGACTATGGCGTGGCCATGCTGTTCTTCCCACAGGACGACAAGGGCGTAGAGGATGCCCGCCGCGTGTTTGAGGAGGGCTGCGCCGAGGCCGGCGTGCCGCTGCTCTTTTGGCGCGAGGTGCCCGTCGACCCGCACGACCTGGGTGAGACGGCTCGCGCCTGCATGCCTACTATCCTGCAGGCCTTTCTGGGCCGTCCGGACGACACGCCGGCGGGTGACTCCTTTGAGCGTCGTCTGTATGTGTGCCGCCGCACCATCGAGAAGAAGGCCGATGCGGAGTTTGCCCTGCGCGACAAGATTTTCTACGTGTGCTCTATGAGCTCGCGCACCATCGTGTACAAGGGCATGCTGGTCGCCACGCAGATGCGTCGCTTCTTCATCGACCTCAACGACGCCGCCGTCAAGACGGCCGTAGCGCTCGTCCACTCGCGCTACTCCACCAACACCACGCCCAGCTGGGAGCGCGCGCACCCCAACCGCTTTATCATCCACAACGGCGAGATCAATACCCTCAAGGGCAACGTCAACTGGATCCGCGCCCGCGAGCCCAACCTGTACAGCCCCGTGTTGCAGCATGATCTTGAGCGTGTGATGCCTATCATCAACCGCGAGGGTTCCGACTCCGCGATTCTGGACAATGTGCTCGAGTTTTTGGTCATGAACGGTCGCCCGCTTACGCGTGCCGCGTCCATGTTGCTGCCCGAGCCGTGGGACCACAACGACAGCCTGAGCGAGGAGCGTCGCGCCTACGACGCCTACCAGTCGATGCTCGCCGAGCGGGTCGAGGTGGTGCGCGGACCGGCGTCGGTGCTCTACGGCTCGAACGCCATGGGCGGGGTGATCAACATCGTCACCCGCCGGCAGCGCGAGGAAGGCGTGAAAACCGACCTGAACGTGGGCTACGGCTCGTGGAACACCTTGCAGACCGAAGCAGCCAACCGCATCCGCAAAGGCCGCTTCACGAGCGTCGTGACCGGCTCGTACAACCGCACGGACGGCCACCGCGCCGACATGGGTTTCGAGCAGTACGGCGGATATGCCAAGGTCGGCTACGAGATCAGCCGCCGCTGGAACGCTTACGCCGATGTGAACCTGACACACTTCAACGCATCAAATCCGGGCGAGGTGACGGCGCCGCTCATCGACAACGACTCGCGCATCACGCGCGGACGGGCCTCCGCCGCCCTGGCCAACCGCTACGACCGCACGTCGGGCGCCCTGAGCCTCTTCTACAACTGGGGGCGGCACAAGATCGACGACGGCTATGCCGCGGGCAGCGAACCGCTCGACTACCGGTTCAACTCGCGCGACCGGATTCTGGGGGTGTCGTGGTACCAGAGTGCGCAGCTCTTCGCGGGCAACCGGCTGACGGTAGGCTTCGACTACTTCCACTTCGGCGGCGAATCGTGGAACCGGTTTCTCGACGGACACGAAGAGCCGCAGG
>CAJMRP010000143.1 GCA_905215765.1 uncultured bacterium
GACTCGCGCACCGGCTCGGGCGCCGAGGGCCTGCTGGTGGAGTACACGCTGGCCATGCGCGAGGACGGCCGCAGCCTGGACGAGACCGAGGCGCAGATCCGCGCGACGCTGCCCGACGCCCACCTGCTGTTGATTCCCCGCACGCTCGAGAACCTCGTTAAGAACGGCCGCGCGCCCAAACTCGCCGGCCAGCTCACGCAGATGCTCAACATTCGCCTGGCCGTTTCGCCGGAGTGGAAATCGGGCGAGATCAAGGCCATCAAAAAGGGCCGCGGTGCCAAGCGCATCGTCGCCAACACCATGGCCGATTGCCTCGCATTTTTGGCAGAACACCCGGGTTCAAGCGTACGCATGCTCACAACCGGTGCCGCTGAGGAACAAGAGCTCGTCAACCAAGCGCTCGCAGGCCAGGACTACGTAGACGCCGGCACCGGCCCCATCGGCTGCACCATCGCCACCCATGTAGGCGTCGATGCCATAGCCATCAGCTACTGCCCCCGCTACCAGCCCATCCACTAGGGACGCCCACATCAGTTGCGGTGAAATAGGGACCGTTTTTGGCTTATCAGCCGCAAATCAATCCCTATTCCACCGCAACTTAGAAGCAGTTCATTTGGGACGGGGCTAAAAAGACTGACACGTAACGTTACGCACCGGTCTTTTTAGCCCCGTTCCATTTTTGCTACCCTACATCAGCCCGCTCAGGGCAATGTCAACGGCTTCGTTGAGGTCGTCGGTGATGTGTACCAGATCCGGATCGAGCGGGCTGATCATACCGGCGTCCATCACCGGACCGTTAAGCCAGTCAAATAGGCCCTGCCAGTACTCGCTGCCTACCAGCACAAGCGGCATGCGCTTGACCTTGTGCGTTTGCACCAGCGTGAGCACCTCGAACATCTCGTCGAGCGTACCAAAACCACCGGGAAACACAATAGCGCCCGAGCTGTATTTGACGAACATGGTCTTGCGCACAAAGAAGTAGCGGAAGTCCATACCGAGGTTTACGTATTTGTTGAGCCCCTGCTCGTGCGGCAATTCAATGCCCAAGCCAACTGACTTGCCGTTGACACTCGCCGCTCCCCTGTTGGCCGCTTCCATGATGCCGGGGCCGCCACCGGTGATGACCGCCACGCCACGTTGCGCGATCTTGCGCCCGACGGTACGCGCCGCCTTGTAGAGCGGATCGGTCTTAGGCGTGCGGGCGCTGCCGAAGATGGTCACTGCAGGACCAAGCTCTGCAAGCGCGCCAAAGCCATCGACAAACTCTGCCTGAATGCGCAGCACGCGCCACGGATCGGCATGCAACCAGTCGGTCGACTCCTCGGGCGCCAACAGGTTGGCGTAGGTGTTGTCCTTAGGAATCATGGGACCGCGCATGACCACGGGGCCACGCCGATACGTCTCGTCGTAGGCCGGCTCGCCCTCGACGTTCTCATTCTTAATCATGGGTGCTCCTATCGAGAAAAAGAAAACGGGCGGGGTCGACGCCATGCGCCAAACACCCGCCCGAACATCAACTATTCGGTATGGTACCCACGATGCATCAAGTGCTTGCAAGCTATCGGTCAGCGGTCGTGCGGCCGGTGTCAGCAAATGTGACGACCGGCCGCCGCTCGCCCCTTGCCGTTGCCCGCGCTCTGCAAGCGCCCGCGCCGCTCTTAGTAGTCCACCGCCGCAGGGCTGTTCATCCAGTCGCTCACAAACGCGCCGTAGCGGCCCTCGATAATGGCCTGGCGGGCACGCTGCATAAGGTTGAGCAGGTAGTAGATGTTGTGCATCGAAAGCAGGATGCCGCCGAGCATCTCCTTCTGCGTGACCATGTGGCGAATGAGCGCGCGGCTGTAGCCGCCCGTGCACACCGGGCAGGTGCAGGTGGGGTCGATGGGGCCGTCGTCGTGCGCAAAACGCGCGTTGCGGAAGTTAAGGCGACCTTCACTGGAGAACGCCGTACCCATGCGGCCGGTGCGCGTCGGCAGCACACAGTCGAACATGTCGATGCCCACGCCCACGCCGCGCACGAGCGTGGTCGGATTGCCGACACCCATCAGGTAGCGCGGCTTGTGCTTGGGCATGTACTCACTCGCGAGCGGCGCCAGGGTCTCGAACATGGTCTCGTGGTCCTCGCCCACCGAGTAGCCACCGATGCCGTAACCGGGGAAGTCGCCGCACTCTTCCAGATGGCGCAGCGAACGCAGGCGCAGGTCCAGATGCATGCCACCCTGGACGATGCCAAAGAGTGCCTGATCATCGCGGGTGTGTGCCTTATAGCAGCGCTCGGCCCACATACTCGACAGCTCGACGGCGCGCTCGACATAGGCACGCGTGGCGGGATAGCCGGGGCATTGATCGAGCTGCATGCAGATGTCGGAGCCGAACTTCATGGCGATTTCCATGTTGTCCTCGGGCGTCCAGAATACGTGGCGACCGTCGTAATCGTTGACGATAAAGCGCACACCCTCGTCGGTGAGCTTGACGGCGTCGTTATGGCTGAACACCTGGAAGCCGCCCGAGTCGGTAAGAATGGGGCCATGCCAGTTCATAAACTTGTGCAGTCCGCCCAGCTCGGCGATGGTGTCCTCGCCGGGACGCATGGACAGGTGATAGGTGTTGGCAAGCACGATCTGGGCGCCGAGCTGTTTAACGGTCTCGGTAGGAATGCCCTTGACGTTTGCCTTGGTGCCCACGGGCATAAAGATTGGCGTCTCGATGTCGCCGTGCGGGGTGTGCAGCACGCCGGCACGCGCATGCGTCGTCGGGTCCTCTGCGATCAGGTCGAATTTAAAAAGGCTCTGGTCCATAAACTGGAACTCCTTGGTTGCGGTTCATACGCAAACCATTATACGGGCAACCCGCAAAGAGCACCGACTCGACAGAAACTGATGCATTAAACGACTAGTTGTTGGGGACACTCTTCAGCGCCATCTTGCAAAGGAGCGTCCCAATCTGCCGGCACTTAGGGACTGTCCCCAAGTGCCGGCAAGAGTGTCCCTTATGACTAGTCATTTAAGAACGTCCCCAACGACTACGAGATCATCTCCAACAGCCAAGGCAACGCCGATGCTCTGGCGACGTCAGCGAGCGGTCGCCCTGGTGACCGCGCAGCGTCGAGCCGTTACGCGGTTTGGTAAAACCGCGTAACCCCTAAGGCCGCTGACCCATGCCACCCTCGAGGGTGACGGTCTCGCCGTTCATGTACTTAAAGTCGGGGCCGCAGAGCTGAACGACCACGCGGCCGATTTCCTTCTCGACGTCGCCGTAGTGACCAGCCGGCGGCATGTGGACGTTGGCCTTAAACGCCTCGGGATAGGCATCCTGGAAGTTCTCGAGCGCAGCGGTCCAAGCAAGCGGGCAAACGATATTGACGTTGATGCCGTCCTTGCCCCACTCGTTGGCGGCAACGCGGGTCAGGCCGCGGATGCCCTCCTTGGCGGCAGCATAGCTGCACTGGCCATAGTTGCCAAACAGGCCGGCGCCCGAAGCGAAGTTGACCACGGAGCCCTTGGTCTCCTTCAGGTGCGGATAGGCCTTCTGCATGTACAGATAGGTAGCATACAGACCGGAGTAAATGGCCAGGTTAAACTGATCCATGGTGTGATCGGCGATGGTCACGCCCGAGGCGCTAGCCTGAGCATTGTTGACGACGGCGTCGATGCGGCCGAACTCCTCAATGGCCTTGTCGATGACGTTCTGGACGACGGCCTCGTTGTCCTGACCAGCCGAGACATCGGCCTGAACAGGCAGAACCTTGACACCGTACTCGGCCTCGAGAGACTCCTTGGCGGCCTCGAGCTTGGCGACGTTGCGGCCGGTGATGACGAGGTTCGCGCCCTCCTTGGCAAATGCGATATCGATGCCGTAGCCGATGGAGCCAGCGGAACCGTCCTTAAGCGTGGCCTTGCCGCCGCCGGTGACGATCACGGTCTTACCAGTGAAAAGTCCCATACAAAGTCCTTTCAGAATCGCGACGGGCGAACCCGCCGACTGCGCGCATCCAAATAAACGCGCCAAAAGCTGAGATGCAACTTTAGCGTGTTCAAGCGAAAATAAAAGACCGCGGTAGGCGAACGGCACCACGTCGTTCGGCGAAGGGATTGTCAAGTACAAACTGGGTAAAGCGGCCGAGTTATTGTTATCAGATCGAGCCATCGAACACGTTTTGAAACTTTGCTGCGGCGCGCGGGATGTCGGCGCGAGACTTTATCATAGGGTGACAAACAACGATGAGGAGCACATGCCTATGACAGACGAGCTGGACCCCCAGACTCAACAGCATATTGATGATCCCGCAGACGTCACCGCAGATACTGACGCTGTGACCTGCGATGGTATCGACATCGACGACCCCATCTTGGACGAAAGCGCTACGGCGGAAACCCCCGAAACAGAAAACGCCGATGAGCAAAACGACGATGCGCCCGCTCAGGACGACGCCCCTGTACAGGACGACGCCCCGCAAGCAGCGGGCCCCATCGAGGTGTCTTCGGAAGAAGAGCTCGATGCCGTCATGGACTCCATGATGGATGCTGTCAAAGCGATGAAAGACGCCGTCGCCGATGCCGATATTGATGCCGAGGAAGAGGAGGCCGCCGAGGCGGCCTCGACCTTTGTGCCCGGCGAGACTCCGGTTGCCGACCAGGGCAGCACCATGCCCTCGTTTCTGCAGCTCGAGCACCCCACGATTGGCGCCGATGCGGTCGATCCGCACGCAGCAGGCTTTTCTGTGGTCGAGGGCGGTACCGGCAATATCGCCGCGCCGCAGGCTGCCGATGCGGAC
>CAJMRP010000144.1 GCA_905215765.1 uncultured bacterium
CAGGATCGTCTCGCAGGTGTTCCGCGGGCGCGACGCCGCCACCGTGACCGCCATGTACCACGTGGCGTGCGACATGCTGGAGGGGTGCTGCCCGAGGGCGGCGGCGATCCTCGAGGAGGCCGAGCCGGACGCCCTGGCATACCTCGACTTCCCGCCGTCGCACTGGAAGCGCCTGCGCACCAACAACGTCCAGGAGCGGACGAACCGCGAGATAAAGCGCAGGTCGAGGGTGGTGCAGGCGTTCCCCTCGACGGCGTCGCTGGTGCGGCTGGCAGGCGCGGTCATGTGCGAGCAGGACGAGACATGGCAGGAATCCAGGTACTTCTCGGAGGCGAAGATGAGGGAGCTCTACGACGAGGGCCGCACGCGCGGGCTCGACGGGACGGTCGACTGGTCGCGGCTGGAGGCTGAGGCCAGGAAGATGATCGAATCCGGCCTCGAGCTTGCGGACAGGATCGAGGCGGCATAGGATATCAACCGTATTCCAGGTTCCTGGACGCCGGGCCGACTCGCTTCGGATCGGACGCTACACCAACTTTCTCGACACTACCTCGTCAACGCCCTCGGCAATTATCTATAGCAACAATCGTCACAGCAGCAGCGCCACGCATCCCCTACTTGTGAGAGTTACTCAGCTTGTTGATGAGCGCCTCAAGGCGCTCTCCGTCCTCGGCCGTCTGTGCAATGACCAAGATCGTGTCGTTGCCGGCAAGCGAGCCAAGCACGTCGGGCAGCTCCGCGGCATCGACCGCTGCGGCAATACCAGAAGCCGTACCGGGCTGTGCCTTGATCATAACCAGATTATCGGTGCGCAGTACGCCGGTAACCAGCTCGGAAACCATGCGCTGCAGATGCAGGTCCTCGGCAAGGACATAGATGCCCTCGGGGAGCTTACGCAGTCCCATATCCGCGATGTCGCGCGAAACGGTCGCCTGCGTGCAATCGAAACCCATGGCGCGAAGCTCGTCTACCAAAACGCGCTGCGTACGTACGTCCTTATTGCGAACAATATCTCTGATGGCATCCTGGCGCCCATTGCGTTTTTTGGCCATACAAAACCTCACTCCAAAAGATGGCGGAGACAATCACTTAGTGATTGAATAGTTTAGCGCTATTTGAGGGTTTTAGTGAATAAGAACGCATTTCGAAACAATTCCATGCAATTTATTTCGAAAATCACGCTACTAGACAGTCCTGACGCCCGAACGATTGAAAAAGGCCGCCAGATGCGTATACAACGCACACCGCATAGGCTTGGCACCAGCTATCGAACCATAGAGCAGACCTAAACCCCGATGATTGCCTTTAAGAGCCGCAACCATCTGACGGGTACGCTGTGCTTCGAGCATATCATGCAAACGGGCCGAACGCTCTATTGAAGACACCCCATGGGGGCTCAGACACAAATTTTCGATGCAGGCAACCAGGCTGGCGTAGTAATACCGCTGGCAGACCAGCTTCAACTGATCGCCACCGCCCGCGACGGCAAGCGAGTCGGCAAGCCTGTCGAGCGCCCCGATATCATCAGAAAGCCTGACAAACATCGTGGGGTCAAACGTCTCCGTAATCGACGGCGCCACTGCATGAAAACGGGCACGGCCACATCCCGAAACGCGCTTTGCCTGCGAAAGCGCGAACGTCAAAAAAGACACCGTGCGAAACGCATCGCCATGCGCAAGGCACGCCTCAAAGAGGGCGCGATCATACAGCACGCCAGAGGTCTGTCGGATTAAACCACAGGAAACCAATTGGGTCAGGCAAGCCGCCCGGTCCTCATCTTCAGAAACGGATGTCGCGTCCAAAACTCGGGAATGACGTTCGCGGTGAACATCGTAGCGATCGAGCGAAACAGAGGGAAACACGATGTCAGCAGAAGCGTCGCAGGAGCTTTCGACCATCTGCGAAAGGGACTGCGGCGCAAACCACTCATTGGCATTCATCGCAATGATCTGGAAGCCGCGCGAAGCCGCAAAGCCGGCACGCAGGCAGGCACCAGGCGCTGGGTCCTCAACATCAATCAAATCAATATGAATGTCTCTGTCGGCAGCAACTTCGAGCGAATGGCGCACACCAGCTACCACGCCGCGGCAAACGACGACAATTTGCAAATCGTAGAGGTCTTGGTTCTGGACGCTCTCGAGAGCGCGCATCGTATAACTGGGTGAACCCTCAACAATCAGGATCACCGAAAGTCGCGGATGCGAACCACGTCGAACCAAGTTTTCCGTCCTCTCGACAGCTAGTAACAAACTGTCGTTCATGGTACACCCCGTCAATTAATGCGGGCGGTCGTCCGCCGCGATGCACGTCAAGAACAGATGTTGCACACGCCCCGCCCACAGGCGCCGCACACAAAGATCGCCGTCAGGCAGTCTCATCCCTAATCGAGGACCACAAGCTCAGCGGGGTCGTAGTCCACGCCCATAAAAGTAAGACCGCATGCGGGCGCCGTAGGACCGGCAGCGGTGCGATCGCAGGCGTCAATTACCTCGCGCATCCACTCGGGATCGCGGCGATGCATGCCGATCTCGACAAGGGTGCCCACAATGGTTCGCACCATCGAATGCAAAAACGCATTGCCCTCGATGGTAAACGTGAGGATGTCCTCGCCAAAGGCGACCTCATGGCCAAACTCGGCACGCATTACGCAGCGGTGCGTAGGTTTGCCCACGGCAGAGGCGACCTTGCAAAAGCTCTTAAAGTCCTGCTCGCCCAAAAGCGCAGGGCAGGCGGCCGCCATCGCATCGACGTCGAGGGGATAGCGATGCCACCACACTGCACCGCGTGACAACACGGGCCGCGCGTCACGGTCGGCAATGCGATAGGTGTACGTGCGAGAGCGCGCGTCAAAACGTGCAGAAAAGCCCTTACGAGCCTTGTAGACCTCGTTTATGGCGATATCTTTGCCCAGGAGGGCATCCATAGCCCTCAGCCACCTACGGCGCGTATACGCAAGCTCAGCGTCCGTTACGGGCACGCTGATGTATTGGGCCACCGCATGAACGCCGGCATCGGTACGCCCCGCGCACGTCAGATCGATTGGGCGGCGCAGCAACGTCTCGATTGCACGGCGTAGCTCGCCCGCGACCGTCGTCTGGCCCGGCTGCTCGGCAAATCCGCTATAGGAGGAGCCATCGTAGGCCACGCGAAATACAAGGGTGGCGTCAAGCTCGGGGGTCGAATTGAAATCAGACGGCGCAGTCATGGGCGCTCCCAACAAACTAGCAACGGTATTGCGACAAAAAAAGAGGGGTACGCGAACGTACCCCTCGAATATAGCCTATGCAGACAGAATGTCTACTCAGCGGTCTCCTCAGCAGGAGCCTCCTCGACAGCCTCAACCTTCTTGGGAGCAGCGGCCTTCTTGGGGGCCGGAGCAGCCTTCTTGGCCTTAGGCGTGCAAGGCTCGGTGACGAGCTCCATGATAACGATAGGAGCGTTATCGCCCTTACGGTTACCGAGCTTCATGATGCGGGTGTAACCGCCGTTGCGGTCCTGCCACATGCCCTGAGCAGCCTTGTCGAAAATCTCGGCAACGAGCTGCTTATCGCCGAGCTTGGCGATAGCCAGACGGCGAGAGTGCAGGTCGCCCTTCTTGGCCCAGGTGATGATCGGGTCGACGACCGAACGCAGTGCCTTAGCGCGGGTCTCGGTGGTCTTGATGCGGTCGTTCTCGAAGAGGGCCTTAGCAAGGCTCTTCTTCATGGCCTTGGTGTGGCTCGCATCGGTGCCGAGCTTCAGGCCCTTCTTAACGTTGTGACGCATGGTCTAGTTTCTCCTCAAATATGCGAAGCATTAAGCCTTCAGGCTCAGGCCCATGGACTCAAGCTTGTCCTTCACTTCCTCGATCGACTTAACACCGAAGTTACGGATGTTAAGCAGGTCGTTCTCGGAGAACTCCACCAGCTGACGCACGGAGTGAATGCTCGCGCGCTTCAGGCAGTTGTAGGAGCGAACCGAGAGGTCAAGATCCTCGATCTGCTTGTCGAGCTCAGCATTGTCGCTGGTCTGCTCGGGAGCAAAGATCGAAATCTCTTCCTCCTCCTCGGGGGTCTCAGCCAAATTCATAAAGGCAGCCATGTGCTGGTTGATGATATTGGCAGCCTGCACGACGGCGTCACGAGGAGAAAGCGCACCGTTGGTCTCGACCTCGAGAACGAGGCGATCGTAGTCGGTGTGCTGACCCACGCGGCAAGCCTCAACGAGCTTGGCGCAACGGTGAACGGGCGAGTACAGCGAGTCGACATGAATAATGCCGATAGGATCACTGTCGCGCTTGTTCGACTCATAGGAGACATAACCGCGACCATAGCCGATACGCATGCTCATCGTGAGGTGGCCGCCCTCGTTGAGGGTAGCGATGTGCTGCTCGGGGTTGACGAGCTCGAACTCCGAAGGAATGAAGAAGTCTGCACCGGTAACCTCGCAAGGACCGTCGACCGAGATGGTCGCAGTAGCCTCATCGGTGGTACCGAGCGAACGGAACACCAGACCCTTGACGTTCAGGACGATATCGGTGACATCCTCAACCATGTTGGGGATAGTCATGAACTCATGCTGCGCACCATCAATCTGGATGGCCTCAACCGCAGCGCCCTCGAGCGAGGAAAGCAGGACGCGACGCAAGGAGTTACCAAGCGTATCGCCATAACCACGCTCGAGAGGCTCAGCGGAGACGCGCGCAGACGTTTCGTTGATTTCCTCGACCTGAACCTGGGGCCTAATGAATTCTGACATGTATTACCTCCAGCCTCAGCAGCCC
>CAJMRP010000145.1 GCA_905215765.1 uncultured bacterium
GGCATGGGCGCGCACGTCCGCGGCATCAAGCGCCATCCGCTCGTCTACCCCATTGTGTTTGAGGACATGGACGGCATGGACGCCCTGTCCGAGCGCCTGGCCGAGGCTGACATCGTCGCATCCTTTATGCCCAGCACACCCGAGACCCGCGGCCTGGCGAACGCCGAGTTCTTCGCCGCGATGAAACCGGGCGCCTTCTTTGCCAACGGCGGCCGCGGCGACCTTGTGGTCGCCGACGACTTGGTTGCCGCCCTGGAGTCGGGACATCTCGCCGGCGCCGCGGTCGACGTCACCGACCCCGAGCCGCTGCCTGAGACAAGCCCCCTGTGGGATGCGCCCAACATGCTCATCACGCCGCACGTCTCCGGCTGGTTCCACCTGGCAGCCACGCTCAACAATGTGGTCGACATTGCCGCAGAGAATCTGCGTCACCTGCAAGCCGGCGAGACCCTGCGCTGTTGGATCGAACACTGATTGTTCCGGCGTTTTGCCAAACGCCGGACCCCCTCGACGCTGCGAGCCCGCCAGAGCGGCAATCTGCCTTTCAATCGTCGGGCATGACCAGAAGGTCAATGCCCTCCTCTTTCACGTCACCTTGCTCGCTCTGGCGGGCTCTCGCTGACTTTTGTCCGACCTGCGGCATTCTCCCTTTTTGGTGCAATGGGGTCAGGTTAGTTTGCACCATTACGTTGGTTTTGCCTGCGATACTTTTGTCAAAGTGATATCAGGCATTCATCTGGCGTTTTCGACGTTTCGCCTATTAGAGCCAGTCCATCTCCTTACCATAATGGTCCGAATAGGCGCTACGCTTGAGTTCTTCATCGCTCGCTGGCCACGCGTTGGACACGTCGATTCCCGATTCATGGCAAGCGGTGGCGAACAGCTTCGACCCCTGATCGATTAGTTGAGACCTGCCCTCGGTCTTCTCGTCTTCGGCTTGCATTTAGAGCTCCACGCTTTCGGCGCCGTTGATGGTTAGGTTGCGCTCGTAGAACGCGGTGAGAGCGCGGATGGCGTACATCACGTCGCGTACGCCGCCGGTCTCGTAGCTCGAGTGCATGGCCAGCTGCGGCAGGCCCACGTCTACGGCGTGCATGCTCGCCTGCATGTTCGACAGGTTGCCCAGGGTGGAGCCGCCGGCCATATCACTCTTGTTGGCGAAGGCCTGCGTGGGCACGTCGGCGTCATCGCAAATAGCCTGGAACACCGCGCGGCTAAAGGCATCGGTGCAGTAGTGCTGGTTGGCGGCTTCCTTGATAACGATGCCGCCGTTGAGCACGACCTGGTTGCGGGCATCGCACTTCTCGGCGTGGTTGGGATGCACGGCATGCGCATTATCGCAGCTCACGAGCATCGAGGCGGCAAGTGCGCGATGGTACGACTCGTCATCGAAGCCCAGCGATCCGTTAATGCGGCGCAGCGCATCGGCCAAGAACGTCGACATGGCTCCCTGCTTGGTCTCGGAGCCAACCTCCTCGTTATCAAAGCAGCAAAAGACCGAGATATCGCGCGCGTTCTCAGCACCCAAAAATGCCTGCAGCGAGGTATAGGCGCAGGCCAGGTCGTCGAGCTTGGGCGTCGAGATAAACTCGTCGGCCCAGCCCCAAATGCGCGCATCCTGACGATTGACCAGGAACAGATCGCGGCCCAAAATTTGCTCGGGCTCAACGTCCAGCTCATCGGCAATCAGAGCGTCAAAATCTCCCTGCTTGAGTTCACCGGCGCTGATGAGCGGGCACAGGTCAACGGCTCGGTTGGGAGCAAAGCTCTCGTTAACGCCACGGTTCATATGGATGGCAAGGCTCGGAATAATGGCAACCTCGCGCTCGGTGGCAAGCAGGCGGCTCTCAATACGGTCGCCCTCGCGTACCAACACGCGGCCCGCGAGTGCCAGCGGGCGATCGAACCAGGTGTAGTCGATCATGCCGCCGTAGGCCTCGGTGTTCAGGCGCAGCGTTTCGCCCGCGCCGTCGAGCTCGGGCACGGCCTTAACCTTAAACGTCGGCGAGTCGCTGTGCGACGCCGTCAGCTGAAAATGGTAATCGCCGGCAACGCCGTCCTCGCCCCACGTCGCGGCCAGGTCCTCGCCCACCTTAAAGGCAACAACGCTCGAGGTGTTGCGCTGCGTGTAATAACGCCCGCCCGGTTCGATGTCCCACGCTGCATTCTCGGGCAGGTAGGTAAAGCCCGCCTCGTCGAGCTCGGCCATAATGGTCGCCGCCGTATGGAACATGCTGGGGCATGCCTCGATAAAGTCGATAAGGTCGTTGGCGGCCTCGATATCATCGGCCGTCACATGCGCGCGCTCGGGCGTTTCCTGATCCGTCATGCTCTCCCCTTTCGCTGGGTTGATGGTCCCTTCCAGCATACCCCGCCGCGCCAGCGCTGCACTCTTCATTCCGCGTTTAATCCCGCGCCGCTCGCCAAGTTGAGCCATCATGCCCGTGCACCTTTTGCGACAATTACGCTAACAAGACGAGAGGAGCCGTCATGAAGCCACGTAACATTGCCATCGCCTGCGGTGTCGCGGGAGTCGCCGTCGGCCTTGCCGCTGCCACCGGTATCGTTTATCACAAGCAAATCAAGTCCGCCGCGTCGCTCAAACGCTTGACCGGCTACGCGGATGGCTATGACCTGTACGCAATCGACATCGCCTACGACTACGATCTTGATCGCATCATCGCCGCTGGCGTGCGCGACGACCAGGCCTACATCGATGCCGTGGTGGCGCAGGTGCTGCCCGGTGTGCCGGCACATGTCCAGGCGCCCCAGTTTGCCTGCAGCGCTTTTGTCGCCGTAGATGCCGAAGGCCGCGTGCGCACCGGTCGCAATTACGACTTTAAGGACGACACCTCGGCGCTGCTGGTGCGCAATCACCCACGCGGCGGCTATGCCTCCGTCGGGTTTACCGCCCTTAACAACCTGGGCGATAACACTCCGCTTGACTCCGTCGCCGGACGCGCCGCCGCACTCATGGGCCCGTTTGGCCAGCTCGACGGTGTTAACGAATGCGGCGTGTCCATTGCCGTACTCACCCTGGATTCCAAGCCCTGTGACCAGGACGCGCAACGCCCCGTCATCAATACCTCGCTCGCCATCCGTCTGGTGCTCGACCGTGCCGCCACCACGCAAGAAGCTGTCGACCTGCTTTCCGCCTACGACATGCACGCCATGGCAGGACGC
Source organism: uncultured bacterium (assembly GCA_905215765.1). Taxonomy (GTDB): domain Bacteria; phylum Actinomycetota; class Coriobacteriia; order Coriobacteriales; family Coriobacteriaceae; genus Collinsella. Next base: position 3,184 of record CAJMRP010000145.1, read on the forward strand.
GATTACCACTTCTTTATCAACGACGCCGCCGGTGACGCGCGCGTAGTAGAGTGGGATCCGCGCGATCCGGACCGTGCTTTCAAAGCGACTCCTGTACGCCAGGTTACGAACTTCTACGCCTGCTATGGCGACGAAGTGCTGCCCAACCAAAAGAATGGCGAGCTGGGCCATGGTAAAGAGCGCGCCATCGCAATCGCCGATGTCCTTGACGCCCATGTCGGTGCCCAGGACGAGGCAGTCGCTTGGAAGGCCCTACGCGCTGCAGCGCAAGAACCCAATCCGAAAGACATCACCAGCAATACGCAATGGTCGGTCGTCTTTGACAATACCGAACCCGCCGCCGCCATTACGCTGCGCCGCCACTGGGGCGACGTCGACGCCTTCGCACTGTAAGGACCCAGGCTCGTCGACCTTACGCTCGCCTGACGTTGTTTACATTTCTATACGCTTGAGCTAACACGTTTTACCCCCGTATCAACAGTGTGCGGGGGTAAACTTATGCGCATGTTATAACTTGCCCGGAAGGATTCATCATGCTTAGGATCGGTCTTCTTACCAGTGGCGGCGACTGCCAGGCGCTCAACGCCACCATGCGCGGCATTGTCAAAACGCTTATGACCAATAGCGAAGAGCCTATTGAGATCTATGGTTTTGAGGACGGCTACCAGGGCCTTATCTACAGCCGGTTCCGCGTCATGACGCCCGCCGATTTTAGCGGCATCCTTACCCGTGGCGGCACCATCCTGGGCACGAGCCGTACGCCGTTCAAGCGCCTGGATATTCCCGAGGCCGACGGCGTCGAGAAGGTGCCGGCAATGGTCCACACCTATCATAAGCTGCAGCTCGACTGCCTGTTTATGCTGGGCGGCAACGGCTCCACCAAGACCGCCAACCGTCTGCGCGAAGAGGGCCTCAACGTTATCGCCCTGCCTAAGACCATCGATAACGACACCTGGGGCACCGAGCTGACGTTTGGCTTTACGAGCGCCATCGACGTCGCCACCAAGTGCATCGACGACATTCACACCACCGCTTCGAGCCACGGCCGCGTGTTCGTTATCGAGATCATGGGCCACAAGGTTGGCTGGATCCCGCTATACGCCGGCGTCGCGGGCGGCGCGGATGTCATCTTGATTCCCGAGATCCCCTACGACATGGATAACGTCATCAAGACCATCGAGCATCGCATGGAGACCGGCAGCCGCTTTACCATCGTGGCCGTCGCCGAGGGCGCTATTTCCAAGGAGGACGCGGCGCTGTCCAAGAAGGAGTACAAGAAGAAACTCGCCGAGCGCACGAGCCCGTCGATCGTCTACGACATCGCCAAGGAGATTGAGACCAAGACCGGTCGCGAGACCCGCGTCGCCATCCCCGGCCACACGCAGCGCGGCGGCCAGCCCGACGCCCAGGACCGCATCTTTGCGACCCAGTGCGGCGTCGAGGCGGCACTGGGCTGTCTACGCGGCGAGTTTGGCTACATGATCGCCCTGCGTGACGGCAAGATGTGCCACATGCCGCTCGAGGAAGTCGCCGGCAAGCTCAAGTATGTCGACCCCCAGAGTGATCTGGT
>CAJMRP010000146.1 GCA_905215765.1 uncultured bacterium
CGCGGTGGCGGTGGCGTGGACCGCGACGACGCAGTATTCGTTTTATCCGCAGCTCTCGGTGCCGGCGCCGTGGCCAGGCTATGTCGTGTACGCCGCCTGGATGGTGTTGCCTTGCGCGTTGCACGCGATTGATGAGAAGAGGTTTGGCTGATGGCTCGGTTTGATAGGAGCTCGGCGGCGGGTGTGGCATATGGCTCGGCCGCGCCGGCGATTGAGGTGCGAGGCCTTAGTTTTGCCTATCCCGGGGTCAAGGCACCGGTGCTCGAGGGGCTTGATTGGCGTGTTTCCCAAGGTGCGTTTGCACTGCTTGTTGGCGGTACCGGTTCGGGCAAGTCGACGCTGCTGTCGCTGCTCAAGCCCGAGATCGCTCCAGCGGGCGAGTGCACTGGCGAACTGCGCGTGCTGGGCGAGAACGTTGCCGACATGGACGTGCGGGCATCGGCAGAGCGCGTGGGTTATGTGTTTCAGGATCTCGAGAACCAGATTGTGTGCGAGACCGTGTGGCACGAGATGGCGTTTGGCCTAGAGAATCTGGGTGTGTCGCGCGACGAGATGCGCCGCCGTGTTGCCGAGACCAGCTATTTCTTTGGTCTGGAGGACTGGCTTCATCGTGATACCGATACGCTTTCGGGTGGCCGCAAACAGCTGCTGTCGCTGGCGGCTGTGCTGGCGCTGCGCCCGCGCGTGCTGCTGCTCGACGAGCCCACGTCTCAGCTTGATCCGGTTGCGGAGAAGAATTTCCTGCACGCGCTGTTTCGTGTGAATCGCGAGCTGGGCTGCACGGTTGTTGTGGCGACGCATCAGCCGCGCCCAATGCTCGAATACGCGACGTGTGCGTACCGGATTGAGGATGGCCGCGTGCACGAGGCGGCGGATATGGCATCTTTGGGACGCCGAGAATCGCTGTTTTCCGATGACACGTTGGGGTGGGGTGCCATCCGATGTGCAAAAAACGGAGTATTCAGCAGGCGTGAGGACAATTTAGGCTCTCTGGAGCCGCCCGGGGACGTATCGAGCGCGAAAAAAAGTTCGGAATTGGACAAATCGTCCGAATTTATGGCGCAAACGTCGCTCGAGAACGGCTCGGAAGCCTTCCCGCGCACGGATGGAAGCAGAATACTCCAAAAAATGCACGCTGGGTCGGCTACCACCCTGTCGGAAGGTTGGTTTCGCTACGATCGAGCGTCCGGCTGGGTGTTGCGTGGGCTCGATGCGTCGTTTTCGGCCGGTGCGGTGCATGCGATCGTGGGCGGCAACGGATGCGGTAAGTCGACGATGCTCTCGGTGCTGGCGAAGACCGCCAAGCTGCAGCGCGGCCGCATGGTGCGCGGAGCGGCCTCGGCGGCGTTGCTGCCTCAGAATCCCAAAGCATTGCTGGTTGCCGAGACGGCGTGCGACGAGCTGATGGAATGGGCTTCAGCCTGCGGATATGACGAGACCGTGGCGCGGGAGCGCGCGGCGAGCTTGGGGCTGGACGGCCTGGAGACGCGCCACCCCTACGACCTCTCGGGCGGACAGCGCCAGCTGCTCGCACTGGCAAAGCTGCTGCTGATCGGCCCCGAGCTGCTGCTGCTTGACGAGCCCACGAAGGGCTTGGACCTGGAGAGCCGCCGCATCATCGCCCGCGCCCTGCGTGACCATGCGAAGGTTGGCGGCACCGTCATCATGGCCACGCACGATCTGGATTTTGCCGAGCAGGTTGCCGATGACGTTGCCATGATGTTTGACGGTGAGATTGCCTGCATGGAGTCCCCGGCCGACTTCTTTGCCGACAACGTGTTCTATAGGGCGTGATGGGATGGCGGATTTTCGCGCCTCGCGCCTACTCACAAAACTTGAGATTCCGCTGTTGTTGGCGGTGCCGGCGGTAATGGCCGCAGCATTGCTGGCAGGCATTGAGCAGGCAGCGCTTGCCATGCTGGTTGTGGTGGCGCTCGTGCTCGCGCTGTTCTTTGCGGGTTACGAGGCATCTCGTCCGGGTTTGCGCCAGATTATGCCCACGTTGGTGCTGGCGGCGCTGGCGGCGGCGGGGCGCATCCTGTTTGGGCCCATTCCCGACTTTAAACCGGTGAGTGCCATCGCCATTATCGCGGGGGCGACGCTTGGTCGCCGCAATGGTTTTATGGTTGGCGCGCTGGCAGCGCTGACCAGCAATTTCTTTTTTGGGCAGGGCATGTGGACGCCGTGGCAGATGTATGCCTGGGGGCTCGTGGGATACGTTGGCGGTGTGCTGGCGTATGCGGGTGCGTTCGACCGCGCCGACGGCACCGTGCGCATGCCAGCGCTGCTGGCGTACGGCTTTGCGTCGGGCCTGCTCTATGGCGTTGTGATCAACGCCTACGACATTATCGGTTTTGTTCAACCGCTCACGTGGGCGGGTGCCATGGCGCGTCTTGCCACGGCAGTGCCGTTCGATATCACACACGGTCTCGCGACCTGCGTGTTCTTGGCCGCCTTGTACAAGCCTTGGTGCCGTCGCATTAACCGTGTCGTCGTGAAATACGGACTGTAGGGCATTTCGCGTTCCCACACGAACTTGCGGTGGAATAGTTCTCGTTTTTGGCTATTTGCTGCCCAAACAGGAACTATTCCACCGCAACTTATAGGGGGAGAGGGGTCACATGATCTGTTTTCCTCTGTCCCCTAGAGGAATTACTTGGGGCTAGAGCTCTAGCGTGAGGGTGACGGGGCAGTGGTCGCTGCCAAAGATGTCGCCGCGGATGCCGGTGTCGCGTACGTTGTCGGCGATTGCGTCGCTTACCAGGAAGTAGTCGATGCGCCAGCCGGCGTTGTTCTTGCGGGCATTAAAGCGATAGCTCCACCAGCTGTAGACGCCCTCGACGTCGGGGTTTGCCGCGCGCCAGGTATCGGTAAACCCGGCGTTGAGCAGCTCGGTAAACTTGCCGCGCTCCTCGTCCGAAAAGCCCGCGTTGCCGCGGTTGGACTTGGGGTTCTTAAGGTCGATCTCCTCATGCGCCACGTTAAAGTCGCCGCAGGTTACGACGGGCTTACCGGTCTCGCGTTCAAGTGCGCTCAAAAAGTCGCGATAGGCATCGTCCCAGGCCATGCGTACATCGATGCGCGCGAGCTCATTTTGGGCGTTAGGCGTGTAGACATCCACAAACCAAAACTTGTCGAACTCGAGCGCGCAGACGCGGCCCTCGGTCGCGGCTTGGGCGACGAGCTCGGCCGCCTCGTTCTCGCCGGCGTAGGGTAGCAGTGCGTCGGCGTGCAGCACGCGCAGCGGTTCCTGGCGGCTAAAGACCGCAGTGCCCGAATAGCCTTTACGCTCGGCGTAGCTCCAGGTTTGGTGATAGCCGGGCAGGTCAATATCGACCTGGCCCTCCTGCAGCTTGGTCTCTTGCAGCGCCAAGATATCGACGCCGAGTTCTTGCGCGATCTGGATAAAGCTCGGGTCCTTTTTGAGCACGGCGCGCAGGCCGTTGACGTTCCACGAGGCGAAAGTGTAAGTCTGAGGCATGGTGTCCTTTCGACGGGGTTGGCAGGCTTAAGATTAACGCAACAAGAGCGGGGCGGAGTCCGCGAGTGATAGTGCGAACGCCGCCGTCCCGGAGACACGGACGGAGGACTCATATGACGCAGGCAATATCGGACCCCAGGCAGGCCTCTGCCGCGCTGGCGGATCTGTTTGACACCCACAAGCGCGTGGTCTTCTTTGGCGGCGCGGGTGTTTCCACGGCGAGCGGCATCCCCGATTTCCGCAGCGTGGACGGCCTGTATCACCAGTAGTTTGCCTATCCGCCCGAGACCATGCTGTCGCATAGCTTTTACGAGGCGCATCCTGCGGAGTTCTTCGACTTTTACCGCACCAAGATGATCGCGCTTAACGCTAAGCCCAACCGCTGCCACACCAAGCTGGCCGAGCTGGAGCGCGCCGGCAAGCTAAATGCCGTGGTGACGCAAAATATCGACGGCCTGCATCAGATGGCCGGCTCACAGCGCGTGTTCGAGCTGCACGGATCGGTCCATCGCAACATTTGCCAGTCGTGCGGCGCGGTCTATAGCGCCGAGTGGATTTGCTCGCGCGAGCACGAGGATGCCGCGGGCGTGCCTGCGTGCCCCGCGTGCGGCGGCCGCATCAAGCCCGATGTAGTGCTCTACGAAGAGCCGCTCGATGAGCATGTGCTGACCGGTGCCGTTGCCGCCATCGCCGCGGCCGATGCCCTCATTGTGGGCGGGACCTCGCTCGTGGTGTATCCGGCGGCAGGCCTTACGCGATACTTTACCGGCGATACGCTGGCCATATGCAACCTTGCTCCCACCGATCAGGATGCAAATGCCGACCTGCTGATTTCTTGCGACATCGCGGCCGCGTTTGCGTTCTAGCCCGCGCGCGCGGATACAATAGAAAGACTGAGTGCAAAGCGACCCCGCCGCCAGCTCCCCAAGCTCGGCGGCGTGGGCATTTTAGGAGGATGTTCATGGCGAACGACAGCAAGACATGGCGGTGCGGAAAGTACGAGCTCAGCTTTGACCGTCCGCGCATCATGGGCGTCCTCAACGTGACGCCCGATTCGTTCAGCGATGGCGGAGAGCACTTCGACCCCGATGCCGCCATCGAGTACGGCCTGGCGATGCTCGACGCCGGCGCCGACATCATCGACGTGGGCGGCGAGTCCACGCGCCCTGGTTTTACCCCGGTCAACCCCGACGAGGAGGCTCGCCGCGTGCTGCCCGTGGTGCGCGCGCTGGCCAAGGAGGGCGCCATCGTCTCGATCGACACGCGTCA
>CAJMRP010000147.1 GCA_905215765.1 uncultured bacterium
CGGTTGATGTTACCGACGCTTTGGATCTTGGTGTAGGCGAGGTCGATGCCGCACTGCGCGGGTTGGTGTCGCAGGGCTCTGTTCGCAAGCTTGCTGTGGGTGATGCGGACTACTTGGCGGACGCCGTGGTGCTCGACGCCGCGATGGATGCACTGGCGGCGACCCTGTCAGCCATGCACACGGCGGCTCCCAAGGAGACGGGCTTTACGCCTGGCGCCGTTGCCCATGCTGCGTGGCCTGCCGCTGATGATGGCGTTGCCGCGGCTCTGATTGCCGAGGGCTGCTCGCGTGGCGTGTGTGCCGCCGAGGGTGCCGAGGTATTCGACCCGCACTCCGCTGCCGCCGCGGCGCGTGTGGTGCGCGAGGCCTGCGAACGTATCGTTGCCTTGCTGGACGAAGCCGGCCTCGATGCACCGACGTTGCCCGAGGTGGGCGAGCAACTGCAGCTCGATCGCGACACCATGACGCGTGCCCTGCGCGAGCTTTCGCTCAATCGCTCGATCGTTAAGGTCGAGCGCGACGTTGCCCTGTCTGCCGCCGCCGAGGTCCATGCGCGTGAGCTCGTCGTCGCCGCCATTGAGGCAGCCGGCGGCGCTGCCACCACGAGCGTGCTGCGTGAGGCTCTGGGCGTGTCGCGCAAACGTGCCATCAGCATCTTGGAGCACCTGGATGCCGTGCGCTTTACGGTGCTCGACAAGGACGCCGGCGGCCTGAGGTCCTTGCGCTAGATCGGCCTCCCCGCCCCACCTCCTCAGTTGCGGTGAAATAGTTCCTAGTTGGGGGCTTTGGCAGCAAAAACAGGAACTATTCCACCGCAACTTCTTACTCGTCTTTTTGGGATGGAGCCGTTTCGGTTTGGTAAAATATCGCCGCACTTGGGAACGGATGGGCTCCGGTGGGCTCCGCGGTCCTCAAAACCGTTGCGAGGCGTGCAAAACGTCTTGGATGTGTTCGATTCACATACGTTCCCGCCACACGCTACCAGCGCTTTTGTGCTCGCGGTCTTGCTGCGTGCCGCAAAGGCGCTGTTTTGTTTTTGCATGGGTTTGCCGTGCCGCTCGCTTTATCGGCGACGGTATTTGGCTTCGTGTGCCGGGTTTTGAGCATGCCGATGGGGGTGGTTTGCCGTATGACTACCGTAAGACGGGCCGATCTTTCTTGTGTCGTCCAGGCGGGCGGGATGTCCTCGCGCATGGGCTGCGATAAGGCGCGCATGGCGTTTCGCGGCGAGCCACTCATCGAGCGCGTGCTGGGTCGGCTGGCGCCAGTTGCCGGCGAGTTAGTCGTGACGACTTCGCGTCCCAGCGAGCTTGTCTATCTTGAGCAGCGCGCGTTTGGCGGTCTGGTGCCGCGAATAGTGTCGGATCTTGAGGGGCCGGCGGGTGCCATGCGCGGCATCGCGAGCTCGTTGGCCGCGGCCCGATTGCCGCTCGTGGCGATCGTCGCCTGCGATATGCCGTTTGTCTCGCCGGAACTCATCGGCGCGCTTGCCGATCATGTTGAGGCCGAGGCGCTCGATGTGTGCGTGCCGCGCGAGGAGCGGGGGATTGAGCCGCTTTGCGCCGTCTGGCGCCGTGACGCGTGTGCGCCGGTTGCCCAAGAGCTGCTCTCCTGCGACCGCCAACGCATTCGCTGCCTGATCAATCGCGTTCAGGCCGGTTATATGGATGAGCCGCAGATCGTTAAGGCCGCGGGCTCGACGCTCTGCTTCGAGAACGTCAATACGCCCGAGGAGTTTGCGGCGGCCGAGTTACTCGCCTAGACGATTGGAGTTGCCATGTCTCACGATATTTGCCCCGACACGGGAGAGCCTTGCACTTGCGATGGTTCCGAGCCCTGTACCTGCGGCTGCGGTGGCTGTGGACATACTGCGGAAGAGGAAGCGGCCGCCGCGGCGTATCGTGAGGCACACCGCGAAGGCCCGTCCGGTGATGCCCTCGACCATGAGCGCAAGATCATCGTGTCGTTTGACAGCACCTTCGATGTGATGGAATGCGAACAGCTGTGCCTGGATGCCGGTGTGCCCGGGCGCATCATGCCGCTGCCCGGCTCCATCACCGCCGGCTGCGGCCTGTGCTGGGCCATGCCGTTCTCCGGCGATGCGCTCGCCGCCTTCCGCGCTGCCACCGAAGGCCGCATAACCCCCGCCGACTACCATCAACTCGTCCTCTAACTACCACACCACCACAAAGGTGCCTGTCCCCAATGTGGTGGTTTGGAACACGTTGACGAAACAGCTTCGAAACACGCGATTTGTTCATCAGGTGCTCAAAAACGCTTCTACCTGCATCGTAATCAAAATGAAACATCTGCTCATCGGCTTATGCGAAACTTTGCAGCAACAGTGCGATATTATCCATACACGATAAAGCTCGCGGCGCATAGGGTGCCGCGACCAACATTTTTCGTTTCCCATCATTGGAGGAAGCATGAGCTACACGCAGAAAGTTCTCGAAGAGCTCAAGGCCCGCTATCCCGAGCAGCCTGAGTTCATCCAGGCCGCGACCGAGATCCTCGGCACCATTCAGCCGGCGCTCGACGCCCACCCCGAGTACGAGGAGGCCGCCCTGCTGGAGCGCCTCGTCGAGCCCGAGCGCATCGTCATGTTCCGTGTTCCCTGGGTCGACGATCAGGGCAAGGTTCAGGTCAACCGCGGCTATCGCGTCGAGTTCAACTCTGCCATTGGACCCTACAAGGGCGGCCTGCGCTTTAACCCGACGGTCACCCTGGGCATGCTCAAGTTCCTGGGCCTGGAGCAGATCCTCAAGAACAGCCTGACCACCCTTCCCATGGGCGGCGGCAAGGGCGGCTCCGACTTTGACCCCAAGGGCAAGTCCAACAACGAGATCATGCACTTCTGCCAGTCCTTCATGACCGAGCTCTATCGCCACATCGGCCCCAACACCGACGTTCCCGCCGGCGACCTGGGCGTTGGCGGCCGTGAGGTTGCCTACCTGTTCGGTCAGTACAAGCGCCTGACCAACGAGTGGACCGGCGTCCTTACCGGCAAGGGCCTCTCCTTTGGCGGCTCGCTCGCCCGTACCGAGGCCACCGGCTACGGCCTGGCCTACTTTGTGGACGAGTACCTCAAGAGCCGCGGCGACTCCTTCGAGGGCAAGAACGTCGTCGTTCACGGCTCCGGTAACGTCGCCATCTACGCGGTCCAGAAGGTCGCCCAGCTCGGCGGCAAGGTGCTGGCCTGTTCCGACACCCACGGCTGGGTCGAGGATCCCGACGGCATCGACTACACCGTGCTCGAGCATGTCTATAACAAGAAGCGCTCCGGCCACGACAAGGGCGTCACACTCGCTATGTATGTTGACGAGAAGCCCAACGCCGTGTGGCATGAGGGCGACGGCCGCGGCGTGTGGCAGCTTCCCTGCGACATCGCGCTGCCCTGCGCTCGCGAGAACACGCTGCTGCTCGAGGATGCCCAGGCGCTCGTCGCCAACGGCTGCAAGGTGGTCGGCGAGGGCGCGAACATGCCCACGACCATCGAGGCCACGACCTACTTCCAGGAGAACGGCGTCGCCTTTATGCCCGGTAAGGCTGCCAACGCTGGCGGCGTGCTCGTGTCCGGCCTGGAGATGAGCCAGAACGCCGAGCACCTGTCCTGGACCTTCGAGGAGGTCGACGGCAAGCTCGAGCAGCTCATGCGCGGCATGTTCCACAACGTAGACGACACCGCCAAGGAGTATGGCCAGGAGGGCAACTTCGTCATGGGCGCCAACATCGCCGGCTTCCTGAAGGTCGCCGACGCCATGCTCGCCCAGGGCGTCTGCTAAATCTTCGCTCGACATAACATGTGATGAGGCTCCCAGCTATCCGGCTGGGAGCCTTTTCTATCCCGGAGGACTCTTCATAACTTGCGGTGATATACGGACTGTTTTGCGCTCCAGAACGGCTAATCAGTCCGTATTTCACCGCAAGTTATGGATGGGTAGGTGGATTTTGTCCTAAAACGGTGTGCGGCCCCTCGTTTGGTACACTTAAAAGTACTGGACAAGTGAAGAGATGGGGGAGAACGTGCTCAAGTTCGGTACCTACGTCCGTGTTGGAAACGCGGCCGAAGCCTATGAGCTCTTGCAGAAGAACCGCAATAACAAGATTGTGGGCGGCGGCATCTGGATGCGCCTGGGTTCGCGTCGTGTGGCGACGGCGATTGACCTTTCGGCCTGTGGACTCGATCAGATCGAGGAGACCGAGACTGAGTTTCGCATCGGTGCCATGTGCACCCTGCGCCAGCTCGAGCGTCATGCCGGGCTCAACGCGCTTGTCAACAATGTCTTTGAGTTCGCCGTCCATGACATCGTGGGTGTGCAGCTGCGCAACACCGCCACGGTAGGCGGCAGCATCTACGGCCGCTTTGGCTTCTCGGACGTGCTCTCGGCGTTCCTGGCGCTCGATTCGTATGTTGAGCTGACGGGTGCCGGCCGCGTGCCGCTCGCCGAGTTCGTTGACATGGGCTACGTGCGCGACGTGATCGAGCACGTGGTGGTCGTCAAGCACGATTACCGTGCCAGCTATGAGGCCGTGCGCAAGGCCGCGACCGACTTCCCCTCGCTCAATGTCACCGCTGCCTGGTGGGACAACTCCTGGCACGTCACCGTGGGTGCCCGCCCGCTGCGCGCGACCTTGCTGCAGGGCGAGGCATCTGGCCTCACCAGCGAGCAGCCTTCCGAGGACGAGCTTCGCGCCCTTGCCGCATCCGTGCGTTC
>CAJMRP010000148.1 GCA_905215765.1 uncultured bacterium
AGCACTGGCAGACGGCTGCGCGGGCGCGTCGGCGTTGCTGTCAGTAGCCGTGACTTTGTGGGCAGACATCGCGGCCCTGCGAGCGGCCTTGGTGGCATCGGCGTACCTGCTCTTGGCCATATGATCATCCTCCGATTTGGGACATAAATCGTTGCGTGCCCTCAATTATCGCGTGTTCCTGCGGTTTGTGGGCCACGGCATCGCGCCAAATCGAAAGTACCCGCATATCATCCCCACGGCGCAGCGCCTCACGCACCGAATACTCGGCATCGCTAAACAGGCACGGACGCACGTTGCCATCGGCCGTCAGGCGCAGACGGTTGCAATTCGCACAAAAATGATTGGACATGGCGCTAATGAAGCCGACCGTTCCCGCCGCGCCCGGAAAGTGCCAATAGCGCGCAGGGCCCGCGCCGGCAGGAGCGTCGTTGATGTCGAGCGGCTCGAGCTCGCCCAGTCCCGTCGCGGTGGCCCCGGCATTGATGCGCGCCCGCAGCTCGTCACTCGGCACGGTATCGCTCGCGTCCCACAGCTCGGGATTGAGCGCGGGCGCATGCGGGTCCACAGCGCAATGCGAGCTCGTGCGCTCGTCGCCAATGGGCATGTATTCGATAAAGCGCAGATGGATGGGGCGGTCGAACGTGAGCCGCGCGAGAGCAGCCACATCCTGGTTGAGCCGGCGCACAACAACGCAGTTGACTTTAACGGGCTCAAAGCCCCAAGCCAGCGCCGCGTCGATGCCAGTCATGGTCTGCTCGAGTCGACCCAGACGCGTGATCTTTCCAAAGAGCGTAGGGTCGAGCGTGTCGAGCGAAATGTTGACGCGGTTAAGCCCGGCATCTTTGAGCTGCGGCGCCAGCTTGGGCAGCAGGGCGCCATTGGTGGTGAGCGAGATGTCCTCGATCTGCGGGATCGCGCGGATGTCACGAATAAGCGGGATGATACGGCGGCTGACCAGCGGCTCGCCGCCCGTCAGGCGTACGCGGCGAATGCCCTCCCCCGCCACCAAGCGCACAAAGCGGGCGATTTCCTCGGCGTTGAGCAGCTCGTCATGCGCGCGGGGCGCCACGCCATCGGCCGGCATGCAGTAAATGCAGCGGAAATTGCACTTGTCGGTAACGGCAATGCGCAGGTAGTTGATATCGCGGCCAAAGCCGTCATGTTGCACGTGCCCGTCCACGCAGCCCTCCCTCACGCGGCGTTTTATTCTTCGGAAAACATAATACCCCACGAGAGAATCGTGCCGACACCCGTACGACAGGACAGGTCGCTTCGAGCAAAACCGGCTTCCCAAGCCCATCCTCAACACACAAACCATCACAACATTCGATGCTTTTCCCGATTTTGGCGAAAAACGTCGAATGTTGTGATGGTCTGCCTGCCCACGGCACCCCGTAGAAGGGCCGAAACACCCCTAAAGGCCGCCGTCCCAGTGCCGAATCACGAATTCTCGTAGGTCGTTCTGACGTTTCTGGAACGCTTCGCTTCGGTCGCACTTAAGGCCCATAGCGAGCGCGATGGCATTCATTGCCCGATGCAATTGCAGTTGATGGGCAAACTGAGTCCCGGTGAGGACGATCATCCTAAAGCCCAGCGCGCTCAGCACGGTCATACGCTCCGCATCCGACGCGCTGCGCTGTTTATCAAGATGGTCAGAGCCGTTGTATTCAATCCCCGTACCGCTCGCAGGCGCATATACGTCGATCTCGAAATACCCGGCCTTTGCGAGATACTTGAATTCGTTGGGAACATCGACCCGATGGCTGAGCTCAACCTTGGCGTATCCCAGCCCTCCCTGGGAACGTTTTGCTACGACCATGATTGCAGTGGCCGTCTCCATGGGCGATCGCGCGCCATCGTGCACCCGCTTGAGCACGGCGACCGCGCGTATAGCCCCCTGACGAGATCGGTTCTCATTGCAATAAGCAATCAAGTCGGCAACGGTATACCTCTGCCCCATCTCGATATAATCGCCTGTCGACAGATGATTCAAATGGTATCGGGCGCAGATTTCATACCCATATTCCAGCTGCTCGGGCTCGCTCATCCACGAACCCGCTTGGACAAAGCACATGACCTCATCAACCACTAGAAGGCCCTCTGCCACCTCGATAAGATGGCTTGGAGGTACCGGCGCTCCAAACACGTGGCACCTAAATCCAGCCGGCGTCGAGCGCTCAAAATCGAAGTTGACGAGCGTATCGATATGATCGAGCTCTTCTCGTGGAATACCAAGCGAGACCAGATAATCGGCAACGATCCCAACTGCCGTTGAAGCCCTCAGCCCTTTGGCATCGAGTCCCAATTTGGACAGGCCCGCAGTCGGCTCCGCCTCGTTAGCAAGCGAGTCCTCATCGTATAGACTGCTTGCTCGCGAGAGCGGCTCGAACGGGCGCGCCACGTTGTGGTACAGCCAGGCAGTCTTATGGGACAGGACGATCGGCAGGTCCATGAGCCCTCCAATGGAGTCGGATAACCAACCTTATTCCCCTGCCCACGGATCCGCACACCTTCGCGCTCAAGAAAGCGATTCCACCCGGTCGAGTGGCAGAAAAACCATCACAACATTCGATGCTTTTCCCGATTTTGGTAAAAAACGTTGAATGTTGTGATGGTTTGAGGCGAGGTGAGGGGCACGGAGGGATCAAAGCATCGTGCTCGAACGGGTTAATCCAGCTCTTTTAAGCCATGCGCCAGCTGCCAGTACTCGCCGTGCTGGGCGAGCAACTCTTCGTGCGTGCCGCGCTCGATGATGCGGCCGTGTTCGAGGACCATGATGGCGTCGGCATCGCGGACGGTGGACAGGCGGTGCGCAATCATAAACGTGGTGCGTCCGCGCATGATGCGGTCCATACCGCGCTCGATGAGCTTTTCGGTACGCGTGTCAATGGAGCTCGTGGCCTCGTCCAGGATGAGGAGGGGGGCGTCACGCACTATGGCCCTTGCGATGGTGATCTGTTGTTTCTGTCCGGCGGACAGCCTCATGCCGTCGGTAAGTACCGTATCGTACCCGTCCGGCAGACCCATTATGAAATCGTCTATCCCCGCCGCCCTGCATGCGGCCCTGATGTCCGATTCCGACACCCCTTCCTTGGTGTAAGCTATGTTGTCTCTGATCGTCCCGTTGAAGAGCCACGTGTCCTGCAGGACCATGCAGAAGAGTCCGTGGACCTGGGACCTGGTCATGGACCTCGTGGGTATCCCGTCTATGAGGATGTCCCCGCTGTCCGTCTCGTAGAATCTCATCAGGAGGTTGACGATGGTGGTCTTTCCCGCCCCGGTAAGGCCGACTATGGCGACCTTCTGTCCGGGCTCCACCTTCTGAGAGAATCCGTGGATGACCTCTCTTCCCGGCACGTAGCTGAAATGCACGTCCCTGAACTCCACCTCCCCCCTTACATTTGCGACAGATACGTCCTTGTAACCCTCGTCCCCCATCTCCGGGGCGTCCAGGAAGTCGAATATGCGTTCCGAGGCGGCCGCCACCGACTGCATGGAGGTCAGGGACTCGGATATCATGAGTATGGGTCTTGTGAACTGGTTCACATAGACGATGAATGCCACGATGACGCCGTATCCGATCCTTCCGTCGATGACCATCATGGACCCGAAGATACAGACGATGACGTAACCGATGTTGCTGATGAAGTTCAGCATCTGCGGCATGAGGCTCGTCATGAACCTGGCGTAGAACGCGCTCGTGTAGAGGCTGTCGTTGATGGCGTAGAACCTCTTCTTGGCCCCCGCCTCCCCGTTGTATGCCCTCACGATGTCGTGGCCGTAATAGACCTCCTCCACCAGACCGTTCATGGCCCCGAGGTCCCCCTGCTGTCTCCTGTAGTATTTCTGGGACTTCTTTATGAGGACGAACATGAGGACGAATCCCACCCCTGTCGGGACGATCGATATCGCGGCGAGGGTCGGGTCGGTGTAGAACATCATCGCGACAGAACCTGCGGCCAGTGTTATGGACGAGATGAAGAGGGCGATGCTTTCGCTGCAGGTGTTCCCGACGGTATCCGCGTCGTTGGTGAGGCGGCTCATTATGTCGCCCGTGCTGCTTCTGTCGAAATATCCCAGAGGGACGCGGTTTATCTTCCTGGACAGGTCGTCGCGCATGACGTTGGCTATCTTCTCCGAAGAGGCCGATATCAGGTATTCCTGACATGTGGAGAAGATGACGCTCGCAGAGTAGATGAATACCAGGACGAGGCATATCCCCCCGATCCTGCCCAGATCGAGGGACGTCCCTCCCAATATGGATCCGGAAACGAGGTCGGTCACCTGTGCCAGATACTGCGGTCCTATGAGGGTGAGGACCGCGGCGGTTATGGAGAACACCACGCCGAACGCTATGTCGCGGCGGTATTTCCCGATGTAATGCAAGAGACGGACCATGGTCCCTTTAAGATCCTTCGGCTTCTCGCCCACGGCCCATCTGGGACCTTTGGGCCGCGTCTGGCCGCCGGAAGGTCCTGGAGGACTCATTCCGGTCCCTCCCCCGTCATCTGGGACATCGCTATGTTCCTGTATATGCCGCATTCCTTCATCAGCCGGTCATGGGTCCCATCTCCCACCACCTTACCCTTGTCGAGGACGATGATGCGGTCGGCATCCATG
>CAJMRP010000149.1 GCA_905215765.1 uncultured bacterium
TCCGAGGCATCCGATACCTTGGGCGAGGTGCGCGATTCGATTGGCGACATGAATGACGCCATCGATAAGACGAGTGGTGCTATCGCCTCGGCTGATGCGGCACTTGCCGGCCTGCAGGGTCAGGCGCCGTCACTGACGCAGGCGATCTCCCAGGGCAATGACCTGCTGGGCGAGGCCCGCACTACGGCGGGCAACTCTATCGCCTCGCTCTCCAAGGCGCTCTCGGAGGGCAGCCTTGCGCTCACCAAGACGTCGGCCTCTGCGAACGCTGCCATCGGCAAGCTGACGGGCACGGTCACATCTACGACCACCCGTATCGACAATTCGCTCGAGTCTCTCCAAGCGACGATCGACCACAATAAGGCCGTTATCGGGCACTTGGAGATTCTCGCCAATGACACGTCGACAGGTTCCGAGGAAATTGACGCGCGCATTGTATCGACTATCGATTTGCTTCGAGAGCAGAATGAAAAGCTTCAGAGCATCAAGGACGGTCTGTCTGCGCAGTCGAGCGCCATGGCAAATGACGCCGCGGCTGTATCGGGCGCCAGCGATGCTATCAATAACGCAATTCAGGCCGGTGCGACCAACCTTGGCCAGGCCCAAACGAACCTGGGCCAAAGCGCGCTGCCGAAGGCCTCGAGCGCGCTCGATTCCTTTGCTGCCGTCTCGGGTGATCTGACGGGAATCGTATCGGGTCTTACGCCCACGATTGCGAGCGCGCGTGGCACGCTGGCCCAACTTAACGCTACGCTCGGCCAGGCCAAGACCACGCTGTCCCAGACCGATTCCTCGCTTGCCAAGGTCCAGGACAAGCTCGCAACCGCCGCCAACGACATCGCGGCGCTACAGACCTCCGAGTCCATGGGCGAGCTGGCCGACCTGATGGGCGTCGACGTCAATGACGTCGCAGACTTCATGGCATCTCCGGTTGAGCTCGCGTCCAAGTCGATCTATCCGGTTAAGAGCTTCGGCTCGGGCATTGCCCCGTTCTATACCAACCTGGCGCTTTGGGTGGGCGGCTACGTGCTTATCGCCATCTACAAGCTCGAGGTCGACCGCGAAGGCATCGGCAGCTTTACCGCGCGTCAGGGCTACTTTGGCCGCTGGTTGCTCCTGGTGATCCTGGGCGCGTTGCAGGCCATCATCGTTACGGTAGGCGATCTGGTGATTGGCGTGCAGTGCGTCAGCCCGCTGCTGTTCGTGCTGGGCGGCATCGCCATTTCGTTCACCTACGTCAATATCATCTATGCGCTGTCCACCACGTTTAAGCATATCGGCAAGGCTATCGGCGTCATTCTCGTCATCGTGCAGATCCCGGGTTCGTCGGGCATGTACCCCATCGAGATGATGCCCGGCTTCTTCCAGTGGCTGCACCCGCTGCTGCCCTTTACCTACGGCATCAATCTGCTGCGCGAGACGGTCGGCGGCATGTATTCGTTCAACTACCTGTTTAACCTGTGCATTCTGGGCGTGTTCTTGATCGTGGCGCTCTTTATCGGCCTGCAGCTGCGTCCGCTGCTGCTCAACCTTAACCTGCTCTTTGATAAACAGCTTTCCACGACCGGTATGATGATTTGCGAGTCCAACGACCTGCCGCGCCAGCGCTACTCGCTGCGCACGGCCATGCGTGTCATGCTCGATTCCGATTCGTACCGTCGCGAACTGCTCGATCATGCGGTCGCCTTTGAACATCGCTACCCGTACTACATCAAGGGCGGTTTTGCCGCCGTGGTGGGCGTTCAGGTCCTGCTCTTTGTCCTGTCGACGGTTCTCGATATCGACAATAACGGCAAGATCATCCTGCTTGTCATTTGGATCATCTCGGTTATTGCCATCTGCGGCTGGCTTATCAATATCGAATATATCCGCGCGAGCCTCAATACCCAGATGCGCATCTCGGCGCTTTCGGATGAGGACCTGCGTCGCGAGATGCGCGAACACACGGCCGCCATTCCTGCCGCCCGCCACATGTTTGGCCTCAACGCCAGCGAGCGTGGTGCCAAGGGCGGCGATCAGTCCACGGGCCGCTTGCCGCATATAGGCTCGAACCATAAATCTCAGGACAGCGACAGTACAGCCACAAATGATGGAGATGCCACTCCGCTTGGCAAGCACTCCAAAGGAGGTGAGGCATAAATGAAGAACATCCTGCATCTGTTTAAGCGCGATGTCCAAAATGTGTCTCGCTCCGTGATCGGCTTGGTTGTCGTGATGGGCCTCGTTATCGTACCGTGCCTGTACGCGTGGTTTAACATCGCCGGCAGCTGGGACCCGTACGGCAACACCGGCAATCTTAAGATCGCCGTGGTCAACACCGATGAGGGTTACGAGAGCGATCTGATCCCCGTTGAGGTCAACGTGGGTGAAAACGTGACCGCCACCCTGCGCGGCAACGAGAGCTTCGATTGGGTTGTACTCAACAATCGAGAAAAGGCCATCGAGGGCGTCAAATCGGGCGCATACTATGCGGCTGTCGTTATCCCTAAGACGTTTAGTGCCGATATGATGACGCTCTTTTCGACCGACGTGAAGCATGCCGATATCGAGTTCTACGAGAACCAGAAGGCCAACGCCATTGCGCAGATCGTGACCGAGAAGGGTTCGAGTGCCGTTCAGAGCCAGGTTAACGAAACTTTTACCGAGACCATTACGAGCATCGGTCTTAAGACGGTGTCCAGCCTGCTCGATTACATGAGCACCGACCAGGTCAGCAACTTTATCGCCAACCTGTCCTCGACGCTTGGCGATTCGATTGAGGACCTGCGAGACGTTCAGGCAAATGCTTCGTCGCTGGCGGGCATTTTGAGCTCCACGTCCGATTCGCTGACGTCGGCGAGCGGCATGCTCAAGCAGACCGGTGCCGTCGATGAGTCGACAAAGCAGCTCATGGAACATGCCAAAAGCGGCATCGATGATTCCAAAGAAGCGCTTAAGGCGGCAAACGATGCCATCGATGCCGCAATCGATGGAAGTGCGGGTTCGTTCGACAATGTGTCTGCCGAGCTCGCGAAGGCGTTCGACACCGCAAACCAGCATGTCGACCTTACGGTGTCCCAACTCAACGATGCCGCTGCGGCCCTCAATGCGCGCGCCAAGGATATCGATGCGATGGCCGATCAGCTCCGCAGCCTTGCCGACCAGGTGAGCGATGAGAATTTGAAGGACGGCCTCAAGTCCGCCGCGACGTCGCTGGGCAGAATCGCCGTTGAGTACCGCAACAATGCCAAGGATCTGGCGGCTACCGCGAAGTCTCTCTCCGATAGCATGGCCGAGGTCAACAACTCGCGTGCCGAGGTCGATCAGGCCATCGCTGATGCCAAGGCCGGCATCGCGGGTGCCAAATCCGATTACGATTCCACGTTCTCGGTTAAGGCCAAGGAGCTCAAGAAGACGGTTTCGGGCATTCTGGACTCGCTTGATGGCATCTCGGGCGACCTGGATAGCGCCGTAGGCGGCCTGACCGACGCATCCGGTTCGCTGGCAAAGGGCCTCTCCAAGGCTGCAAAGCTGGTCAACAAGGCCTCTGATCAGCTGGGCGAGGCGTCGGACAAGATCAGCGCGTTTAAGGACGAGCTCGACGGCGCCTTGATGTCGGATGACCTCGCTACGATCAAGACGATGATCGGCAATGATCCCGAGGGTCTGGCCGTGTCGCTTTCCGGCCCCGTCGCGCTCGATCGCAAGCCGGTCTATCCGATCCGCAACTACGGTTCGGCCATGGCACCGTTCTACACGATTCTGTCGCTCTGGGTCGGCTCGATCGTGCTGGCGGCCATGATGAAGGTCTCGGTTGACGACGAACTCATCAATGAGCTGATCCCCGTGCGCTTGCACGAGATCTACCTGGGCCGTTACCTGTTCTTTGGCGGTCTGGCCCTGCTGCAGGCAACGCTCGTGTGCGCGGGCGACATCCTGTTCTTTGGCATCCAGTGCGACGACCCGCTGCAGTTTGTGCTGGCGGGCTGGGTCGCGAGTCTCGTGTTCTCCAATATCGTCTACACGCTTACGGTTTCGTTTGGCGATATCGGCAAGGCGCTCGCCGTCGTGCTGCTGGTCATGCAGGTCGGCGGTTCGGGCGGCACGTTCCCCATCGAGATGACCGGCCCCGTGTTCCAAGCGATCTATCCGTTCCTGCCGTTTACTCACGGCATCAACGCCATGCACGCCGCCATGGCCGGTGCCTATCATATGGAGTACTGGGTTGAGCTGGGTATTCTGGCGAGCTATCTGATTCCGTCGCTGGCACTGGGCGTCGTCTTCCGCCGCCCGGTCATCAAAGCCAACGACTGGATCATCGAAAAGCTGGAATCAACTAAGTTGATCTAGTTCAGCCACGTAAACGCCGTCGGAACATCGAGGTCTTCCAGTTTGACACTTTATTATGCTGGATTGCGATGCAACGCTGGTTGTTGCTACAGTAGCGGGGCGTGCCGGGGGTCCGGTGCGCCCTGTTTTTATTTGACCATGAGGCGGCACGCAGCCATACGCGTGCGGACACCACGCCCAGATTGAGTGCGAGGATGTTCCATGGCCCAATACGCTGCCAACGAAATCGA
>CAJMRP010000150.1 GCA_905215765.1 uncultured bacterium
CCCTCGCGGCCTAGTCGCTATTTAGGGCGTCCAAGATTTGGGGCGCAGTTCAGTGGGAGATCGGGCTTTCAAGGCTTAGTTAAACCAAGTCTGTACGGTCAAATGACTCGCAGATTACATCTGCTCGGGCGCGGAAACGCCAACAAGGGTGAGCACCAGGGCGAGCGTCACGCGGACGGCGTCGCAAGCGGCCAGACGGGCACGCGAAAGCTCGGGGTCGACGGGACGGCCCTCGCTCGGCAGAACCTGGCAGGCAGCGTAGAAGCTGTGGAAGTCGCCGGCGAGTTCCTCAGCAAAGTGCGTCAGACGGAACGGGGCGCGGTCGCGAGCGCAGCTGGCGATGAGGTCGGTGAGCTCGTTGAGCTTACGCGAAAGGGCGAGCTCGGTCGGGTCGGTCAGCAGCGAGTAATCGACGTTCTCACCGATGGCCTTGGCGGCGACGGCCTTCATGCCCATCTCGTCAGCCTGCTCGGGCGTAACGTCAGCGGCACGGCGCAGGATGGAGCACACACGGGCGTGAGCGTACTGCACGTAGTACACCGGGTTGGAGTTGTCGCGTTTCTTAACGGCCTCAATATCGAAGTCGACCATCTGGTTGGAGCTCTTGGAGATGAGCGTGTAGCGAGCGGCATCGGAGCCGACCTCGTCGACGAGCTCCTGCAGGGTCACCATGGTGCCCTTGCGCTTGGACATACGGACGGGCTTGCCGTTGCGCAGCAGGTTGACGAGCTGGCCCAGCAGAACCTCGAACTTGCCGGGATAGCCAAGAGCGTCGCAGACGCAGCGGACGCGCTCGATGTAGCCGTGGTGGTCGGCGCCCCAGATGTCGATGACGTGGTCGACGCGCTGGAACTTATCCCAGTGATAGGCAACGTCGGAGGCGAAGTAGGTGTACTCGCCATCGGACTTGATCAGAACGCGGTCCTTGTCGTCGCCCAGATCGGTGGAACGGAACCACAGGGCGCCGTCCTTGGTGTAGAGGTAGCCCATCTTGTCGAGCTTCTCAAAGGCGCGGTCGACGGCGGAGGTGCCGGCGGTCTCGCCCTCGGTGTCCTTCACATACAGCGAGCGCTCGGAGAACCAACGATCGAAGTCACAGTTAACGGCATGGCAAAGGTCGCGCATGTTGTCGACCATCTTTACATAGCCGCGCTCGCGGAAGCTCTCCATGCGCTCCTGCGGATCAGCGTTGACCCACTTATCACCGTCGGTGCGCCAGAACTCGGCGGCCTCGTCGATGATGTAGTCACCGCCGTAGGAGTCCTTGCCCAGAGTCTCGGCAAAGTTGTCCTGATACGGATGGGTCTCGGGGTGCTCGTCGTTCTCGTCGGCAACAAAGGCGTCGCGGTCGGCGATCAGCAGCTTGTGAGCCTCGTCGATATCCACGCCCTGCTTGGCGATGATGTCGGCAAGCTGCATATAGCGCGTGCTGATGGAGTTGCCGAAGGTGTTCATCTGAGAGCCGTGGTCGTTGATGTAGAACTCACGCTGGATGACGTAACCGGCGTGGTCCATAACACGGCAAAGAGAGTCGCCCAGAGCGGCCCAGCGGCCATGGCCGATGTGCATGGGGCCGACGGGGTTGGCGGAGACGAACTCGACCTGGGTCTTCAGGCCGCCACCGACGTTGGACTTAGCGAAATCCATACCCTTCTCGCGGGCCTCGCCAAAGATGGCGTTCTTGACGGCAACGGAGAGGTAGAAGTTGATGAAGCCAGGGCCGGCGATCTCGACCTTCTCGATTGCGGGGTCCTCGGGCATATGGGCAACGACGGCCTCGGCGATCTTGCGCGGGGCGCAGTGAGCCAGCTTGGCGGACTTCAGGGCCATGGTGGAGGTCCACTCGCCATGAGAAGTGTCAGCCGGTCGCTCGATAGCGCAATCGTCAAGTTCAAATTCGGAAAGGGCGCCGGCCTCCTGGGCCGCAGCAAGAGCAGCGCGTACCAGCTCTTCAATCTTCTCGGGCATAGATCCTCCTTGTGTTAAAGCCCCCGAGCTCTTGGTCACTCGTAGGGCAAAAGCCAGAGTTTGTAGCACTCTATCACAAGCGACGGGCACTGTCGCAGGGTAAAGCTAATAGATATTGCATATGCACAAAAATGACTACAGCTTGTATGGAGTCACTCAAAGATGCCGGTCTGCCTGCAGATTATGCAGGCGTTGAAAATGCATAAAGGTGTGAATGAGCTGCGCCTGTTATCGAATACTCTTACCTATCAGAGTTGTGTGCTTTTCCTGCATAAAGTAAGGGTTTGCGCACGTCAGCGTGTTATTCTAGAGATACGTAAATTCGTATAAGTTGGAGGTAGCATGTTCTCAATCGGTCAACACGTCATTCATCCGGGTCAGGGAGTCTGCACCGTCGTCGGTTTTAGGGACGATACACCGCAGCCCATGCTACTGCTCGAGACCAAGCAGGGACATGCGCAGACGATCCTCATGTACCCCGTGGCGCAGGCCGACCGTTTGCACGCCGCCATCTCGCAGCAAGATGCCGAGCACCTGCTGAGCCACTATGACGAGCTGGAGTGCGACACCTTTACCGAGCGCAACAGCTCACTTGAGGAGACGCACTTTAAGAAGCAGCTCAAGCTGGGCGCGCCCGAGACGGTTCGCGTGGCAAAAACCATGATGCACCGTATTCGCCAGGCCGAGGAAGCAGATAAAAAGCCCAGCTCCTACTACATGCGCGTACTCAAGGAAGCCAAGCGCCGCTCCATCGAGGAGTTCGCCGTGGCCCTGGGCGTCACCGAGGAGGACGCCGAAGCTCGCCTAGCCCAAGCCGCCCTCAACTAACCCATCCGCGCCAAAAACCACCACAAAGGGGACAGGCACCTTTGTGGTGGTTTTCTTGTTCTAGTAGTATTCATTCTTATCGATACCCACGAGCACAAGGAGTCTCTTATGGCAGAGCCGCTTACCGCCGGAATCACCCGCGACCGTGCGTTCGAACTGCTCAACGAGCACAACAAAGATCCGTTCCACATCATCCACGGCGAGACGGTCGAGGGCACTATGCGCTACTTTGCGCGCGAGTTCGACCCCGAGAACGAGGAGTTTTGGGGCATCGTCGGTCTGCTGCACGACCTGGATTGGGAGGAGCATGAGGACGACCCCATGAACCACACCATCTATGCTGCCGAGATTCTTGAGGGCGAAGGTGCGTCTCCCGAGCTCATTCGCGCCATCCAGACGCACACGTCGGACTTCAACACCTCACTACCCAAGCCCGAGCTGCAGATGGAAAAGATCCTGTTTGCCTGCGATGAGCTCACCGGCCTGATCGGCGCTGCCGTCATCATGCGCCCGAGCAAGAGCGTTATGGACTTTACGACCAAGTCGCTCAAGAAGAAGTTCAAGGACAAGCGCTTTGGCGCCGGCTGCTCGCGCGACGTGATTTCGCAGGGCGCCGAGATGTTGGGCTGGGAGCTCCCCGAGCTCTTTGACCGCACCATCGCGGCCATGCAGTCCTTCGCCCCCGACCGAGATACCTTCCAGGCCTAACCGTCAACGCCACCTAAAACCACCACAAAGGGGACAGGCACCTTTGTGGTGGTTTTTGTTTGCGCGGGCGTTAGGGACGGACCTGGCCGGTGCCGCGGAGCTTGTATTTGTAGGTGGTGAGGGCCTCGGCGGCAAAGGGGCCACGGGCGTGGAGTTTTTGGGTCGAGATGCCGATCTCGGCACCCAGGCCAAACTCGCCGCCGTCAGTGAAGCGAGTGCTGGCGTTGGAGTACACGGCCGAGGCATCGACAGCATCGAGGAAGCGCTCGCAAGCATCCGTATCCTCGGCAACGATGGCCTCGGAGTGCATCGTGCCGTAGCGGTTGATGTGTGCGATGGCCTCGTCCTCGTTTGCCACGACCTTCACGCTCATCTCGAGCGCCAGGTACTCGCGACCCCAGTCCTCCTCAGTCGCGGCGACGTAGTCATCGCCCTCCACAAGCCCGGCATCGGCGCATGCGGCGCAGGTTGCCTCGTCGCCGTGAATCAGCACGCCGTGGTCATGCAGCACGGTCACGACCGCGGGCAAAAACGCATCGGCCACAGCACGGTCGACCAGCAGCGACTCGGCGGCATTGCACACGCCTACGCGCTGGGTCTTGGCATTAACGATAATGTTGAGCGCCTTATCAAAGTCGGCGGATTCATGCACGTAGATGTGGCAGTTGCCCGTGCCCGTCTCGATCACCGGCACAAGCGACTCGCGCACGCAGCGCTGGATCAGGCCTGCACCTCCGCGCGGAATGAGTACGTCGACAATACCGCGGAGCTTCATGAGCTCGCCGGTGGCCTCGCGGTCGGTGGACTCGATCATCGACACGGCCTCGCGCGGGAAGCCCTTGGCCTCGAGCGCATCGGCCAGCAGCTCGGCGATCATGGCACACGAGTGATAGGCCAGCGAGCCGCCGCGTAGAATGCAGGCGTTGCCGGTACGGATGCAGATGCCTGCGGCGTCGGCCGTCACGTTGGGGCGCGCCTCGTAGACCATGGCGACCAGGCCCAACGGCACGCTCACGCGGGTCAGGTCCAC
>CAJMRP010000151.1 GCA_905215765.1 uncultured bacterium
CGGGCGCGGCCTCGCGTGCGGCAGCGACCATGCGGTCCTTGATGCCCTCGACGAGTTTGCTCATCTGTCTCTCCTCTTAGTTGTTGGACTCGACGGTTGCGACGGTGTCGGCCGCATCCTCGAGCTGCAGGTTCAATAGCTTCAAGCCGTATTCCGGCACGTTGATATCGATGGGTTGGCCATATAAGTCGCCGGGACGCACAAAAGCGATAACCGTCATAATACGCGCCATGGTCTCGGGCGATTCGGTGAGCCCACGCTCAAACCAGCGCTGAATCATGCCGACCTCGGCACTCACGACATAGGTGACGTAGTAGTCAAAGAAGGTGCCCAGCGCCAAGCCCAAAATGCCCGTCTGTGCGCGCGGCACCACGGCCTCGCGTGCGGTATCGATGATCTTTTTAATAAAGGCGGGGTCGCCGCCCGGGCCCAGCAGCGATCCGATTAAATCGCGGTTGGCCGCAAGGTAGCGCAGCAACTCAACCGAACCGGGTGCCGGCTCGAGCTCATCGATGTTGTGATAGAGATCGGGCAGCTGAGCTGCGGTGATGAGCTCAATGCGCTCACGGATCTCGGCCAGCAAGCCGTCCTCGATTTGATTGATAAAGTCGGGGATATCGCGGTAGTGCGAATAGAACGTGCGGCGCGTAAGGCCAGCGCGCTCGGTGAGCGACGCGACATTAATGCGCGAAAGGTCACCGCTTTCGGCAAGCTCGCTGGCAAGTGCCTGGCGAAGGGCACGCTGCGAGCGAAGGGACCGGCGGTCGCATTTTTCGAGCTGGGACAAGCGTCCTCCTTGTTACTCAGCCTGTGCGCTATTGCACAGTGCGAGTATTATTGCACACCGTGTGCATCAACACGTAAAGGCAATATTTTGGATGTGTTAAAGGGACAGTTTCTTTGCCATATTCAGCGACCGCCTAGGTTGTGCCAGTTGTGCCTGGCTTTTGGAGCAGCATTGCCGATTGTTCAAAATATCATTCGTGGGTAGAATAGTGTCGACGGCAGCCCAAGTTCTGGAAAGCTGGGCAGCGCCGTTGCTTGGATTAAGGGGTCAACGCCTTAGCGGCGGCGACCCCTTTTACGTTGCTTCGAACGTTGCTTGAGTGCCTCGGAAAGCCCGACGAGTGCCGTGGAGAACGAGACCAAAGCGGTCAGAAGTCTCACGAAATCAATCAGATCGGTCATGGGCATCACCTCCCATCAGATGGAGGGCGTTGCCCGGCACATGGAACTGCCGCCAACAGTATCAATTCTATCAAAGCGCAGTTAGATATGCGAATGTTTGTTCGTATTTCAAGAGACCAGCGTCACCTGTGACAAAGGGGCTGTCCCTTTGTCACATTATTCGATGACGGTGCGAGAGTTTTGCTTGCGCATGGTGGCGAGCATGTGTTTGGGGACGGCGTGGACCATGCAACTGCCGATAGTTGCGCTCGCGGCGGCCTTGGCGGCATCGCTTGCGTTTTTGGTCGCGTAGCTGTGGCGGAAGCGTTTGAGCATGGCGATGTCGTTGCCGCCGTCTCCGTAAACCGCGACCTCATCCTCGGCAATGCCGTAGTAGCTCGCCAGCCAGGCCACGCTCTCGCCCTTGTTGCACGCCACGTCCGTGATCTCGAACATCACCGGATCGAACGGCGCGTTGACCACGCGGTCCGATCGCTCGGCCAAATACGCCTTAAGGTCGCGCTCCAGCTCGGGCGAGGTCACGCGACAGTTAATCTTGCATACATCGTGACGCAGGATGTCGCCGATCGACTGATCGAAATACTGCTCCTCGTGATACCCGCCACGTGCACGCATGCCGCGCATCACAATACGCTTGATGGGGCTGTCCTTTTTAAAGCCCGCCTGGTGCATCTCGAACGAACCGCTCGAGAACATGCCGTCGGGCGTGGAGCAGTCGAAGCAAATGTCCGGGAACGCCTTGAGCAGCTCCTCGGTAACCTGCGGGTCGATGGTCCAGGTTTTGAGCACCTCGCCATGACTGTCGCGCACGATGGAGCCGTTAGAGCAGCAGGCGTCAAGCGCTAGGCCCGTAAAGCCATGCTCGCCGACCGGCAGCGTCGAGCGTCCGGTCGCGGGAACCACATGCAGGCCAGCCTCGGTCAGCTCGCGAATGGCACGGCGGATGGTCCCATCCGCCTCATGCAGGGCGTTCAGCAGCGTTCCGTCTAAGTCACTCGCAAACATCTTGATCATGGGCATGCCTCTCCTTCGTCTGCACGATATTGTAGACGAGAACGGGCGCGCCCCAAGAGAGGCGCGCCCGTCAGGCGAAAGATTGTCCTACACCGCAGCGGGGCCGCGTTCGCCGGTACGGATGCGGATGACTTCCTCGACCGGCTCGACCCAGATCTTGCCATCGCCGACGGCTCCGGTGCGAGCGGCGTTGCAGATGATGTCGACAATGCCATCGACGTGCTCATCGGCGCAAATAAGGGTGAACTGTACCTTAGGGATCGTGTTGACAAGTAACTCGTTGCCGCGCACGTATTCCTTCCAGCCATGCTGCGCGCCGCAGCCCTGCACTTGGTTAATAGTCATGCCACGAACATCGGCAGCAAACAGCGCGTCTTTAAGAACCTCAAGCTTCTCGGCACGAACGATCGCCGTAATTTTCTTCATAGTGAATTCCTCTCTTTAATAAAGAAATGAATTGCTCATTCATGTGGCACGGGTTTTCCAAATGCCGCAAACCAACCTCAGAGATCAAAAAGTTCAACTGACTGGTCTTAGCAGGTTTCCCAAGTGCCGCAGATTGCCGTGAAAGAGGAGCGAAGCGTACTTAAGTACGTGAGCGACGATTGAACGGCAAGGTGCGGTGCTTGGGGAAGCTGCTAGTCGAGTCCGGAGAACGAGGGGTATGCGCTCTCGCCGTGTTGACTCGCATCCATGCCCAGCGCCTCATCGGCCTCGTCCACGCGCAGGCTGCCGTGGAACAGCGCCTTGACCACCGCGGCGATCACCAAGTCGAGCACCAGTACAATAGCGACCGTCACCACAATGCCCAAAATCTGCGAGATGAGCAGCGAGACATCGCCCGTGTAGAACAGGCCGCCCTTACCGGTCCACGAGAGCTCCGGCACGCAGAACAGCCCCGTGAGCACGCCGCCCAGGATGCCGCCGATGCCGTGGCAGCCAAACGCATCGAGCGCATCGTCGTAGCCAAATTTGGTCTTAAGATGGCTGATGGCCAGGTAGCAGACGGGAGATACGATCAGGCCCATGACCAGCGCCGCCCACGGCTCGACAAAGCCCGCGCCCGGCGTGACCACCACAAGGCCCGCAACCAGACCGGTGCTGGCGCCCACCAGCGTGGGGCGACCGGTGTGCACGCGCTCGACGGCAAGCCACGAGACCATGCCCGCCGCGTTGGCCGTCACGGTATTGAGGATGGCAAGTGCCGCCACGGCGTCGGCCTTGAACTCGCTGCCGCCGTTAAAGCCAAACCAGCCAAACCAAAGCAGGCCGGCTCCCAGCGCCACAAACGGCACGTTATGCGGACGGTAGCTCACCATGCCAAAGCCGCGACGACGGCCGAGCATTAAGCAGAGAATCAGGCCCGTAAGACCAGACGAGATGTGCACCACGTCGCCGCCGGCAAAGTCGAGCGCGCCGATGATATCGCCAATAAAGGAGCCCTCGCCGCCCCAAACCATGTGAGCGAGCGGCGCATAGACCACGAGCAGCCAAATACCCAGGAAGGCCGTCGTGGCACCGAACTTAACGCGGCCGGCCAGGCTGCCCGTGACGATAGCAGCCGTGATCATGGCAAATGCCATCTGGAAGGCGATGTTGATGATCTGAGGGTAGACGACACCGTCCGCAGCATTGCCCTCAGCCGCCTGCAGCACCTGGTTGAGCACCGGCAGGCACAGCAGCTGGTCAAGGCCTCCAATAAACGGACTCGAACCGTCGCCGCCATAGGCCAGAGACCAGCCGGCAACAATCCACAGCACACCAACCAGACCAATGGCGCCAAAGCACATGAGCATGGTGTTGATGACATTTTTGCGCCTGGACAGGCCGCCATAGAAAAACGCCAGACCCGGTGTCATTAAAAACACGAGCATGGTGCAGATGAGCATAAACGTTGTCGATCCCGTATCGTACATTCGCTCTCCCTTGGTCGCATGAACGTTGTCGGCGCCCATAATGCGGCCGAGGGGCAACTGGTGTAGACCAGATACGGCGTTGTTAAACGCGGCGTTGTCGAATGGAAACGGCGCCGCAATCTTGGAAACGGCGCGGCAACGGACGCGAAACGAACGGGAAATACGCGAGCAAGGAAGCCGTGAGCGCGCCCGTCTCGGCTAGTGGCGGAACAGCTCGCGGGCTCGGTCGCGGAGATTAGTTGCTCGAATGACACCTTCGTAGCGATTGATGCGCAGACGCGGGAAGGCATTGAAAAAGCGCAGGTCACGACGACTGAGTGACACGCTCGGTACCGGACGGCTCATGCGCTTACCGGCAAGGCGACGGCTGAGCGACGGACGCGGCATGCTCGGCGCGGCATCGGCCACGCG
>CAJMRP010000152.1 GCA_905215765.1 uncultured bacterium
CGCCTTGTCCGCGGCTCCGAAGGAGCAGGACAAGGCGCCACACATGGTCGAGGACGTTCTGAAAACTAAGCCCGGCCCCCGCCGGACAGGCCACACTACTCGCAGAGCAGCTTAGCGATCTGGACGGCGTTGGTTGCCGCGCCCTTACGGATTTGGTCGCCGCAGCACCAGAAAGTGATGCCGCGCGCAGCCTCGGGGTTCGAGATGTCGCGGCGCACGCGACCGACCCAAATCAGATCCTGATCGGAGGTGTCCATCGGCATGGGGAAGCGGTCGTGTGCATCCTCGGCAGCCATATCGTCAACCAGCTTGACGCCGGGAGCAGCAGCCAGCGCAGCACGGGCCTCTTTCACCGTGATGTCGCGCTCAAACTCGAGCGTAATGCTCTCGGAGTGCGAACGCAGCACGGGCACGCGCACACAGGTGCAGTTCACGCGCAGCTCGGGCAGGTGCATGATCTTGCGGCCCTCGTTTTGCAGCTTCATCTCCTCGGAGGTAAAGCCCTCCTCCTTGACGCCGCCAATCTGCGGAATCAGGTTGCTCGCCAGCTGGGCGGCAAAAGCGCGCGGCTCGGGAATCTCCTCGCCACGGCCCAGGGCGGCAAGCTGCGCTTCGAGCTCGGCCATACCGGGAGCACCGGCACCAGAAGCCGCCTGATACGTCGAGACGATCATGCGCTTCACGCCGGCAAGCTGATGCAGCGGCCACGTGGGAACCAGGCCGATGATGGTCGCGCAGTTGGGATTGGCGATAAGGCCGTGATGCCATTTGATATCGTCGGCATTGATCTCGGGCACGACCAGCGGCACCTCGGGATCCATGCGGAAGGCGTGGCTGTTGTCGACCACGACGGCGCCGCGCTTGACGGCCTCGGGCAGCAGCTCCTTGGCGATATCGTCGCCGGCAGCGCCGAGCACGATGTCGCAGCCCTCAAAGGCCTCGGGGCAAGCCTCTTCAATCACAACCTGCTCGCCGCGGAACTCAACGGTCTTGCCCGCAGAGCGCGCGCTCGCCAGCAGCTTGAGCTTACCGACCGGAAACTCCTGCTCGTTGAGGCACTCGAGCATCTGGGTGCCCACGGCTCCCGTCGCGCCCAAAATAGCAACCGTGTACTGTTTCATGCTTCCCCCTTTAAAGGTTGTGGCTTTTGCCCGCACGCCGAGCAGGCCGATTATTGTTGCCAGTGTATACAAGAACGGGGCGGGCACGAAACCCGCCCCGTCGAAACGAAACCGAAACGAAACGCCCCGCCGTAGATTTCTGGCACTTGTCCCAAAAATTCACCGGGATGGCAGCTACTTGTGGAGCGTGGCCAGGGCGGGATCGACCGGCGCGGGGACCTCCAGATCGGAGACCTTCACAATGCCGTTCTCGTCGGAGAAGGCACGGTAGATGGTCTGAATCGCTAGGTCGAAGTCCTTCTCCTCGACACCGATAATGATGTTGATCTCGTCACAGCTCTGCGAAATCATACGCACGCTCACGCCGGCCTGGCCAAGCATGCCAAACAGGTGACCCGAGATACCTGCGCGCCCGCGCAGGTTACGGCCGACGGTCGCGATAAGCGCCAGGCCCTCGACAACCTCGATCTCGAGCGGCTCGACCTCCTGCTGAATGTCGCCCACGAGCGAGTACAGCGAGTCGTGCACATCCTGCTCCTGCACCACGGCGCCAAAGCGGTCGACACCGGTGGGCATGTGCTCGACGGAGACGTCATAGCGTTCGAACACCGAAAGCGCACGGCGCATAAAGCCAACACGGGGCTTGGTGCGGTCGCGGGCGACGTTGATGGCGACAAAGCCGCGCTTGCCGGTCACGCCGGTAATGATGGGCTCCGCCTCGCCCTCATCAGCCGTCTCGCTAATGATGGTGCCGGGGTCCTGCGGTGCATTGGTGTTCTTGATGACCAGCGGAATACCCGCCTCACGCACAGGGAACACGGCCTCCTCGTGCAGGACGCTTGCGCCCATGTACGAAAGCTCGCGCAGCTCCTCGTAGGTAACGCGGGCGATGGGCTGAGCCTCGGGCACAATGCGAGGATCGGCAGAATAGAAGCCCGAAACGTCGGTCCAGTTCTCGTACAGGTCGGCGCCTAGGCACTTGGCCAGGATCGAGCCGGAAATGTCGCCGCCGCCACGGTCGAGCAGCTTGATCTGGCCCTCGCGCGTCGCGCCGTAGAAGCCAGGCATAACAAAGCCGCCCTGCTGACCGTACTCTTGCACCAGCTCGGAGGTGCGGTTCATGCTGAGCGTACCGTCGTGATGGAACGCCACAACCGTCGCGGCGTCCAGGAACGGCAGGTCCAGGTACTCGGCCATCAGGCGAGCGGTGAAGTACTCGCCGCGGCTCACGAGCTCCTCGGTAGAGTAGCCGCCCGAGCGGGCGCGCTCGGCAAAGGCCGCAAACTCCTCGCGGATGGGATAGGTGAGTCCTAGCTCGTCAGCAATATCAAAGTAGCGCTGGCCAATGTCCTCGAGCAGCTCCTCACACGACACGTGATACTTAACGTGCGCGTTAACCAGGTAGAGCAGGTCGGTCACCTTGGTGTCGCCCTTAAAGCGGCGACCACAGGCGGAAACCACCACAAAACGGCGAGCCGGGTCGGCATCGACGATGGCCTTGATCTTCTTAAAGTGTTCGGCGTCGGCGACCGACGAGCCGCCAAACTTGGCAATCTTAATCATGGGCTGGAGGTTACCTTTCTAAAAAGCCTCTGCAAACCTACTTTGCGCGCTCTGATACCATGGTTTCACCGATTGGGACCAAGGCATCCGAGGAGCAGTGTTATATGGGAACTTATCATAGTACACGAGGACGCACTTTATCGTGCTCAAGTAAGGTGGCAATCCGCACCGGCATCGCTCCCGACGGGGGTTTGTTTGTCTCGGACGAGCTTGGCACCCAGCAGGTCGATATCAGCTCGCTTGCAGATAAATCGTACTTTGAAATCGCTCAAGATGTGTTGGGAATGTTACTGAATGATTACACGGCCGAAGAAATTTCGGCGTGTGTCGACGAGGCATACCGCGGCACGTTCGCGAGTGAAGAGGTTACGCCGCTCGTCAAACTCGACGCAGCGCCGGGCGCTGACGCCCCTCAGACCTATGTGATGGAGCTCTTTGGCGGCCCCACAAGCGCCTTCAAGGACGTCGCCCTACAGATGCTCCCCCGCCTCATGGCCCGCACTTCCGCCAAGGACGGCGGCGCCGAGCGCATCATGATCGTCACCGCCACGTCAGGCGACACCGGCAAGGCCGCACTCGCCGGCTTTGCCGACGCCCCGGGCACGGGCATCACCGTCTTTTATCCCGAGGGCAAGGTCAGCCGCGTCCAGAACCTGCAGATGTCCACGCAGGAGGGCGATAACGTCGCCGTCTGCGGCATCCGCGGCAACTTCGACGATGCCCAGAGTGCCGTCAAGCGCATCTTTGCCGATAAGGAGCTTGCCGAGCGTCTTGAGGCCGCCGGCACGGTGCTTTCGAGTGCCAACTCCATCAACGTCGGCCGCCTGGTGCCACAGGTCGTCTACTACTTTGCCGCCTATGCGCAGCTGCTGCGCGCCGGCGCTATCGAGGCCGGCGACGCCGTGGAGTTCTGCGTACCGACCGGCAACTTTGGCGATATCCTGGCCGGCTACTATGCCAAGCGTATGGGTCTGCCCGTCGCCAAGCTCATCGTCGCGAGCGACAAGAACAACGTGCTTGCCGACTTCCTGACCACCGGCGTCTACGACCGTAACCGCCCGTTCTTCACGACCATCTCGCCGTCGATGGACATCCTTATTAGCTCCAATCTGGAGCGCATGCTGTACTTCCTGTCCGATGGCGACTGCGAGCTTGTTGCCGGACTTATGGAGCAGCTGGCGCAGACTGGTCGCTACGAGGTTCCCGCCGACCTACTGACAAAGATTCAGAGCGTCTTTGGCTGCGGTTGGGCCAGCGAGGATGAGGTCCGCACTGCCATCAAGAGCTGCTGGGATGCGAACGGCTACGTGATCGATCCGCATACTGCTTGCGGCTATCACGTCTTTGAGCAGGTCGCTCCCGCCGAGGGTGCCAAGGCCCGCGTGCTGCTTTCGACCGCAAGCCCCTACAAGTTCCCGCGCGCCTGCTGCGACGCCCTGGGCCTCGACGTTCCCGAAGATGATTTTGAGGCTTTGCGTGTACTCGAGCAGGCCACCAACACGGTCGCCCCGACCCAGCTCGCCGAACTCGAATCCAAGCCCGTCCGCTTCGAAGACGTCTGCGACGTCGATGAGATGGCAAGCTGCGTCGAGTCTGCAGCAAAACGAATGAGCACCAACTAGATCCCTTATTAAGCGCCGGCGAAAGCCGGCGCACCTTCTTTTTATTTAGCTTTCGGGATGATGACGAGCATGCGAGCGGGTCTGGCCGTTTAGTTCGCTGCTCGGGCAGTCCTGGCTCGCTCGGAAAGCACATTAAGTGCTTTCCGGCTCGTGCGGAACTCGCGACGAACTAAACGGCCA
>CAJMRP010000153.1 GCA_905215765.1 uncultured bacterium
GCGACGCTCTCGCGCGGCCTGTCCGACGCCGACACCTGCGCCGCCATCGGCAAGATGCAAAAGCGCACCGCCGCGTCCGTTATGCGCGAGATCCGCGGTGACCGCGACGCACTCGGCGTGGCCTATGCTCGCAAGCCTATCCAAGGCACGGTGCTGGGCATCGACATCGAGACCACCGGTCGCGCGCCCGAGCGCGGCTACATCATCAACGTGGGCTGGGAGATCATGGACCTCACCAGCGACGCCGTGCCGCATGACGTCGAGGCGCACTACTGCGGCCTGCCCGACATCTACCGCGGCGAGGATGTGCCGCTATCGAACATCCATCACATCACCTGGGACGACATCGACGGCAAAAAGCCGTTCCGCGAGAACAAGGAGTTGCAGAAGCAGCTGCTCAAGCTCATAAAGAAGTATCCCTATATGGCGCACAACGCCGCCTTCGAGGACAGCTGGTTCAAAATTCATCTGGACGGTTACGCCGAGGCACGCCGCACAGGCAAGATTATCGTCATCGACTCGCGCCAGATCTGCCGCAGCCTGGACGCCGACGTGCGCTCGCTCCCCCGCGAGTCCGCGCCCGCTGCGCTCGAGAACTGGGCGCGCCGCCGTGGAACCCTCGCCGCCGACGCCAACGAGCAGCATCTGGGCCTCGACGACACTGACCTCATGCTCCGTACCGTCCAAGCCGAGTTCAACCTCAAGAACTTGTTTGCGAAATAACCAATCAATCTGCGGGAGCGCCTGCCAGTCACAGCGCAATCTGTCTGGGCGCACCGGCGCGTAGTAAACTAGGGCGCAGCCTTATGGCTGCACCCTAGTTTTCATCAAAACGAGCAAATACGCGTGCTTCACACAGTCGACAGGTTGCTCACCTACATTTTTCGAGTTGTTCGGCCAGCTGAACCACTAGTCAAGGCCCCTCGAACCGCAATCGAGCGCTGTAGTCGCCTTAATTTCGCAACCAAGCCCCATTAATCTACCTGAATCAATTCGAATAAGACGTTGCGATCGCACCATTCATTTAGGATAAGGCCGAATAACTCAAATTATGTTGGTGAGGCATCTGGACGGTCAGCAAAAACGCTTAGAGGCTACGAATTCGCAACTAAAGTTCACCAAAAAAGGCGCAGCTGGCAGAAACCTCCCCAGCCGAAGCTGCTCCCTCGATACGACAGCTCAAAAGCCCACCGTTTGCAGAAGATAAGCCGCGCCCCAATACCGTTGCCCGAAGTTTCGAGCGTATGTGGCGTCTGCTATGCCATCATGCGCGTATGGGAATCGTTCTGTCACATACCACGGCACGCGCTGTATACCAAACAGCCAACTCGCTCGCAAGCTACGCGATCGATCCCTTACCTATGGAAAAGATCAGGGTGTCTGCGCCGACCACGTCCGACCTGGAAGCGGCGCGAGCATGGCTCAACAGAAAGAATGTCGATTCTGAAAGCATCCATGTGCTGACGTTTTCCAATAATGCCAAAAGGCACCGTAAGGGCTGCATCTGCCACTGCTCGCGCTATACGTTTGATGCAGAAAGCTACCTAGAACTCGAGCCGAACGTCTACATCGTCGATATCAAGCTGTGCGCGTTAGAAGCAACAGCCGACCTCAACCTTACTGAGCTCGTTGAGTATTACTTTGAAATCTGCGGCTCCTACGCGCTTGAAACGTCCGACGAAACTCAATATCGCGAGCGCCCAGCCCTAACCAGCGTTGAAGAACTCAGAGCCTTCTTTTCAGAGGCATCAGGGTATCGTGGGTCCAATAAAGCCCTTAAGGCACTTTCTTATGTACGCGGAGGCTGTCGCTCTCCACTCGAAACGGCGTTTGTCATGATGCTGACAATGCCCAAGTCAATGGGTGGCTTAGCCATACGTGCCATCAAAACGGATTATCCGATCCCAGTCCCCAAAAGATACGCCGCCCTAACGCGACGGACGGTTTTCTACCTCGACGCGCTGCTCGAAAATTCGATGACCGATATCGAATACAACGGCTTTTACCACGACGAGCCCGAGCAGCAATCAATTGACGAGGAACGCCGAAACACGCTGCGAAACATGGGATATGCCGTTATCACAGTTAGTCGTCATTCCTTTTTCAAACAGTCCGCTTTTAGACGGGTCATGGAAGCGATTCGCATTCGCGAGAAGATCTGGCCCGGTCGACTCCCGGATAACTTCGCCATCCTGCAAGAAAATCTTCGTCAATTTGTCTTGCGGCGCTACTTCGAATACGGTCGCCGCATCCTGGAGGCGCACAAAGAAGAAGAGGCCACCAAGCGCGAAATTGCAAGCCAATATCCGCAAGCTGATGACCCGAGCATCAACGATGTGCCCGAACCCGATGACATGCAACACGTTGGGGCCCTTGCTGAAGAAATCAATGGGCCATGGGAATGCGAAATGTCCGCAAAAATCGATGAAAACCGCGCGGAAGACGACGCGATTATTGATCTAATTGAGAATTCGCTCTTCTAAAGGCGGTCTCTGCGGATGTCCACCTACATTTTTCGACTTATTCGGCCACCGATTTGCCTGATTGGCTGCAGCAATGCTCAATATAACTTTAGATAAAACTGATTCTGCAGGAACTCCCGTAGAGAAAGAACTGATTCTCACGGTATTTAACAAGATAAAGTACAAATATGAACAGCTCTAATGCTTCTCGAGGCGGCTTTCTTAGCATGCTGGCCGAACATCTCGAAATATGTTGGCGAGCATTGTGTCGATGCATCCTAACCCACAGAAAATCGCAGAGACAGCAAGCAGTCATCGAAATTATCGCAAATTGTATTGACATATGAACATGCGCTCATATAATCGGAAGTGAGTTATATGAGCGCATGTTCATATGAAAGGATATTGCAATGAGCGTCTGCGTTGATGAAACGAAGCCCGACACCGAGGCCACTGAGCCAATCGTCCCCACCACCTGCTCGCCCGAGGACCTTCCCGATGAGGAGCTGCTGTACGACCTCGCTGACCTGTTCAAGGTCTTCAGCGACACCACGCGCATCAAGATTCTCTATGCCCTCATGGGCCGCGAGCTCTGCGTGGCCGAAATCGCCGAGGCAACCGAAACCTCGCAGTCGGCAGTATCGCACCAGCTGCGCACGCTTAAGCAGTCGCACCTGGTTAAATTCCGACGCGACGGGCGCAACATCCTCTACTCGCTTGCCGACGATCACGTCTACACCATGCTCAACCAGGGCATGAGCCATATCTGCGAATAGCAACCAACCACGGTACCAGCGCGGCCTGCACCCAAGCCGCAAAACAGGGAAAGGAACCCACCATGAAAAAGCAGTTTAAACTCGACGAGATCGACTGCGCCAACTGTGCGCGCGAGCTTCAGGACGAGCTGGCCAAGCTCGAGGGCGTCAAATCCGTGTCCGTCAACTATATGACCCAGAAGCTGACGCTCGAGGCCGATGATGCCGAGTTCGACGAGGTGCTCAACCGCGTTGTAGAGTTCACCGCCGACGCCGAGCCGGACTGCGAGATCATTCTCTAGCCCAGGCTTACGCCAACCTGCAAGGCCGCGCTTGCCGCGGCCTTTGCTCGCGAAATTATATGAGCGAGTGTTCATACATTCAAATGGGAGGATACGAGTCATGGCCACCGCCGACCCCAAGAAGAAAAAGAAGAAGCGCAAGAAAAAAGAGTCACTCGAGCATAAGCGCAACCGCATCCTGGTAGCGCTGGGCATTTTTGCCGTGGTGTACGCCCTCGATGAGCTCGGCTCCCTCACCGCTGCATTCGGCACCCCGGGCGACATCTACGCCAGCTTTGTGCTGTTCCTCGTGCCGTTTTTGATTGCCGGCTACGACGTACTGCAAAAGGCATTCAATAACATCCGCCGCGGCAAGGCCTTCGACGAGAGCTTCCTCATGGCCGTCGCGACCATCGGCGCGTTTGCCATGGTGCTCTTCCCCGATACCGACCCGCACATGGCCGAAGGCGCCGCTGTCATGCTGTTCTACCAGGTCGGCGAGCTGTTCCAGGCATACGCCGTGGGCAAGAGCCGCAAGTCGATCAGCGCCATGATGGACATCGCGCCCGACTACGCTAACGTCGAGCAAGCCGACGGCACACTCGAACGGGTCTTTCCCGATGACATCGCCGTCGGTACCGTGATCGTGGTCAAACCCGGCGAGCGCGTGCCTATCGACGGCGTCATCGTCGAGGGCGAAACCCAGCTCGACACCGCCGCGCTCACGGGCGAGTCAGTCCCCGCCAAGTCCGGCGACGATATCATCAGCGGCTGCATCAACATGACGGGCCTCATCCGCGTGCGCACCACCAAGCCCTTTGGCGAGTCCACTGTCGCACGCGTCCTGGAGCTCGTGGAGAATGCCAGCGAAAAGAAGGCACGCACCGAGAACTTCATTACGCGCTTTGCCCGCGTCTACACGCCCGCCGTCACCGGCGCGGCCGCGGTGCTCGCG
>CAJMRP010000154.1 GCA_905215765.1 uncultured bacterium
GACAGGCAGGCCATCACCACGTCGAACAGCTGGGCATCGACAAACGCCAGCGCATCGCGTAGCTCTTCGGAATCCGGCTCAAGCCCTAGCTGCTGGGCCTGCTCGGCCGCAGCGAGCGCCACATCGGGCTCACGACGAAGCAGCTGAGTCAAATCACAACCGGGCGCATGGGCACCAATGGGATAATCGGGCCGCGTGTCCATCTTGAGACGGTAGGGGCTCGCGATGTCGCGCGTCTTTTTGCGCGAACCCGAGGTGCCCGAAGTGCTCGGCGCGGCTTCGTATGGCGCGACGCCAGCAATGAGCTCGTAAACCGTGCTTGCCGCGGCGTAGACGTCAATCGCCGGCGACATACGCAAAGCGCGCAGGTCGGGAATATCGTCGGTGAGCATCTCGGGCGGGGCATAGGCAACCGTCGCGCGACGCAGCGTGGCATAACGCTCCGTAAACGACGCCTTGCCGCCGGTACCGGCCACGGCCGACGCAGGCTCAAGCGCCAGCGTCGAGCCAAAGTCGATCAGGCACAGGTCAAAGGTGCCCTCGGCAAGCTGCCGGTCAAGCGGTAGACGCGCCGTGCGCACCATAATATTAGCGGGCGAGATATCGCGATGGACAAAGCCCTCGCCCACCAGGCTCATACGGCAGAGCAAATCGAACAGGTCGCGACCCAGACGCGCCGCCACGAGCGGCGACAGACGTCCGGCATCGTCCACGGCGAGTCGCGAACGCAAGCGGGCAAGCGTCTCGCCCTCGACCCATTCCATGACAATCGCGGGCACGCCGTCAACCTCGCCCCACCCGTATAAGCGGGGAAAGCCCTTAAGGCCCGAAAGGGCACGATGGCATTCATATTCCTCGCGAAACGCCGCCTTGAACTTGGTGACCAGCGCCTCGTGGGCGACATCGTCATCAAATTCGTCGCGCGCTGGCAAGATGAGCTGCTTGAGTGCCACGGCCTCGCCTTGGGCGTTGACGGCACGCGTCACGCGGCCGATACCGCCACGGCACATGGTGGCATCGTCGGCAAACAGCATCGTAAAACGACGCAGATAGGCAGGCAGTTCGTCCTGACCGAGCGCAATGGCCGGCTCAAACCCGTCGACACGCGCCAGGCGCAGGCCGACCATGGAATCGCGACCGAGCGATTGTGGTGTGGTGGATGCAAGATCGGTCATCATAGGGCAAGCGCCGCCACGTTATTGTTGAAGTTACCGAGCGCGACGTCATCATCGCCGTAATGGCCGACCCATTGACATAGGTTGGTGTAACAGCCCCACAGATTGGCATACTGCTGATACCACTTTGACCGGGGCGAGAATGTCTGACGACCGAACTCGGCTCGAATGACAAACATCTCCCCGACCAGGCTGTCGCACGGTCTGGGATCTCCCGTAGAGTTATAGGTCGAGACCACGTCATTGGCACGAGAAACATAGCCGTCGAGCATGTTGTACTTGGTCGCAAGCCAACTGTGAATGCTCTCTTCCTCAGCAGCGGAAAGGCCACCGGAGTTTGCATCGTTGTCAGTGTTGCCGCCCGTCGAGCCGCCGTTTCCAGACCCTCCGGTGGAGGAACCCGACCCAGAGCCGCCGCCCGAACTCGATGAATCCGAGCCGGAGCCAGAAGTATCCGAGCTACCGGGCTTTCCGGACTGCTGGGCGTCCTGCTCCTTCTGCCGCTCGACCTTATTCACCGTTGCCGCCACGCTATTGTTGGACAACCGATCGATGATCTTGGTGTTGGTGAGCACGATGGTTTTGCCATTGGCAAGCGTGACTTCGTTGTCCGGGGCCTCGGCGCCGTCCGCATCGTCAGTGCCAAACACAATATGCGCGACTACACTTGCCCAAGCATATCCAGTCGTGGTGCCCAGATCGCTTTTGACCTCATGCCCCACGCGCGGTTCGCGTGCGGTATGCGCCTGCATCATGGACGGCACGGTCATGCCATAGGCAGAAACGCCAGCTATGACCAGCACCAGCGAGCAGGACAGCAGTGCGTACGCCCGCGGCGCCAAGCCCAGTCGGCGTCGTATGCGCACCGCGGCGCCGCGCTTTGTCTGAGTGCCACCGGGCCGCATGCGTTCTCCTCCAACAAAAACACGCCGCTCGGGAGCGGCGCATTCATCCGAATCCATATTTGAGTGTATCAGCGAACCAAAAAGGTTGCGCGACGAATGGACAAATTAAGGATGCGAGCGGAAGCATCCATGCGATAAGCGGATACGAAGCATCTTTGTTGCACAACAAACTCACAGTCGCACGGGGAAATTATGACTACCCCGTGCGTCGCGAGGAAAACATACGGCAGGAGCAGGCTCGCCACCTAAATCGTGCGGCGGGCCTCGATGGCGCGGCCAAGCGTAAGCTCGTCGGCATACTCCAAGTCGCCGCCCACGGGAAGGCCGCTTGCCAGACGCGACACCTCGACGCCCAACGGCTTGATGGTACGGGCCAGATAGCTCGCCGTAGTCTCGCCCTCAATATTGGGGTTGGTGGCGATGATGACCTCATGGATATCCTCGTGGCCCAGACGCGCCAGCAGCTCGCGGATGTGCAACTGCTCGGGACCAATCTTGTCCATGGGGCTGATCACACCGCCCAGCACATGGTACAGGCCATGGTAGCTGCCCGTGCGCTCGATCGCCTGGACATCGCGCGGCTCGCCCACCACGCAAATGCGAGTGGTATCGCGCATCGGGTCCTGGCAGATGGAGCACTCATCGGCCGTGGCGTAGTTAAAGCAACGGCTGCAAAAGTGGACCTCCTGCTTAACCTCCAGGATGGCCTCGGCCAGGCGGCGGGCCTCCTCGGCATCGGCCTCGAGCAGGTAATAGGCGATGCGCTGGGCCGACTTGGGACCAATGCCCGGCAGGCGGCCCAGCTCATCGAGCAGTTTTTGCAGGCTGTGATTCGCACTCATATATATGCGTGTCTTAGAACGGCATGCCCGGAATGTTGAGGCCGCCGGTGATGGCGCCCATCTGCTTGTTGGCGAGCTCGTTGACACCGCGGACGGCCTCGTTGACGGCAGCCATGATCATGTCCTGCAGCATATCGACGTCCTCGGGATCGAGCGCATCGGGATCGATGGTGAGGTTGACGAGCTCCATCTCGCCGTTAACGGTCACCTTGACCATGCCGCCGCCGGCAGAGGCGTCGACGGTCTGGGACTTAAGATTCTCCTGTGCGGCGGCAAGCTGCTCCTGCATCTTGCGGGCCTGCTTCATCATCTGCTGCATGTTCATACCGGCCATGATGGCTCCTTTACGTGCGGCCGCACGCCGAGCTGCAAGGGCAGCCGGAGCGCGGCGGGACTTTCAAACTCAAAAATCGTACCACGGCGCGGGGCAAGCAAGCGGGGCGGACACGCTACCTCAGTCGATATACATGTCCTGGAGTGCAAACCGCACCCAAAGATTATGCGAAGTTGAATAATTCGCATCTGCATAATATTGAAAGCTAAATCTTGTAGAGCCGGAATCCGACATTTTCTGCATCCAGCTAGATAACAAAATGCCGAACCGCTGCTCGAGGCGGCACTCATGATGGCAGGGTATAATTTGATTGTCACAGACAGCAATTTGGAGGTGCCCCCATGAATGCCCCCGACGCGCTCCAAAACATCCGCTCAAAACACCCCGTTGCATATGTGGTTCTCTATCTCTTTGTCGGCTGGGCATTACTGGTTGTCATCACCCATGCTATAGCCTTTGGAGCAGAACTGCTGATAGCCAGCTCGGACCAGCCCGTCGTCAAATGGGAAGCGACCGATGAGTGCACCGACGGAACTCGAACCATTTACTACAACAGCCCGTCCCTCTACCAAGAGTTCAAGGTCAAGATAAAGGACTCCAAGATTGTCGATGCCGAACTAGGCGCTTTCTTGACAATCGGAGCAACCGTCAACGCCGAGCAAGTCGAGCACACGGACAGCCATGCGACGTATCGTATCGACCTCAGCATCCTAGGCCGACCGTCACGTACCTGTCTGCTCGAATGCGAGATACGCGGCACCGCGTTGCACATGTCCGAAATACAGATGCGCCCGGGCAAAGAGATCTCTTCTTGAGCAGCATACCCGCCCGCACGGTTACTCCACCGGTTTGAAGATGGTGGACTGGCCGAAGACGCTGCGGATGAGGGCTTTGGCCTCGTCCTCGGTCTGCGGGATACTCGGGGCTGCACCCTGATGGCCGAAGGGGCTGCCCGCACCGGGGTTGGACTCCCAGGGAGCTGCAGGAGCGCCCTCCTCTTTGGGGGCAGTTGCAGCGGACTTGGGCGCGGACGCCGCACCCGGCACGTCGAACGGAGGCAGATCGTCCCCGCTCGCATCGACAGCGAAGCCGCCGACCATAGCGTCGTCGTAGGGCACCTGCTCGGATTCCCACGGCGCGGACTGCGCGACAGGCTGAGCCTTGGGGG
>CAJMRP010000155.1 GCA_905215765.1 uncultured bacterium
TATTTGGTCGCCTGCTCGGCCAGTCGTGCTCGCACGGAGGCCACATTAAGTGGCCTCCGGCTCGTGCGGAACTCGCGATCGACCAAATACTAAAGCCCTCGGAACTTAGGATACATGGTTGGAGTCGCTCTGCTGCAAAATTTATCGGCCTGTGATTTATTCCATGTCCCAGGTAGGCTCATCTTAACCGCCTTTAAATAAAAAAGAAGTACCGGTTGGGGCCGGTACTTCTTTTGGTGCGTTATTTTTGGCTGTAGCTTTTCGGGTTAGCTTACAGGCCGCAGGCTGCTTTGAGTTCTTCGACTCGATCGGTCTTCTCCCAGGTAAAGTCGGCGTCTTCTCGGCCGAAGTGACCGTAGGCTGCCGTCTTCTCGTAGATAGGGCGACGCAGGTCTAGGTCGCGGATGATTGCGCCCGGGCGCAGGTCGAAGGTCTTCTCTACGGCCTCGACGATCTTGTCCTCGGCAACATGTGCGGTACCGAAGGTGTCGACCATGATTGAGAGGGGCTTGGAAACGCCGATGGCGTAGGCAAGCTCGACTTCGCAGCGGTCGGCCAGACCGGCGGCGACCACGTTCTTGGCGACCCAGCGTGCGGCATACGCGGCGGAGCGATCAACCTTGGTGCAGTCCTTGCCGCTAAAGGCACCGCCGCCGTGACGGCCGTAGCCGCCGTAGGTGTCGACGATGATCTTGCGGCCGGTGAGGCCCGTGTCGCCCATGGGGCCGCCCACGACAAAACGACCGGTGGGGTTCACGTAGATGTCTGCGTTATCCCACGGCATGTTCTCGGCGGCCATGACCGGGGTGATGACGTGCTCGATGAGGTCGGCCTTGATCTTGCCCATGTCCTCGATCTCGGCGGCGTGCTGCGTGGAGATGACGATGGTCGTGACCTCGACGGGCTTTCCGTCCTCGTAGCGCACGGTGACCTGGGTCTTGCCGTCGGGACGCAGATAGGCGAGGGTACCGTCGTGACGCACGGCGGCCAGGCGCTCGGCCAGGCGGCTTGCCAGGTAGTGGGGCATGGGCATGAGGGTCTTGGTCTCGTTGGAGGCATAACCGAACATCATGCCCTGGTCGCCGGCACCG
Organism: uncultured bacterium; assembly: GCA_905215765.1. Classification (GTDB taxonomy): domain Bacteria; phylum Actinomycetota; class Coriobacteriia; order Coriobacteriales; family Coriobacteriaceae; genus Collinsella. The sequence goes on from CAJMRP010000155.1 coordinate 1,092, forward strand.
ATCAGGTCGATCGGGTCGGTGGTAGCGCCGGTCTGGGTCTCGAAGGACTCGTCGACGCCCTGGGCGATATCGGGCGACTGCTCGTGGATGAGGCTCATAACGCCGCAGGTGTCGCAGTCAAAACCGAACTTGGCACGGTTATAGCCAATGCGTCGGATAACGCCGCGGGCGATTTCCTGTACGTCGACGTAGGCCTGGGTGCGAATCTCGCCGGCGACGATGACGGTGCCGGTGGTCACGAGGGTCTCGCAGGCGCAGCGGACGTTCTCAACGTTGGCGGGCACGCCGTTGGGCGCAATGTAGCCCTGCTCCTGCAGCTCTATTTCTTTGGCGAGGATTGCGTCGAGGACGGCGTCGCTGATCTGGTCAGCGATCTTATCGGGATGACCTTCGGTCACCGACTCCGACGTAAAAACAAAGGACCCGTGTTGGGGCGGGATGGAACGAAGTTCTTCTGACATGATTGTCCTTTCAAAAACGTGTCCCGGCGACCGTTACCATTCCGCCGGGCTCTCTATGCAAGGGCTCATCATAGCGCGTAAATCAAACATTCACACCCTTTCCGCACCTACTCATTGGGGACAGACTTAAATGACCACCCTTACCTAAGTGCCGACAGGTTGTCCAATGACTGGTCATTTAAGTCTGTCCCCAATGAGTAGGTCGGTGCCCTTTGTGCGGAGGTTGCTTTGATGCTTTATACTAGTGCGGTTAGACATCCATCCTGCAATCGAGGAGATTTCCATGGCATCAGACGTTCGCGTCCGCTTTGCACCCTCACCGACGGGCAAGCTGCACATTGGCGGCGCCCGCACCGCTATCTATAACTGGGCTTTCGCCCGTGCAAACGGCGGCACGTTCATCCTGCGCATCGACGACACCGACCCCACCCGCTCTACCGACGAGAACACGCAGATCATCCTGCGCGCCATGCGTTGGCTGGGCCTGGACTGGGACGAGGGTCCCGAGGTGGGCGGCGATTTTGGCCCCTACGCCCAGACCGAGCGCCTGGACCTGTACAAGCAGGCCGCCCAGAAGCTTTGGGACGAGGGCAAGGCCTATCCCTGCTTCTGCACCAAGGAGCAGCTCGACGCCGACCGCAAGGCCGCGCAGGAGCGCAAGGACCCCTTCCAGGGCTATCAGCGCCGTTGCCGCAATCTTGATCCCGAGGAGGCCCGCCGTCGCATCGAGGCCGGCGAGTCCTACGTCCTTCGCATCAAGGTGCCCGAGGACCGCGGCGACGTCGTTATCCACGATGCCGTCCACGGCGAGGTGACCTTCGATGCCAAGGAGCTCGACGACTTTGTCATCTTCCGCTCCGATGGCACGCCCACGTACAACTTCGCGACTGTCGTCGACGACGCCATGATGAAGATCACCCATGTCATCCGCGGCGACGACCACCTGTCCAACACCCCGCGTCAGGTCATGGTCTACGAGGCCCTCGGCGCGCCCGTGCCCACGTTCGCCCACATCTCCATGATCTTGGGTGCCGACGGCAAAAAGCTCTCCAAGCGCCACGGCGCCACCTCGGTGGAGGAGTACCGCGACGCCGGTTACCTGTCCGACGCCTTCGTCAACTATCTGGCGCTGCTCGGCTGGTCGCTCGACGGCGAGACCACGATCATCCCGCGCGATGTCCTGGCCAGCAAGTTCTCGCTCGACCGCATCTCCAAGAACCCGGCGACCTTCGACCCCAAGAAGCTTGATTGGGTTAATGCCGAGTACATCAATGGCATGTCCGATGCTCAGTTTGCCGATGAGATCATGGTCCCCGAGCTGCACGAGGCGGGTCTTATCGAGGGTAATGTCGAGTACGGCGAGGATTGGATCGATGCGCTTGCTGCCATCGTTAAGCCGCGCACCAAGATGCCGGCCGACGCCGTGACCGTCGCCGCTCCCATCTTTGCTACGGCCGAGACGCTTGAGTATGACGAGAAGTCCGTCAACAAGGGCCTGGCCAAGGAAGGCATGGGTGCCATTCTGGATGCCGCCAAGGCCGCGCTCGAGGGCGTGGACGAGTGGACGGCTGTCAACATTGACGCCGCGCTTGAGCCGCTTCCCGAGCAGATGGACCTTAAGAAGCGCGTGGTGTTCCAGGCCGTGCGCGTCGCCGTCTGCGGCAACATGGTGAGTCCTCCACTGGGCGAGACCATGGCGCTCGTCGGCCGCGACGACTGCCTGGCGCGCATCGACCGCGCCCGCACGATGGCGCTGTAATCGCTGCGCAAATGTATGTATCCGAGCCCCGTTCACTCAGAGCGGGGCTCTTGTTTCTGTAGACGTATGGGATAGGAGGTGCTGGGGCCATGGCCGAGCAACTTTCGCTGTTTGGTTCGCCGGAACCAAAACAGGCCCTCGAAAAGCCCGACCGCTCGGCCGAGCAGGCCAAGCCCGAGTCCGCGCCCGAGCCCGTTGCCGCCTACGCGAGCGTGGTCCTCGACATCCCGACCCGTGCGCTGTCCGAGCCATTCGCCTACGGTATCCCCCGGTCCCTTGCCAACGAGGCGCAGATCGGATCCACGGTCCTGGTCCACTTTGGTAACCGTGCTGCCGCGGGCTATATCGTCGACATTGCGCCTGAGCTGGGAGACCTGCAGGGCAACAACGCCCTCGACCTTTCGCGCATTAAGCCCGTCGAAGCCATCCTCAGCAAACCGCTCTTTACCGCCGAGGCTGCCCGTATCGCACGCTGGATGAGCCGCGAGTACGTCGCAACGCTTTCCGAGTGCCTGCGTTTGTTCTTGCCCCCGGGTGGAAGCCCGCGCGTGGTCAAGGGCGGTGACGGCGTGTGGGCCGTTGAGCGCCCCGCCGTCAAGCCTATTCAAAACCGCTGGGTCATGCTCACGCCCGAGGGTTTCGACTACACGCCGCCCAAGACTGCCGTTCGCCAGCGCCAGCTTATCGAGGCGCTCCAGTGCGGCCCGGTTACGACGCGCGACCTCAACCTGCTCTACAACAGTATGTCTGCGACCATTAAAGTGCTCGAAAAACGTTGCGTTGTAGTGGTGGAGGAGCGCCGCGCCTGGCGTGGATGCAGCGAGCAGACCACGCTGTCCTCGGCAAGCGGCAAGGCGCCGGTCTCCCTTACCAACGGCCAGCAACAGGCACTCGCGCAGATTGAGCGCGCCCGTCTGGACGCTCATGGCGACGTGGTGCTGGTCGACGGCGTCACCGGCTCCGGCAAAACCGAGGTTTACCTCTCCGCCATCGAACGCGTACTCGCGGCTGGCCGCTCAGCCTGCGTGCTCGTGCCCGAGATATCGCTGACGGCCCAGACCGTC
>CAJMRP010000156.1 GCA_905215765.1 uncultured bacterium
GTCCGCCGGCCGCAAACCTTGGCTGCGCTGCGCCTGACGGGCTGCAAGAACACAAGCCGGGCGCGCAAGATCGGCGACGAAGAAGTTGAGGCCCTCGACTGGGGCATGACCTTTAGCGTGGGTCGCGAGGTTCCCGATGACGTTGCGTACCTGGGTATTCGCGCGAGCTATTTCCATGTGGACAATCGTGCCGAGCGTGGTCGCAACAGCTATGACCTGCATGTGGCCCGCGTGAGCGATTCGCGTTTTGAGCGCCTGGTGCTGTTGGATGTGCCGCGGGCCGATGCGCCAACGCGTCTGCAGTGGAAGGTCAACAAGGTGGGCGTGCCTGTCGACGAGCTGCCGCAAGCAGGCGAGACGCTGCGCATGCACTTCGATGCGAGTAAGATCCATTTGGTTTGTCGATAGCGCCGGGTAATGCCGTCGGGGATATAAGCCTCGGCGGCTTTGTCTTGGCGTTCGCCGAATGATGGATGACAAACTCTTGTCAACACAGATAATTATTTATTAAACGACGGCACGCGACGCTGTCGTACGAATGTCAACGGTGTTCGTCTGGACGACAACCGTTGATATAGTTACCTTCGACGAGAAAAGGAGGGTGCGCCGGTGCTGCAGATGACATATTCGCGTCGCGTTGCCGCGCGCGCCCTGTATATGGCTCGGAGCCGCATATGAGCAGGTATGTTCACGGCTCCGGGAGAGACGACGTACAACTAAATAATCGATCGCAAAGCGGGTTCCCCAAAATTCCGGGTTTGAGCACGGCTGGGTTTTCGCCACCCACCGTGCAGAAATACCGTAGCTATTCATTTTTGGTTCGAGAGGGGAACCGTCATGGCTGAAGAATTCGATTTCCATCCGATGTGGGAGAGCCTCGGCATGAATCTTGCCGACCACGACATGCTGCTGGGCGCCGTGGGCCAGATGTACGGCGATATGTTCCTGACGCAGAACAATCGCCCCAAGTCCACGTCCTACCTGGATTTTGTCGCCACCAACATCCACAGCGGCCGTATTAAAGAGATGCTCGACAAGAAGGAGGCCGGCGAGGCCACCAAGATCGTCGGCTCGTTCTGCGTCTACGTGCCCGAGGAGATCGTGCTTGCCTGCGACGGTATCCCTGTGGGTCTGTGCTCTGGTGCCGACTGGGCAACCGATAAGGTCGAGGAGCACCTGCCGCGCAACACCTGTCCGCTTATCAAGAGCTTTGCCGGCTTTAAGCTGGGCGAGGTCTGCCCCTACATCGAGTCGAGCGACCTGGTGGTAGGCGAGAACACCTGCGATGGCAAGAAGAAGGCCTACGAGTTCTTTGCCACGCAAAAGAATATGTACGTCATGGATATTCCCAACGTGCACGACGAGTCGACGCTCGTGACCTGGAAGGCCGAGGTCAAGAAGCTCGCCGCCAAGATCGAGGAAGAGTGCGGCATCAAGATTACGCCCGAGCGTCTGAAGGCCGCCATTCACGCCGTCAATGAGAAGCGTCGCGCCCTGCAGCGCCTCGCTGCCACGCGCGCTGCCGACCCGGCGCCCATCAGCGGTCTCGACAGCCTGCTGACCGTTCAGGTCGCCTTTATGGACGACACGCCGCGTCTGACCGGAGCCATCAACGATATGGCGGCTGAGTGCGAGCAGCGTGTCGAGGCCGGCGAGGGCGTGGCGCCCAAGGGGACCAAGCGCATCCTGTACACCGGCACGCCCATGGCCGTGCCCAACTGGAAGCTATTCAACCTCATCGAGAAGGCCGGCGGCGTCGTGGTGGGCGAGGAGTCCTGCACGGGCTCGCGCTACTACAAGGATCTGGTCGACGAGTCCGGCGAGACGGTCGACGAGATGCTCGACGCCATCGCCGAGCGCTACTTTAAGATCAACTGCGCTGTCTTTACGCCCAACGACCAGCGTATGAAGGACATTGTCCAGATGGCCAAGGACCTGCATGCCGACGGTATCGTCGACGTGGCCCTGCAGTTCTGCACGCTCTACGAGATGGAGTCGTTTGCCGTGGAGAAGGCCGCCGAGGAGGCCGGCATTCCGTTTATGCACATCACGACCGACTACGCCGGCGAGGATGCCGGTCAGCTCCAGACCCGCATCGAGGCCTTCCTCGAGACGATTTAGCCGCACCTGCGCTAGGCCGTGCCGCCGGGTGTTCCTATCCGCGCGATAGGGATTTCTCTGTTGCCATGCCGGTCGGTGTCCGGATGCACCGCAGGGCGCCGATCGGCTTCGCATAGCTGCCGGGCGGGGATTTCCGCCGTCCTGGCAGATTCTATCTGTTTGTTCAGACACGAAAGGAACTCAATGAACAACGATCTTTTCAAGGCGGGCGTTTCCCGTCGCGGTTTTCTGACCGGCTCCGCTGCCCTGTGCGTCATGGCGGGCCTCGGCCTCACCGGCTGCGGCGGTTCGGGCGCCGAGAGCGGTAGCGCCGCTGCCTCCGGCCAGGATGTGGAGTATCGCGACGAGCTGCAGATCGCGTTACCGGCGAGCCCGGACGGTCTCGATCCGCACACCACGTCGTCGCTTGTGACCATGGACATCATCTGCAACGTCGTCGAGCCGCTCTTTGGCCTCGATAGCGACTACGAGCCCCATCCCGTGCTGGCCAAGGGCTATGAGGTCTCCGACGACGGCCTGACCTACACCATCAAGCTGCGCGAGGGCGTTACCTTCCACAACGGCAAGGAGTTTGGCTCCGAGGACGTCGTGGCTTCGATGAACCGCTGGCTCACCGTCAACGACCGCGCCGCGAGCCTGCTGCCCGGCGCCACCTTCGCCGCCTCGGGCGACCACGAGGTCACCTGCACGCTGACCGAGCCCGCCATCGACTTTCTGATCATCCTGGGCAACCACTCCCAGTATCCGGGTATCTTCCCCTCCGAGGTCATCGAGGCCGCGGGCGATACCGGCGTGACCGAGTACGTGGGTACCGGTGCTTACAAGTTGGTGGAGTGGAAGCAGGACCAGTACATCCATCTCACCCGCTACGAGGACTATGTCGCCGCCCACGGCAAGGCTTCGGGCTACACCGGCAAGGTCTCCGCGCCTACCAAGGACATCTACTATCAGTTCGTGACCGAGGCCTCCACGCGTGTGAGCGGGTTTGAGACCGGCGAGTACGATATCGCTGGCGAGATCCCCACCGAGAACTACCACGACTTCGACGGCAACGACGACGTCAAGCTCTACACCCATAACGCCGGCGTTCTGACCGCCTTTCTCAACATGAACGAGGGCATCTTCGCCGACGAGGAGATCCGCAAGTGCGCCCTCATGGCTATCGACTGCGAGGCGGCCGCTCTTGCCGCCTATGGCGAGAAGGAGCTCTTCAACATCGATCCCAACCTTGGCAACCCCGAGAACACTCAGTGGGCGACTGACGCGGGCAAGAAGTACTTTAACCAGGCCGACGCCAAGGCCGCCAAGAAGGCCCTGGCCAAGACCTCCTATGCCGGTGAGACGGTCAAGCTGCTGACCACCCCCGACTACAAGGATATGTACAACGCCACCGTCGCGCTGCAGGAGCAGCTCGAGAAGGCCGGCTTCACCGCCGAGGTCGACAGCTGCGAGTTCGCGACCTTTATGGACATCCGCTCCGGCAAGCCCGAGCAGTGGGACCTCTTTGTGGCTTCCACCAACTACAAGCCCATCCCGGCCCAGTCCCTCTCGGTCTCCAAGGCCTTCTATGGCCTGTCCGACGAGAAGGCGCTCAAGCTCGTGGCCGAGACCCGCACCGCCAAGGACACCGACGCCGCGGCCAAGAAGTGGGCCGAGGCTCAGGAGCGCCTCTATGAGATCGCCGTCATCGAGCCGCTTTGCCACTACGCTTCCATCACGGGCACCCAGGCAGACGTCGAGGACGTCGAGGTGCTCGACGGCGCCATATCGCCCTGCGGCGGCTTCCGCTGCGTGACGACCTACGAGATTCAGAATCATCCCGTCATCGTGGAGCTCATGCGCCGCCACGGGAAGGATTTGAACTTCGCCGGCGTTCTGATAACGGTCACGTCGGTCGAGGCGAAGCACAGAAACCTCGTCTCGAAGATGGCGGCGAGCCTTCTGAAAAACGTCCTGCATGCCGACGGAGTCATCGTCACGAAGGGCGTCGGCGGAGCCTCGACGCTCTGCGTCGGCGCGATAGCGAGCGAGGCGGAAAAGCTCGGCATCAAGGCCGTTCCGATAATCCAGATACTGAACGGCAAGAGCAACCTCGAAGTCGAGTGCATGATAAGCGAGCCGAACGTCGATTCGATAGTCTGCTCTGGCACCTACTATCACAACTTCACGCTTCCGCCGGTCAAGACGCTTCTCGGCGGCC
>CAJMRP010000157.1 GCA_905215765.1 uncultured bacterium
GACCACGCGCACGTAGCCGATCGCAATCGTCATCGAGGCAAAGGAAACCAGCCACGAGCCCACAAAGATACCGGCCAGCGACGCCGTCTTGGAAAGACCGCCCACACAGCGACGCGCACCAAGGCCCGACAGATTGGGCTGCAGATCGACGACGCTCAAGGCGGCAAACTCGGCAGACATCATCGCGACCAGGCCAAAGAGCGCGTAGTAGTAGATGACCGTGCCATCGGGTGTGGTGCGTGTCAGGCTTACGCGGCGGGTGCCGCCCTCGAGCGACAGGGCGCGCGCAACCGCCTCCGGGTCGGCGAGCGCCGCCGGGTTGTCCTGGGCAATCTGGCGCATGAGCTCGGCATTTTGTGTATACGAGCTTGCCACCGTCTCAAGGATGCTGCGGTCGGTGAGCACCGACGACGCACGCGAGTTGTCATAGCTCGAAAGCAACGTGAGTTTGGGCGTGCCCGCGGCATCCACCGTGTAAATGCCCGCGACCTCGCCGGCCTTGAGTGCTTTGCGCGCGGCAGCCAAGTCTTCGTACTCGCTCACATCGAGCAGCTGGTCGTCGCCTGCCTTGGCAAGCGACGTCGCCACGTCCTTAAAGGTTGAGGCATCCCAAGCCTCGTCCGCCACGACGGCAACCGGCACCGGGTCGACCTTGCCGTCGGAGCTCAGGTTCGCAAACATAAACATGAACATCGTTGAAAGCGCAATGGGAAAGATCGCGCCCCAGACCCATGTGCTCGGCCGGCGCAGCAGCGTCTTGACCGTAATGATAATGGTGTTGAACATGGCCGCCCCCTAGTCGCGCAGCTCGCGGCCGGTGATCTCGAGGAACACGTCGTTGAGGGTCGGCGGCTCGCTCCACACGCGGCCGAGCGCAACGTCGGCGGCGCGCAATGTGTCGAGGATGTCGACCAGGTTGTGCGGACTCGCCTCGCAGGTGCAGACGAGTTCGCCGCCGGACAGATCGACGCTGAGCACGTGCTCGAGGGCGCGCAACCGCTCGACCGTGGCGGGCTCGACGGCGCCTACCTCGACGGTCACGCGCTCGCCCATCTGAATCATGCGCTTGAGCTCGTCGTTGGTGCCCTGCGCCAGCACGCGGCCGCCGTCCATGATCATGATGCGGCTGCAGATCTGCTCGACTTCCTCCATGTAATGGCTGGTATACACCACCGTGGCGCCCTCGTCGCGCAGGCGGCAGATGCCCTCCAAGATGGCGTTGCGGCTCTGCGGGTCGACCGCCACCGTGGGCTCATCAAAAAAGATGAGTTCGGGCTTGTGCGCGATGCCGCAGGCGATGTTGAGGCGGCGCGCCAGGCCGCCCGAGAGCTTGCCGGGACGGAACTTGGTAAAGTCGCCCAGCCCGACAAAGTCGATCGCCTCGTCCACCAGCGCGCGGCGGCGCTTGCGGTCGTTGATGTAAAGGCTGCAGAAATAGTCGATGTTCTCGCGCACCGTAAGCTCATCGAATACCGCCACCTGCTGCGGCACCACGCCGATGCGGCGCTTGAGGTCGTAGCGGGCGGGCGTCATGGGCTCGCCAAACAGCTCGATGGTGCCCTTGTCGTAAGCGAGCAGCTGCAGAATACAGTTGATGGACGTGGTCTTGCCCGAGCCGTTGGGGCCCAGCAGGCCAAAGATCTCGCCGGGGGCGATGCTCAGGTTAAAGTGGTCGAGCGCGATAAGATCGTCGTAGCGCTTGACGAGGTTTTCGACGTGGACGATATCTGTCATGAGGCGGCCCTTCCGTTGATTGCGGCCCGGTACGATTGCATCATCGCAGGAGCGGGCGGCGCGCACCAGTGAGCTTTGTCACGAGTGCGAGGGAGCGGAGGCGAAACCCCCGCTTGCGCGAGCGATCGACGCCGCTTTGCCGCGCGGGAGGAATGTCACGGTTGCGCAGGCGGCCCCTCCACCACGCTCGGCTTCGCGTACAATACCCGTATGAACAGGCTTTTCGACAAATCGATCGTGCTGGCGTGCTGTATTGCGGCCGCCATGGGTCTTGCTGTGGACGCTCGCCTGGTCGCGGCGTTTTGCCTTGGCGTTATCGCCACCTCGCTGGCCGAGGTCGCACAGGGGGAACGCACGCGCCGTGTAAGCGAGGCCGCGAGTTGCGCTTACATCATCGCGGCCGTCTTCGCGCCGCCCTTTGTGCCGTTTGCGCCTCTCGCCCTCTATGACATCGCACGTCGCGTGCGCCGTGAGCGCGCCTGGGTCGCGCTGGGCATTGGCTCCGTCTTTGCTTTTGCGCTCGTCGCGGACCTTCGCGCCGATGCGCTCACCGCCCGAACGCTCCTGCTGACCGCCATCCTTTCGGTTGCCGCCACCTTGTTATCGCTACGTACCGCCCAGTTGGAGCGCGAGCAGCAGCGCATGCGCCGCACCCGCGACGAACTGCAGGAGCGTGCCCTGGCGCTCGAAGCGCGCAACCGCGATCTTGCCGACCGCCAGGACTACGAAGTCGAGCTCGCGACGCTCGCCGAACGCGCCCGCATCGCGCGCGAGATCCACGATAACGTCGGGCACCAGCTCACGCGCGCCTCACTGCAAGCCGAAGCCCTGCGCGTGGTCCACGCCGACGAGCCCGGCGTCGCCGCCGATTTCGCCGACGTCAAACGTACGGTTGACGAGGCGCTCCAGCTTGTGCGTACTAGCGTCCATGCGCTCAACGACAACGCTGTCGACCTTTCCGTGCAGCTCGAACGCATTGTTGAAGGCGCGCGCTCGGACAGCAGCCCGCAGATTGAGCTTGAGGTTATGACCGAGCATGCACCCGCAAACGTCGCGAACTGCTTTGCGGCGGTCCTGCGCGAGGCGCTCTCCAATACCATGCGCCACGCTTGCGCCCATACTGTCACCGTACGGTGCATGGAGCATCCGTCGTTTTACCAGCTCATCGTTACCGACGATGGCGCGGACGCGACCCCGGCGAGCAGCAGCAACGTCGTAGAAGGCATGGGGCTCGCCTCCATGCGCGAGCGCGTCGAGGCGCTTGGCGGAACCTTCACCGCCGGCCTGCGCGCCGGCGCCCCCGGCTGGCGCGTGTTTGCCACCGTCCCCAAACAGCAAGGAGATGAGGACCGATGAGGCTCATCGTTGTCGACGACGACCGCTTAGTGGTCGATTCGCTCAAGATTATCCTGGGCGCCCAGCCGCAGATCGAGGTAGTGGGTACCGGCGCCAACGGCAACGACGCGGTTTCGCTCTATGCCGAACACGCACCCGATATCGCGCTGCTCGACATTCAGATGCCGGAACGCGACGGCCTATCGGCGGCACGCGAGATCCTTGAGCACGAACCCACGGCACGCGTGGTGTTTCTGACGACGTTCTCGGATGACGAGTACATTGTGTCGGCGCTCAAGTTGGGCGCCCGCGGCTACCTGATTAAAACCGATGTCGCCGCCATTCCACCAGCGTTGGCGCAGGTCATGGATGGCAAACGCGTGCTCGAGGGCAAGGCGATCGAAGATATCAACTTTGATGGGGCGGACGTCGAGGCCGGCGCGACCCGCCGGCCCGCCGCCTTTGCCGGTCTGACCGACCGCGAGTTCGAAGTCGCCGAGCTCATCGCCCGCGGCCTCGACAACAAGGAGATCGCTGCCACCGCCTATATGGGCGAAGGCACCGTGCGCAACCACATCAGCTCAATCCTAGCCAAAATGGGGCTACGCAACCGCACGCAGATCGCCATCGCCTACCTGCGAGGGTAATTACCCAACGGCCGACCGCCCCGGCATAGCAAAATGGCTGCTACCGATTTAATGCCATTTCAAAACTATGCCGGTTTACGGGGCTAAGCTCAGGGCCCCCATCCATGCCCGCGTTTTCCGTAAAATGACGGCTTGTCTACCTGCGGTTTTATTTTCACGGATATCCTTTGCCAGAAGCATCTGATCCACAAGAGATCCCACACGTACCATATAAAATTCATCCAGGTTGCTCTGATAGATGGAAGCAAATGTGAGACGTTCACACAGCGGATTTTCCGGATTCTCAGCCTCCTCAAGTACCCTTTCATTAAACTTCAGCCAGGATAATTCCCTGTTCATGTATATTGTATCTGCCATTTTTTCCTCCTGCGTCGCCATATATTTTTCTTTTTCGGCCGACTTTATCTGTAATTATCCGTATCGTATCAAGCGGGCATTCAGATTTTGCCTGACTGCATGTTCATGAATGCCCTCTCTTCACGGTTTGCATACAAGTATACTGATCGAATGTTTATTCCATAACAAGGCTTTGTTAAATCCTGATAAAATTTTTTTCGAAAA
>CAJMRP010000158.1 GCA_905215765.1 uncultured bacterium
CGCGCCCGTCGCGCCGCCGGGGCAGCTCAAGCCGGCCGCAAGCCCGCCGCCCGCCTGCGCGGGGCGACTTCGGGCTGCATGTTTGTGGGAATTAGCTAACCGAAAGGCTTACACGTGAACGAAGAACCCCAAGTCCTCTACTGCGACGCCTGGCTCATGGCCATCGACAAGCCTGCCGGCATGATCGTCCACGGCGACGGCACCGGCGAGCGCACGCTCACCGACTACGCCAGCGACCTGCTGCTGGCGATGGGCGACGGCTTTGCCGCGACCGACATGCAGCCGCTCAACCGCTTGGACCGTGACACCACCGGCGTGGTGCTGTTCTCACTCGACAAGCAGACGCAGCCCGCCTTTGACCAGATGATCATCGACCACGCGTTCGAAAAGCACTACCTGGCGCTGGCCGAGGGCAAGATCGACTGGAACGAAAAGCTCATCGACAAGCCCATCGCCCGCGACCGTCACGATAGCCGCAAGATGCGCGTCGGCGCCAGCGGCAAGCCGTCTCAAACACGCATCAAGGTACTCAAGCGCCTTAAGAGCCGTCGTGGCCTGCCCACGCGCTCGTATATTGATGTCGAGCTGCTCACCGGCCGCAAGCATCAGATCCGCGTGCACCTGGCAAGCGAGCATCATCCCCTGGTTGGCGACGACCTGTACGGAACGCCGCGTCCCTGCGGCCTGATGCTCCACGCCCACAGCGTATCCTTCACGCATCCCGTAGCCGGCGAGCACATCCACATCGAAGCCCCCTGCCCCTGGGAGCCCTAAACCACCACAAAGGGGACAAGCACCTTTATGGTGGTTTTGCCGCAATGGCTCAGCCGCGGTCCCAAAACGTCTCGATCTGTAACAGTTAGAACCCATTTTCCGGTCTATCTGTTACAGATCGAGACATTCGAATCCCCTCAAGGGAATAATCTCAATCTGTAACAGTAACTCGGCAAAATCAGTCCCAGATGTTACAGATTGAGACAAAGGGACGGCGCGGTTCGTAAGTATCTCGATCTGTAACACCTAGCCCACTTTTAACGGTCCAGTTGTTACAGACTTAGACAAACCGGCAGACAACGAAAGCGGCAACGCCCGTAATGGACGTTGCCGCTTTTCTATTGAGAAAACTAAATGGTTTTGACCTTGCCCCGCCGCTAGACCGTGATGACGTTGTCCATTGCCCGGTACTTGGCAGGGACATCGCCTGCGGTAATAATCGTTGCGTCACGGAAGTCCGCGAACTTGACGGGCGCCACCATGCCAAATTTACTGGCGTCCGAGATTACGAAGCGCTTGGCCGTATGGCGCATCGAGATACGCTTTACTTGCGCCTCCTCGATATCGGGCGCCGTGAAGCCCTGCTCGGCGGCAATGCCGTTAGAGCCCCAAAAGCCACAGTTGAAGTTGTAGCGGTCTAAGGTTGCCAAGGCATCGGGGCCAACGAGCGCCTCGGTCTCGGGTTTGAGCTCGCCACCCAGCACCACGGTACGCATGCCGCGCAAAGCAAGGCGTTGAGCATGGAGCACGGAATCGGTCACATAGGTGACATCTTCAAGGTGTGGAAGATGCTCGATGAGCCTGAGCGTCGTCGAACCCGAGTCGATGTATACAAAGCTCTCGGGCTCCACAAGTGCCGCCGCACGGGCGCAGATACGCTCCTTGTCGTCGTTATGGAGGTCGCTGCGCTCATTAAGCGTTAGGTCGCGCGTCACGTGCGCGCGCTCCAGACTTGTCGCGCCTCCGTGCACCTTGGCGATACGGTGTGCTCGGTCGAGCGTCTGCAGGTCGCGCCGAATGGTAGACGCCGTCACGCCCAGGGCTTCGGCAAGCTCCGGCACGGTAACCGAGCCGGTCTGCTGAACCATCGACACGATCGCGTTGAGCCTATCTTCCGCTAGCATCGCTTACTCCTCCTCGGGGTACACGACTCCCCAGTCGGCGCGTAGCTTGGTCATCAGCTCCATAACATCAGAAGCATAATCCAGCAGCTCACGCTTAGAGTCGTCGCCGGCAACGGCCTTCTCAAGATCGGCCATCTCATAGCAAAGGGCGTAAGCCTCGGTGCCGGCGTGGACCTCCTCGCGGTGGCCGTCCGCAGTCCACACGATGGTCGCGTGATCGGCGCGCGGATACTCGTTGACCTCGATATAGCACTTATCGAAGCTAATAATCGAGCGCTTGGGTTGCTTGGAGTGGAGCGTGAGGCTCACAACACCCAGCTGCTGCTCGGCATTACGGCAGACGATGCCGCCCGCAACGTCAACACCGGTCTCACAGGTGTTGCCCAACGAAACGACCTCAATGGGCTGGCTTGCCATAAAGAGACGCATGACGGACAGGGCATACACGCCAATGTCGAGCATGGCACCGCCAGCAAGGTTGCGGTTGTAGAAGCGATTGGTCAGATCGCCGTACTCCTTGTAGCTACCAAAGTTGAGCTGGGCGAGGTTCATGCGACCAAACTCGCCGGCATCCATGCGACGGCGCAGCTCTTGATACAAGGGCATATGAAGCACCGTGGTGGCGTCCATGAGGACGACGTTGTGCTCGTCGGCGATGGCACGCGCCTCGTCGAGCTCAGCGGAATTGAGGGTAATGGCTTTCTCGCAGAGCACGTGCTTGCCGGCGGCCAGCGCGTCACGCAGATAGGTGATATGCGTGTTGTGCGGCGTGGTGATATAGACGGCGTCGATGCCCGGATCGGCGTAGAGGTCCTCAACCGATTCATAGACCTTCTCGATGCCATACTGCTCAGCAAAAGCCTGAGCCTTGGACAGCGTACGGTTGGCGACGCCCGCAAGCTTGCGGCCGGCAAGAGCGAGAGACTGGGCCATCTGGTTGGCGATAACGCCGCACCCGATCACAGCCCAACGAAGCTCGGGAGCCGTAAAGATATCATCGGGGAATGGCTTGTCCTGGACCGAAGCGAACGCTGCTTTTGCGGCTGCCGCGGAGTCGAGTGGAGCCTGCTTGGAATCTACCATATGTGCCTCCTGTGTCATAGAACGTCTTGGATTTCGGATAGCTCTATATTCGCACAAACACGCGCGTCTGTGCGCGTTTTTGCGTATCTCACCGCTAAACGGTCATTTTTGTCCCGTAAACGGCGCATCTATACGCATATTCACGCAATCCCACGCACGCAAATACACACAAATGCGAACCGGTCATTGCTCAGAGACAGGGGCTTATGCTTAGAACTCAAAAGACAGGATGATCCGCTTCGCCTTCGCTCATGGCGCGCTGCAGCTCTAAGGACCGTCCCAAACTGCCGACAGAAAAGGAACGTTCCAAACTGCAGACAGAAAAAGAACGTCCCCAGGCGCCGGCATTTCAAGAGCACTCATTTAAGTCTGTCCCCAATGAGTGGGAGTAATCAGAGACCCTTTGCGAGGGAGGCCGGACGTGGCCTTCCTCGTTTTTATTCATGGACTTTAGTCCGTGCCGCGCGGCACGCGCGGCATAGAAAGCCACCCGCTCAGCGGGTGGAGGCCAATTTCCGCTACGCGACAAAAACCTTCCCCCTAGCATGAGGATTGTTCAGGTCATCATACTAGGGGGAAGGTGATTGCTGTGGCCCAGAAAGCCAACAGCCTCGCGTACACGAAATGGCTGTGCAAGTACCGCATCGCACCGAGGTCAAGCTCATCGCCGCCATCGTCGAGAAGCACCCCAAGGTGCGCTTTGCCGCGAGCCGCACCTCGGCCCACGCCGACCTCTACGACCGCATGGAGCAGGCCCTGTGCGAGCGCGTGGCCAACGCGGTGGAGGTCGTCCGCTCCGACATCAGCCCCGCGCTTCTTGTCCACACCGGTCCAAACCTCGTGGGTGTGGCGGTCCAGGGACTCTAGCGGAGGCGGGGCGTCCTGCCCCAAAAACAAATGCAAAAGACGAGCACTTCTTGCCGCTCAATTGGCAAGAAGCGCTCGTCTTTTCTTAACGCGTTGTATGGCGGAGAGAGCGCAAGTTACGCGAGCGCCCTTCTTGCCAGCTCGGCCGCGCCGAGGATTCCTTGGTCGCCGCCGCAGCCCGGGGCGCAGATGTAGCTCTCCATGTCCTTAAGCTCGGCGGTCTGGATGTAGCCACCCAGATATTCGAGGGTCTTCTTGCGGACGATGCCGTAGAGCTGCTCCTGGTGCATCACGCCGCCGCCGAGGACGATGCGGCGAGGCGAGTACATGAGCACGAGGTTCGCGCACATCTGCCCCAGATAATCCCCCTCGAGCGCCCACACCTCATCGTTGTCCGCG
>CAJMRP010000159.1 GCA_905215765.1 uncultured bacterium
GGGCGGCAGAAAGAATACCTTGTCGTCCAGACACAGTTCCTCGGCATAGGCACGGCTGCCCAGTACGTCGCCGCCTAACGCCGCCTCATCGGCAGCCGTCAGGTTAGCGGCACGGCGCTCGGCGGTCGCCCGTTCGTCTGCCAGCGCGGCCTCGGCCTTGCGTGCCTCCTCGACCTCATCGTTCCAAGGCAGCTCAACACGCTGACGGGCAGCAGCCTCGGGGCTCAGCACCTCGGCATCCAGATAATTGAGAACTTCCTCGACGAGCATCTCGGTTTCGGGGCGCGGAATGAGCACACCGGGGGCGCACGCGACGTCAATCATGCGAAACTGCGTGCTGCCGGTGATGTACTGCAGCGGTTCACCTTTAGCGCGACGAACAACGGCCGCGTGCATGGTCTCGAGCTGAGCCGCGTTAAGCGTCTCGTCCATGCGCATATATAAGTCGATGCGTGCCAAACCCGTGGCAGCGCAGAGCAGCCACTCGGCAGAAAGACGGGGGTGCTCCTCGCCGCGCTCGGCCAGGTACTCCTTGGTCCACTCGAGACAACGCTTGATGGTCCAAATCTCGTTTGCCATGGGGCCCTCCCCTCTTAAGCGCCGGACGGCGCGCGAATGTCGGAGCAGATTGTACGCGAGGCCAGCGCTTGGCAATGGGCGATTGCAGGCGATTATCGAGAATCAGCCCAGAATTTTGCACCGGGCTTGCTCAAAGTGTTCATTCGCTGACGTCTAAATTTGCATTCGTCAAGCTTTTGGCAAGGTTGACCCAAAACTGACCAATATCTAACCAAGAACTTGCCACATCGCTTGACGCACGACCCATCAAAAATCGCCCCGCGACTTCTCGGACGCTTTTTTGAGCATTATTTTCGATAGCAGATGAATGCCGCTAATTTCTTTGAGCAGGTAGCCGGCTTAATGGCCATCAAAGCCGATTAAATAACATCTCAAAGCAATGTGCCCAACCTAGTCATTTAAGAACGTCCCCAATGACTACATCTAAGGCGCCGCAGGTAGAGGACGGACAGCGAGCGACGTCCAGAGCGAACAAGTTGGCATGAAAAAGGCAAGGCATAGACCTTCTGGTCATGCCCTGCCTTTTGAATGACAAATTGTCGCTCTGGACGTCGCGCAGCGTCGAGCCGTTACGCGGTTTGGTAAAACCGCGTAACCCACTACACAGCCTGTGCCAGCTTCTCGGCACGCTCGGCGGCGGCGAGTGCCTCGATCACGGTGCCGAGCTGATCGCCCAGAAGGACGCCGTTGTAGGTGGAGTTGAAGCCGATGCGGTGATCGGTCACGCGGTCCTGGGGCTGGTTGTAGGTACGGATCTTCTCGGAACGGTTGCCATGGCCGATCTGGCTCTGGCGCTCGGCACCGAGCTCGGCCTGCTGCTTCTCGAGCTCCATCTCGTACAGACGGGCACGCAGCATCTGCATGCAGACCTCGCGGTTCTGGATCTGGGAGCGCTGCTCCTGCGACTGCACCACGGTGTTGGTGGGCAGATGGGTAATGCGCACGGCGGAGTAGGTGGTGTTAACGCACTGACCGCCAGGGCCGGAGGCGCAGTAGGTGTCGATGCGCAGGTCGGACTGGTTGATCTGGACGTCGATCTCCTCGGCCTCGGGAAGCACGGCGACGGTAGCCGTGGAGGTCTGAATGCGGCCCTGGGACTCGGTCTTGGGGACGCGCTGGACGCGGTGCACGCCGGACTCGTACTTCATGACGGAGTAGACGCGGTCGCCCTCGACCTTGAACTCAATGGACTTAAAGCCACCGGCCTCGCTGGGGCTGGAGTCGAGCACGGTAGTCTTCCAGCCGCGCGACTCGCAAAAGCGCTGATACATCTTGTACAGGTCGCCGGCGAAGATGGCCGCCTCGTCGCCACCGGCGGCGGAGCGGATCTCGACAATGGTGTTCTTGTCGTCGTTGGGGTCGCTCGGGATGAGCATGTACTTGATGTCTTCCTCGAGCTGGGGGAGCTTGGCCTCGTTTTCGGAGATGTCCATCTGGAGCATCTCCTTCTCATCGGCATCGGTGGTATCGTGGAGCATTTCCTTGGCAGCCTCGATGTCATCGAGCGCGCCGATGTACTCGCGCGAGGCGGCAATGAGGTCGGACTGGTGCGCGTACTCCTTGTTGAGACGCGTGAACTCCTTGATATCGGAGGCGACGGCCGGGTCGGAAAGCTTCTTCTCGAGCTCCTCGTAGGCCTTGATGATCTTTTCGAGCTTGTCGCGCATGACGGACTCCTTTATATGCGTGAAGGTGAAAATCGGCAGAATTGATGGGACGCGGGGCGCCGCTGCGGGGGTAAGCCCAGCTAGAACATGTCGATCTTCAGATACATGCGCATCCCTTCGCGTATGGGGTACATAATTGCGGTCTAACCCATACATGATAGCGTGCGCAGGCAAACCTGCATATAACCCGCACGGAATGATTGGTGCAAACAAACCTGACTCCATTGCACCAAGGGCTTGCTTTATGGCTAGAGCGTTTGGAGTAGGGCGATGAGGAAGCGGACACCCTGGAGGTAGGCGCGGCGAGTGATGCGCTCGTTAGTGCCGTGGACGCCGCGATCGCACTCGTCATCGTCGACCACAAAGGCCGAGAAGCGAATGCACTCGGAGCAAATGCGCTGGTAGTTGGCAGCGTCGGTCGCACCGATCACGGTCGAGGGCACAATTGCCACTGGCTCGAATGATCCGTTTTCCTCTGTCCCCAATGGATCACGGAAATAGCGGGCGGCGATGGCGCGAACGGCCTCGAGCCCCGGTCCACCGACACGCGGAGACGGCGAAGGCTCGGAGCTGCCGGGGCCCAACTCCACTTCGACACGACCGGCAAGGTCCGCCCCGGCAACCGCCTCACGGCAGCGCGCCACAACGTCGGCCACGCTCGTGCCCTCGAGCATACGGAAATTGATATTGGCCCACATATCCTGCGGCATTACGTTGGCGCCGGTGCTGCCACCCTCGACCTGCGTGGGCGCGCAGGTGGTGGTCACGAGCGGATAGAGCTTCTTGCTGGCGAGGCAATCGCGGACAATGGCACCCCCGTTGGCGGCAATTTCATCGGCGGTATAGAGCCCCAGCTCGACGAGCTGCGCGGCAAGCAGGTCGGTCACGCGCGCCGGCCATTCGATATCGCAGATTGCGGTGATGGCACGGCTCAGCACCTCGAGCGATGTGCCGCCGTAGGGGTTGGACGAATGCCCGCCCTCGCTCTTCGTCTTGAGCACGATATCGGCGTAGCCCTTCTCGGCAAGGTCGGCATGCATAAGCCAGCCCTCGCCCGCGCCATACTCGGCAGCTGGAACGATGCGGTAGTCACCCTCGTCGATCAGGTACTCAAGCTCAATGCCGCGCTCCTCGAGCGCGCGGCCGATGGCGCCTGCGCCATACTGCGTAGTCTCCTCGTCCTCGCCAAAGGCCAGGAGCAGCGTGCGCTCGTGCTGCCAACCGTGCGCCAGCGCATACTCAACCGCCTCGAGAATGCCTGCGACCTGGTCTTTCATATCGATGGCGCCGCGACCCCAAATGTAGGTGTCGTCTACATGCCCGCTAAAGGGGGCGTACGTCCAGTCGTCCTCGGTACCCGGCACCACGGGGACCACGTCCATGTGACCCATGAGCACAACGGGCTTGAGTGCGGGGTCGGAGCCGGAAAGCGTCACCAGCAACGAATGATCGATGAGCTCGACCTTACCCGCTGTAAATACGTGCGGCCAGGCCTGCTGCATATAGGCGCGCAGGTCGTCGAACGGCTGCCAGTCCACTGCCTCGGCATCCATGCTCGAAATGGTCGGAAACGACAGCACACGGCCCAGGCGCTCGCATGCGCCGGCCTTGTCCAAATCGGCAAAATCGTCCTCATGCGCAAAGAAGCGCCAAACCTCGGCCATGACATCCTTTCGATTGTGATGACGAGGGCCGCCCCACCGGAGCGGCCCTGCCACATAAGCGTTTGCGGTCGGTTATTTGTCCTCGAGATAACGCGAGAGGAACTCGCGGGTACGTTGGTGTTTAGGGTTGCCGAAGAGCTCGGCCGGCGCGGCATCCTCGAGCACTACGCCCTTGTCCATAAAGACCACGCGGTCGGACACCGTGCGGGCAAAGGCCATCTCGTGGGTGACGACCACCATGGTCATGCCGGTCTCTGCCAGCTCCTTCAT
>CAJMRP010000160.1 GCA_905215765.1 uncultured bacterium
CCACCGCGGCTATCGGTGACAAAGTCGATGACCTCAGCCGTCAGCACCACGGGAGCCCCCTCGGGCGCATGGGCGCCACCGGCGCGATACTCAATCTGAGCACCGGGCTTCAGGCGCTTACCCGGCTTGACCAGGCACTCCCAAACATGGCCCAACGGGTCAACATCCTCGCGGCGCTTGAGCAGCAGCGTCTCGACCACACCACCCGAGCCCGACTTGCGACCGATCAGGCGGGCCGGCATCACGCGCGTCTTGTTGATGACGAGCACGTCGCCCGGCTCGATATAGTCGATGATGTCGCGGAAGATGCGGTGCTCAACGGTGCCGCCATGCTTCAGCGGCGTTCCTGTCTCGGAGCCCTTGCGATCCACCACCAGCAGGCGGCAGGAGTCGCGCGGCTCGGCAGGCGCTTGGGCGATGAGCTCTTCGGGCAGGTTATAGTCAAAATCATCGGTACGCATAGACACGTCGGATACTCCTTATATTGCTAAAGTCCGCTCTACATCCTAGCAGGCTGACGTCCCAAATGAACTACTTTTTGGCGGCTTTGCGCTCGTCACGGATGCGGGCGCGGTCCATGGCTGCCTCGACGGCCGAGAAACGGCAACCACAGTAGTTCTGCCGATACATGCCCAGCTCGCGCGAACGGCGTGTCGCCTCGGGGTAATACGGGCGAAAATCGCGAATGACCGGGGTGAGCCCATGTGCCGCCGCCAAGCGCTCAAGCACGTCATTACAGGTATCGAACAGCTGATACGGTGAGACGGCGAGCGTCGTACCCACATATTCGAACCCGCGCTCCTGGGCCACGCGGCACGCCTCGGCCAAGCGCAAGGCATAGCACGCGCGACAGCGACGGGGCCGATCGGCACCCAGCGGTGCCACGCCGGTCTCCCAGCGATCGCGGTCCTCCCCCGCCTCGATGAGCTCGATGTCGCCATCGGCACACCACCGGCGCAGCTCGTCCAAGCGGAGCTGCCATTCATCGCGCGGTTGAATATTGGGGTTGGTCCAGCAAATCGCGGGCTCAAACCCCTCCTCGCGCAGCAGGTGGACCGGCTCAAGAGAGCACGGCGCACAGCAGGCGTGCAACAACAACGGCTTCATCGACATCTCCTCACCCGAAAAAGCGCACGCCGAAGGACGTGTCCTCGCAGGCAACAATGCGGCGATCGCGCAGAATGGTTCGCACGTAGTACCAGTCGCCCACACAGCCCGACAAATGCAAGCCGGCCGCCAGGTAGCACAGCAGCGGATAGCCCGAGAACGCAAACCCCAGGGCAAACGCTGTCGTCACAACAACCGTCGGCGCCAGGCAAACTGCCACGTACCGCCGGCGCGAATACACCACGCCCTCGGCGCAGGCATAGATCATCGCCGTCTCGCGATTCGCCCCAAAGGTCACCTGCGCGCCCGCAGGCGCCAGCAGCTTAAAAAACACACCGTGCACCAGCTCGTGCACGGCAAATGACGCCGCCGAAACCGCAGCTAAGCCGACTATCCAGCCCAAGACCGTGGTCCAGCCGCCCGCGTCAGCCGCATCCAAGTCCGCAGGCCCGCCCATCAGCATAAACACCGGCACCAAGCACACAGCAAATGCGCCGAGCACGGCCATCCCCCACACAAAGCAGGCGTGCAGAAAATCCTCGTCTTCAAACGCATGTATGTTGGAAATCTCATTCATAGCATCTTAGGATAGCGCCCCTGCCACGTACCCGTCCGCATGTGCGATAATGTCGAACGATATGCACGAATTGACCACCGCGCCGCCGAGCCCCACGCCCGGCTGCGCTCTCACCATATGCGAAGGAGTCCCATGGCATCCAAATACTCCATGAACGACCGTCCCAGCTGGCCTCGCCGCGCCATCGTTACCGCCGGCGAGCCCTACGGCAACAAGGGCCTTCACTTTGGCCACGTCGGCGGCGTCTTTGTCCCGGCCGACTTCTTCGCCCGCTTCCTGCGCGACCGTCTGGGCCGCGAGAACGTCATCTTCACCTCGGGCACCGACTGCTACGGCTCGCCCATCATGGAGAGCTACCGCAAGCTCAAGGAGAACGAGGGCTACGACAAGTCCATTAACGAGTACGTCGAGTCCAATCACTCCCGCCAAGCAGCGACCCTCAACAACTACAACATCAGCTGCGATATCTACGGCGGCTCGGGCCTTGAGCCGGCTGCGCAGATTCACAACGAGGTGACCGCCGAGATTATCAAGCGCCTGCACGAGCAGGGCACCATCTCCAAGCGCTCCACGCTGCAGTTCTACGATGCCAAGGCCGGCACGTTCCTCAACGGCCGTCAGGTAATCGGCCGCTGCCCCATCCAGGGCTGCAAGTCCGAGAAGGCCTATGCCGACGAGTGCGACCTGGGCCACCAGTTTGAGCCCGAGGAGCTCATCGCGCCCAAGAGCCAGCTCACCGGCGAGGTGCCCGAGCTGCGCCCGGTCGACAACCTCTACTTTGACCTGCCGGCCTACCTCGACTTTATGAAGACCTATACCGCCAAGCTAGCCCAGAACCCGCAGGTTCGCTCCGTGGTCTCCAAGACCATGGAGGAGTGGCTGCTGCCGGCTCAGCTCTATATCCAGAACAAGTTCCGCGAGGCCTTCGATGCCGTCGAGGATCAGCTTCCCGAGCACACCGTGCTGGAGCCCGAGGGAAACAAGAGCAGCTTTACCGTCACCTTCCCCAGCTGGAAGGAGCGCGACGATGCCCACGCAGTGCTCGCCAACGGTGGCGTGCGCTTCCGCAGCGGCAAGGCACTCGTGCCCTTCCGCATCACCGGCAACATCGACTGGGGCGTTCCGGTGCCCGAGGTCGACGGCGTCTCCGACGTCACCTGCTGGTGCTGGCCCGAGAGCCTGTGGGCGCCCATCAGCTATACGCGTACCGTGCTCGCGCGCGATGCCAAGGCCGCCGGCGTGACCGAGGGCGTCGCCGCCCAGGATGCCGCCCTCATGGGCGAGCCCGCTGCCGATTCCACGCAGGTACCCGCACCCACCTACCAGCACAGCTCGCTCGACTGGCGCGACTGGTGGTGCTCTGACGACGCTCAGATCTACCAGTTCATCGGTCAGGACAACATCTACTTCTACTGCATCGCGCAGACCGCCATGTGGGAGGCCCTGGGCTGGAACCTCACGCAGAGCACCGTCAGCGCCTGCTACCACCTGCTCTACATGGGCAAAAAGGCCAGCTCGTCCTCGCAGACGCCTCCCCCGCCGGCAGACGACCTACTCAACCACTACACCTGCGAGCAGATGCGCGCGCATTGGCTGTCGCTCGGCCTGTCCGAGAAGCCGGTGAGCTTTAGCCCCAAGGCATACGACACACGTGTGACCGGCAAGGACAAGGACGGCAACGAGGTGCGCGCCTGCGACGACAAGCGCGTCATCGATCCGGCCCTTAAGGAGAGCGCGCTGTTGACCGGCGTGTTCAACCGCTTGGCCCGCAGCTGCTTCTACGGCGTCGCCGTCAAGGAGGGCGACGAGAGCCCCTACCGCAACGGCTGCATCCCCGCTGGTGTCGCTTCTGACACCGTGGTCGAAGCCGCCCAGCAGGCAGCCCTTGCCTTTGAGCAGGCCATGTACAAGTTCGAGACGCACCGCGCGCTCGCCGTGTGCGACGACTACCTGCGCGCTGCCAACAAGCGCTGGAGCGATGCCTCCAAGGCCGCCAACAAGCTCGAGGGTAACGAGGCAAACGCCGCAATGACGCAGGCCCTCGTCGACGCCTTTACCGAGCTGCGCGTGGCGACCGTGCTCATGCACGGTATTGTGCCGGCCGGCTGCGAGCTCATCTGCGAATACTTCGACGTCGATCCGGTCGCCTTCTTTAGCTGGGATAACATCTTTGCCTCCACGGACGAGTTCGTGGAGAGCCTGGGTGAGAAGCCCGGCGAGCACCGCGTAAAGCCGCTGCCCCCGCGCTTCGACTTCTTTAGCAAGCACGAGAGCCAGTACTAAAACACTCGACATGCAATGGAATGGGAAGGAAAGACGGATGTCCAAGCCGCGTCGTCGTAAGCAAAAAAAGCAGGTCAAGCCCGAGCTCATGCTTAGGCAATTTGCTGCTACCGAGCTTTCCGACCGGCTT
>CAJMRP010000161.1 GCA_905215765.1 uncultured bacterium
CGCGGTTACCGAGGAGCGTCGTCGCAACATGGCGCGCAAGGAGCTCGCGTGGCTGAGCCGCGGCGCCCAGGCGCGCTCCACCAAGCCCAAGTTTCGTGTGGATGCCGCTCGCGAGCTCATCGCCGACGTGCCGCCCGTGCGTGACGAGCTGGAGCTCAAGCGCCTCGCCGTGAGCCGCCTGGGCAAGCAGGTCATCGACGTGATCGACGTGGATGCCGGCTATGCGGATACCGACGGTGCGCCCAAGCAGGTGCTCTCCGACGTGACCTGGCTCATCGGTGCGGGCGACCGATATGGCCTGCTGGGTGAGAACGGTGCCGGCAAGTCGACCTTGCTCGATGTGATTCAGGGCAAGATTGAGCCCACGCGCGGCCGTGTGAAGATTGGCCAGACAGTGCGCTTTGGCGTGCTGTCGCAGCAGCTCGAGGAGCTCGAACCCTACATGGGCGACACGATCCGCGAGGTGCTGAGCAACTATAAGAAGTACTACGTCATCGACGGCAAGGAGACCTCGCCCGAGAAGCTCTGCGAGCGCCTGGGCTTTACGACGCAGCAGCTCTGGAGCCGCATCGGCGACCTTTCGGGCGGCCAGCGCCGTCGCCTATCGCTGCTGCTGACGATCCTGGACGAGCCCAACGTGCTCATCCTGGACGAGCCGGGCAACGACCTGGATACCGACATGCTGGCGATTGTCGAAGACCTGCTCGACGGCTGGCCCGGCACGCTGATTCTGGTGACGCACGACCGTTTCCTCATGGAGCGCGTGACCGACCAGCAGTGGGCGCTGCTCGATGGTCATCTGACGCATATGCCCGGCGGCGTCGACCAGTACCTGCGTATGTGCAACGCTACTGCCGAGGGCGAGCCCGTGGGCGCACCGAGTGCCAAGACCGGCACGTTCGACACCGGCGCCGCAGCGGTTGCGGCCGAAAAGCCCAAGACGAGCGGGCAGCCCAACGGTCTTTCCAACGCCGAGCGCCAGAAGCTCCGCCGCGAGGTGAGCTCGCTCGAGCGCAAGATGGAGACGCAGCGCGCTCGCGTGGAGGAGGCCGAGGCCGCCATGGCCCAGGTCGATCCCACCAACTACACGGCGCTGGGCGAGCAGCAGGCAAAGATCGACGAGGCCCACGCCGCCATGGACGAGCTGGAGATGGCGTGGCTCGAGGCGAGCGAAAAGCTCGAGGGCGAGGAGTAGACGAGGATGATCAAGGCCGCGTTTTTCGATATCGACGGCACGCTGCTGAGCTTTAAGACCCACCGGATTCCGGCGTCGGCGCAGCAGGTGCTCGACAGCTTTCGCGAGCAGGGGATTGCGTGCATAATCGCCACGGGTCGCCCGACCTACCAGATGCCGGATTGGCTGTTCGACTTGGGTTGGGATGCGTACATTACGCTTTCGGGTCAGCACTGTTTTGATGCCAAGGGCGTTTATCGCAGCTGCCCGATCGATCCGGACGACGTTGCGGTGATTGTGGACCAGGTGGCGCAGGGACGCTACGACTCACTGTGCATGCAGGGCGAGAATTCGTTTGTGAACCGTCTGTCCAAGCGCGTGGTGGCGGCTGGCAGCAACGCGGGAATCGTCTACCACGAGGAGGAGTTTGAGCACGCCTTTGACGCACCGGTCTACCAGTTTTGCGCCTTTGTGGACCCGGTCGACGAGCATATCGTGACCGACGCCGTGTCGCATTCGCTCACCACGCGCTGGTGCGACCTGTTCTGCGACATTATTCCCGCTAACGGCGGCAAGGACCTGGGCGTGGCGGCGACGCTCGAGCGGCTTGGTATCGACGCGAGCGAGGCGATTGCCTTTGGCGACGGCGAGAACGACCTGTCGATGTTTGCCGCCGTGGGCACGAGCGTGGCCATGGGCAACGCGCAGGACACGGTGAAGGCCGCGGCGACCTACGTTACGACCGCCGTGGACGATGACGGTATCTACAACGCCGCCAAGCACTTTGGGCTGCTATAGCTGAGGATTCGGCACTTAGGGACGTTCCTTTTCTGCCGGCAGCTGGGGACACTCCTTGTACGTTGCGTACGGTGTCGCCCTGCTTGCCCCGCGCATTTTGTGAAACACGGTTAACTTTTTAAACAACGTAGTAAGACATGGGCAACTTTTGCGGTAAAGTAAGCCAAGGAAAGTATCCAAAGGCTAACTAACGATCATCGCGAAAGGCGGCCCATGGCCCTACGTGAATCTGGAGAAGACTATCTCGAATCTATTTATGTGCTCTCGGAGCGCCAAGGCACGGTGCGCTCAATCGACGTCGCCGAATACCTGGGTGTGACCAAGGCGAGCGTCTCTAAAGCCATGGCGACGCTGGAAAACAGCGGCTATGTCGAAATGGGCAAGCGCGACGTTCATCTGACGGAACGTGGTCTGGAGGTCGCTCGCCAAATGTGGGAGCGCCACTGCTTTTTCGTGCGGTTGCTCGAGGAAGCCGGTGTTTCGGCGGATGTCGCGTCGCAAGAGGGTTGCCACATGGAGCACTGCCTGAGTGAGGAGAGCTTCGAGAAGCTGAGGGCGATGTTGGGACGGGAAGATGCGGCCGGCGCAACAACGGAAGCCTAATTGACCCCCAGGAGCGCGGAGTTCGCGTAAAGCGCGAACCAGCGAAAGGGGGATAGGGGATTCGAACAACAACGAGTCCGACGCAGTCCAAAGTGGAGCATTCGGTGCGCGACGCCATCACAGCTGAGCTATCTCTTCGTTCCCAAAGAGGCGCGCCTCCCGCGCCAAAGGCGCGGGACAGCGACCGGGACCAGTGGCCCCACCAACTAAGTCCAACTCAGACAAGGAACCCCGCCAGCAAGCGATGCCCAAGAACCGCCAGCAACGTTACCGCAGGCCGGGACCGGGCTTGGTTTTGAAAACATTCCGTAGACCAGAAGTGCCCCCGTTCGTAGCTCCGAAGGAGCAGAACGGGGGCACTTCATTGGTCGAGGACGTTTTCAAAACCAAGCCCGGTCCCGGCCGGACAGCCCACGAACGCTACAGGTTCTTGACACCCATCGCGCGCATGGCGTTCAGGATGGCGATGATTGCCACGCCTACGTCGCCAAAGACCGCAAGCCACATGTTGGCGATGCCCAGTGCCGCAAGCACCAGAATCAGCAACTTAATGCCCAGCGCAAAGATGATGTTCTGCCAGACGATCGCCATGGTCTTGCGTGCCACGCGGATCACACGGGAGATATTGGACGGCTTGTCATCCATCAGCACGACGTCGGCCGCCTCGATCGCGGCGTCGGACCCCATGGCGCCCATGGCAATGCCCACATCGGCGCGGGTGAGCACGGGCGCATCGTTGATGCCGTCGCCGACAAAGGCGAGCTTGCCCTTGCCGCTTTCGGCCGCGAGCAGCGCTTCAACACGCTCGACCTTGTCGCCCGGCAGCAGTTGCGCATGGAACTCGTCGAGGCCCAGCTGCTTGGCCACCGCAGCAGCCACTTCCTCGCGGTCGCCCGTGAGCATAACGGTGCGCTTGACGCCGGCGGCGTGCAGATCGCGGATCGTCTGCTCGGCATCGGCCTTAACGGTGTCTGCAATCACGATATGGCCGGCGTACGCGCCGTCAACAAGCACATGCAGAATCGTTCCGACGACCTCGCAATCGGGTGCTTCAGCGCCGGCCGCGGCGAGCATCTTGGCGTTGCCGACGACGACATGCTTGTCGTCGATGGTTGCCGTCACGCCGTGGCCCGCGTCGTTGGCGGAGTCGCTCACGCGCTTGGGGTCGACCTCGCCCTGGAAGGCGACGCGCACGGACTGCGCGATGGGGTGATCGGAGAACGACTCTGCAAGTGCTGCGACTTCGAGCAACGAATGCTCGGTATAGCCGGCTTCGGGGTGCACCGCGACGACCGAGAACGTGCCGTTGGTGAGCGTGCCGGTTTTGTCGAAGACGACGGTGTCCACGTCGGCGAGCGTCTCGAGGTAGTTGGAGCCCTTGATGAGAACGCCCAGCTTGGAGGCGCCGCCGATGCCGCCAAAGAAGCTCAGCGGCACGCTGATCACGAGCGCGCACGGGCAGCTGACGACGAGGAAGGTCAGGCCGCGCAGGATCCAATCGGACCAA
>CAJMRP010000162.1 GCA_905215765.1 uncultured bacterium
GGCGGCAGCGAGCCCGGCGGCAACGCCAGAGCTGTCGCCCGTGTCGGCGAGCTTTCCGCCCGAGCCCTTGCCCTTGTTGCCCTTACCGTTCTTATCAGCGCTGCCTGCGTTGGAACCCGTGCCGCTGCCGGTGCCGGCGCCGGCAGCACTGTCCGAGGCCGCTACGGTAAAGCTTGCGGCTCCGTCGCTGGCGAGCGTGTAGTTCTGCGCCGCGTTGCCCAAGAGACCGTTCACGCGCACCCAGTACGTTCCTGCGGCAAATGTTTCGCCCTCGGCCATTGCTGTGCCCGGAGCGCCGTTCGCGTCGTGCACAAACTCGAGCTGGGCCGTGCAGGCATCGGTTTCGAGCTTGCCCTCGAGTGATGCCGCAATCTTGGCGCGCACGTCTTCGCCGGCCTTAAGGCCTTCGAGTCCCTCAAAATGGGGCGTCAGCGCGCGTGGATCGATATCGATGGGTACGGAGCCCTGCAGCCCCGTAACGGTCTCGTTGCCCAGGGCGTCGACATCCACGTATTCAATGGCAAACGCATGGCCCGAAGCTGTCGCGTTGAGCGCGTTGCTGCTGTTAACGAGGCGGAAACGGCCCTCGCCAACGGTCTTGCCATCCTGGAATGAGGCATCGCTCAGCGAGTCGCCGTACGTCATGCGCATGCGGGTCGGGAGATAGTACGGGAGATAGTACGAAGCCGTCTGCTTGTGCTCCGTATCGTAATTGCGCTGATAGATGCTCCGGGCCAGCGCCGCATCAACAAAGTCGGATGCGATGATGCCAATGTGCTTGAGGTAATCTGACTTTGTATCCTCAATGCCGCTGGGATTGATGTACGGGCTCTTATACAGATGCTCGTTGACTACTCGTGCCGAGGTAAAAGGATTGCCTCCGTGCGACAAGCCCGTGCAGCTGGTGTAGTTGATAGACCAGCAACGCTCCAGGACTTTCTCCTTGGCCCCGTTATCGTCCTCGACATCTACCTCGTTGCGCGTGCGCCCGGACGTTTCCTTCAGCGCATTATCGACCCAGCTGAGCTTGTCGGTTCCCGTGAGTTTGTACTTGTCCTGGGCGTATACCTTGGTGCAATAGGGCTCTTTGTCGCCTGTTTCCCCCGCGGCTTCAAAGCCCCGCGCGTCTTGGACGAGACACATGGAACTGCTGTCGGTGTGCGCTGCGATTTTGTTATCCCATTCGGTGAGGTCGAGTCCCCACGTGTGGCCGCTTACGCTGTCGCCGTCGAGTCCAAATCGACGTAGCAGGACGATCTTTCCGCGCACCTCGCCCAGTGTGGGAACGCGGCTCGACGTATAGAACAGTTTGGGGTTGTCGTCCAAAACCTTGGCGAAAGCCGTCGTAACACTTTCGTCGGTAGCCTCGTCGTTGCCTCGTGATACAAGCATGATGAGCGCTTCTGTCGGGTTTTCGTTCAAAAACGTTTTGAAGTAGCCTATGACATCGGAAAGATGCAAAAAGTACGCGTCTTTTTTGAGCAGGTAGTACATCCCATGGTCGATGCCAGGGTTGTCGCCCTTTCCGAGCCGGATATCAAAATAGCGAATGCCTTCGAGCAACTGCGTGGGAATGTAATCCTGCTGGCATTTTACTTGCGAGGATTGGGGCTCAGTGTCGTTGTCCACGCTGCAGGTGCCCGAATCGTGCGTGCCCGGGATGCTCAGCTCGTCGAGGAACTTGTTGTCCTCGACGTATTTCATCCAACATGGTCCGTCGACGTAGCTGCTGTACGTAATCCAGTCGAGGCTGCTAACCGTGGCATCGTTCTTTTTCATGTCGTAACCGATAAGTTCGAGCTCCCACGGAATGCTCTTACTCTTACTCTTATGACAGATCTTATTGTTGTCCTGGTCTTCGCCGTTCGATTCTATTGCCAGGTACTTAATGTCTTTTTTCTCGGTTTCTTTCTCGACCGTGCGGTCTCGGATGATATAGGTTCCGTTTGATTGACGCTCGAACGCAAAAGAGCGGCTGGGCTTGCCGTCATGCTCGCCACTCCATACGTGGATGACCTTTCCGTCTTTGTCCGAGTCGCCATCGACCGACCAAATGCTGTAGCCCGTCTTTTTATGCTCTTCGAAATTGAGCAAGGTGCGGATAGCATACCAGTTTGTATCGTCATTCTTGGTCGTTACGTTCTCAAGGATGAGCTTGCTGGATGTGCCGTCATTAAACAGATGGCAGACGTTGCCGATGACGTTGCCGTCTTCGTTAACGCTTGCGGTACGAAAATAGCCCGCGGGGCGAAGGCGAATGACGAAATTGTTGAGGCTGACCGACGCTGTGGCAGCGTCGTCTGCAAATGCCGCTCGTGGGCCAATGCCCAATGCCGCGGTTTCGGGCAGGCTTGCAAGTGGCGACAACGCCGCGAGTCCAAGGCCCAACGTAAATGCTCGGCGGCTGATGGCGTGGTGTTCGGTCATAACTTCTCCATTCGTAGAGTGCGGTTATGCGATAGTTTTGGTCACTATACTGCTCAGATGTTTAAAGATGCTGGTTTAATTGTCTGCGCGGCGCAATAAATCGGCGGGCGGACGTGTTGGGGTGCTTGTCGTTTTCGTACTGTTGCTACATTTGGAGCGGTTCCGGCGTCCGGCATCCTCGCGTTCGTTGGCTACCGGCATAAGAAAGGGAGGGTCGGTTTACCGGCCCTCCCTGGGTACGAAGCGCTGGGGTACCGTCGCTTGTTTGCACTGCGCCCGTGTTTCCCGCTGCGCTCGCCAGTCGCTTAACGCTTGATCTCGATATCGTCGAGCTTGACGTCCATGGCCTCGGTCTTGGCCTCGGCGATGCCATCGGCAAATTCCAGGGACTTCATCATGGTCTCGACGGCGTCCTTGTGCTCCTCGACGTTGTCGATGCGCACATACACGCTGCCACCGTCAACGTCGGTGGAGTACTCGGTCGTCACGCCGCCCGAGTGCGTAAAGTAGGCGCTGCGCCAGGTCTTGCCGTTGTACTTAACGGGATCGCTCTCGGTCCATCCGGAGTTGGCCTTCCACTTTGCCTCGTAGTCGAACAGTTCATCGGCGTTCTTGTCAGAGTCGAAGACGGGGATGAAGCGATCGCTGGCGTGCTCGCTCTCGGTGAACTTAAACTGGGCCCTGTCGGCGGTGTCGCCTGCGACGTCGGTGATCTCGACGCCCTCGGGGACCTCGACCTTAAACCAAATGAAGTCGGTCCTCATATCCACGGCTGGCTTTTCTGCTCCACCGCCACCGCCACTTCCGGTAGCGCCGCCGCTGCCACCGCAGCCCACCAGGGCAACTGCGGCAAAGAGGCTTATGCAGAGGGTGAGAATCGCAAAGGCCTTCTTTTTCATGGTCGTGTCCTCCTCGATCTGTAATCGCCCATGGATTACCTGCCTTTACTGTACGCGCGAGCGGCTCCTTCGGGTGGGCCATGTGTCCCATTCTGGGGGCCGGATTTGCGCCGTTAAGTGGCAATATGTCCGGGCGCAAAAGAGGGGAGGGCCGGTGCTGCCGGCTCTCCCCGGGGTGAGGTGCCCGTTGTTTTAAAGGAGCGCGTGTACGCGGGCGTTGCCCCAACAGGTTCCTTGTTTATAGATATGCCCCAGTTTGTGACGTCCGGAAGTCCCGAAAGGTGAGCCATGTGTCCCATGTTTGCGTTGGCATGGTCTATCGTGTGCCATAGAAATCCGCGATGGCCAGGTGCGCTGACGCTCGAGTACTTATGGGCTAGACTTAGCACCATTATGTGATCGATGCGGTCGGTCGGTGGTTGCCACCCGACCGATGTATATGACTTGAAGGTGCGTGCGTATGAGCCAAGAGATGATGGACAAGACCTGCCGCGGGTTTGCCGAGGCGCTTGCCGCGCAGCAGAAGATCGTGCTCGACAAGCGGAAGATCGT
>CAJMRP010000163.1 GCA_905215765.1 uncultured bacterium
CGACGGCCCGTGGCCTCGGCCAGACGGTCGCACAGCGCGTCCTTGGCGCGCAGGGCCGAGAAGCGCGTGTTGCGCAGCTGCTCGGTCACGCCGCGGGCGGTGATGGAAATGGTGGCGCCGGGGCGGACGATGTTCTCCCAGGCGATGTCGTAAACGCTATCGTACAGCTCGTCGGCGTCCTGCGCCTCAAAGCGCCCGAGCACCGCAAACACGCGGCTCGCCAGACGCGACCACAGACAGGCGCGGGAGCCTTCTTCGAGCTCCCCCTCAAACGTGGCGCGGCCCTTCAGCCGGCGAACATGCGAAAGCCCGAGGCGTTTAAGCTCATCGGCGAGTGCGGACTCAAAGCCCTCGGGGCAGCTTGCGTAAAATTCCATGGGTGACCTCTCTGGTTGCGTCGCTCCATTATATGATGGATGCTTCGTTTACTCTCGCCCCCGAAAGGAACCCATATGATTGATGCGTGCCCCGATTCTGCCGTGCTCTTTTTTGACGTGGACGGCACGCTGACGTCGTTCGATCCCGACGATATGACCGATAAGGACTTCAATGCAGTCCATCCGTCGAAGGCCGTTGTCGATGCATTTGGTCGCCTGCGCAATGCAGGTCACCAGGCATTTATCTGCACGGGTCGTCCCTTGTGGCTGATTGCCGATGGCCTGCGTGCTTTGGAGCCTGCGGGTGTCGTTGCCATGGCGGGAGCGACGCTCGAGGTCGAGGGCCGCGTGGTACACGAGGACTGCTTTGGCGAGGACGTTATCGAGGAGCTCGCGCGCCGTATGGCAGCGGCAGGGATTGAGGCCTTTTTCGAGACCAACGTGGCTACTTTTGCCCTGGAACCCGCGGGTGTTGAGCAGTCGTCTCTGATCGGCACTTCTGTGGTGCACAGCGCCGAGGAGATGCGCGTCGACGGCAGTCTGCGCGTGGGCAAGGTATGCCTCAATGTGCCCAGTTTGGCTCGCGTAGCCAATGATGACGGCTTTATCGATCGCGAGTTTGAGCTGTGCAACACCGGTGGTCAGAATCGCGAGCTGAGTCCCAAGGGCATTGACAAGGGCGTGGGCGTGGCGCGAGCGCTGGCGTATCTGGGCCGCACTGGCAACGCGCGCACCTTTGGCTTTGGTGATTCGGGTAACGACCTGGGCATGCTCGCCGCTGTCGAGACGGCCGTGGCCATGGGCAACGCTATGCCCGAGGTCAAGGCGGTCGCCGACTACGTGACCGACGATGTCGCACACGACGGTACCGTCACAGCGATGCAGCATTTCGGCCTCATCTAATGAATCCCGCGTTCTGACGTTTGCTCAAACTGCGACTCTTCGCTTTTGCATGCTCAATCGATTTATCAATCCAAACACTGAGGTGTTTATACCGTTCGCCGAGAAGATAAAAAACCGCAGCTCACGCCTTGATAAACGTAGGTAAAGTGTTTAGCAGTTTAACGCCCATGTGCAAGCGAAAGGAATCAGGCAGATGGCAATCAAGGTGTTCGCTGACGGTGCAAACCTCGAGGGCATGCTCGACATGTACGAGAACGGCAACGTTCAGGGTTTCACGACCAACCCGTCCCTTATGAAGAAGGGCGGCGTGACGGATTACCGCGCGTTTGCCAAGGAGGTCCTGACCCACATCACCGATGTGTCCGTCTCGTTTGAGGTCTTTGCCGATGACGTCGAGACCATGGAGGTCGAGGCGCGCGAGATCGCTACCTGGGCCGAGAACGTCTACGTCAAGATTCCGTGCGTGACCACCAAGGGCGAGTCCACCGCCGAGCTGGTCCGCAAGCTTTCCGCCGACGGCATCAAGGTCAACGTCACTACTATCTTTACGCCTACGCAGGTCGATGAGATGGTCGAGGCCGTTGACACCGAGACGCCGTCCATCATCTCGCTCTTTGCCGGCCGCATCGCCGATACCGGCGTCGACCCCATTCCGTTTATGACGGAGTCGGTCAAGAAGGCCGCCGCAAAGCCCAACTGCGAGGTCCTGTGGGCGTCCACGCGCGAGCTCATTAACATTTACCAGGCCGAGGCCTGCGGTTGCCAGATCATCACGGTGCCCAACAGCATCCTGGCCAAGCGCAAGAACATTGGTCGCGACCCGTACGAGGTCTCGCTCGATACCGTGCGCGGTTTTGCCAAGGATATCGCCGCTTTGGGCTTCCATATTCTGCCGTAACGCGAACACTGGCTACGCCGCGGGCTGCTCGCTCCGGCCTTTCCTTTCCCTATCGCTCACGCGCTTCGCGAAGGTCGCGCTAGGCAAAGGAAAGGCCGGGGCTGCCGGCACGAGCTTGCCAGTAGGTTGGTGATTGGCTTCCATATCCTGCCGTGGACAAAGGTACCCCCGCCTGCGACGTGCAAAATTGAGAGTATTCAGCAAGGTAAAGGTCTTTATCAGTTAACCGAAGCATGAAACGGCCCCCGTTTTGGCTCTGACGACGCTAAAACGGGGGCTGTTTTTTTGAGGTTATTGTCTCTGAGGGGCATCCGGAACGGTGGAATTTGCAGAATACTCGCGATTTTGCACATTGCTACAGGGGGTACCTTTGCTTTGGCGGTTTACTTGCCCTGCACCATGGTGAGCGAGATCTTCTTGCGGTCGCGATCGACCTTTTCCACCCACACCTTGACCGTGTCGCCGACGCGTACCACGTCGCTCGGGTGCTTGACGAAGCGGTTGGCCAGCTTGGAGATGTGCACAAGGCCGTCCTGGTGCACGCCCACGTCGACGAAGGCGCCAAAGTCGACGACGTTGCGCACCGTGCCCTTGAGCTCCATGCCGGGTTCCAGGTCGTCGATGGAAAGCGCTGAGCGGCTAAAGACCACCTCGGGTGCGTCGTCGCGCGGGTCGCGGCCGGGCTTCTTGAGCTCGTTGACGATGTCGATGAGCGTGAGGGTGCCGCAGTTCAGGTCGCTTGCCAGCGCCGAGATGCTGCCCAGGCGGCGCTCGATGTCGGGCACGCCGCCGCGGCTGAGCTCGCTTGCTTTAACGCCGGCGCGTTCTAGGACGGACGTGGCCACCTCGTAGCTCTCGGGGTGGACGCTTGTCGCGTCGAGCGGGTTCTTGCCGCCGCTGATGCGCAGGAAACCCGCGGCGTTGAGATATGCCTTGGGTCCCAGCTTGGGGACCTTCTTAAGCTGGCGGCGATCGGTAAAGGCTCCGTTTTCCTCGCGGTAGGCCACGATGTTCTTGGCCACGCTCGGCGTGATGCCCGATACGTATCCCAGCAGGCTTGCGCTCGCGGTGTTTACGTCGACGCCCACGCGGTTGACGACGTCTTCCACCACGTGGCCCAGGGTACGCGAGAGCTCGGTCTGGTCAAGGTCGTGCTGGTACTGGCCCACGCCGATGGACTGGGGCGGAATCTTAACGAGCTCTGCCAGCGGGTCCTGCAGACGGCGGCCCAGGCTCATAGCGCCACGTACGGTGACATCCAGGTCGGGATATTCCTGGCTGGCGAGCTCGGAAGCCGAGTACACCGATGCGCCGGCTTCGTTAACGATGGTGTAGCGAAGGCTGGGCGCCTGCTCGGCGATGAACTCCGAGACGACTTCCTCGGTCTCGCGGCTGGCGGTGCCGTTGCCGATGACGATGGTGTTGACGCCGTCCTTCTTGACGAGGCGAGCGAGCTCGCGCTTGGTGCCGGCGACGTCGTGGCGCGGCTTGGTGGGGTAGACCACGCCGTGGTCGAGCAGCTTGCCGGTCTCGTCCATGACAGCGACCTTGCAGCCGGTGCGGTAGCCAGGGTCCAGC
>CAJMRP010000164.1 GCA_905215765.1 uncultured bacterium
GAAGCTCGAGGCGGAGAACGCCTACCTAAAAAAATCGATAGCCCTGAAGGCGGAGCTGGGCTTGCTGCCCGGGCGCGGGCCGAGGCCGTGAGCGAGCTTTCGGGGCGATTCGCGCTTTCCGACCTGCTGGAATGCGCCGGGCTGGCGCGCTCGACCTACTACTACGCGCTGGCGCATCCGAAGAATCCCACCAGGCCCGAGCTGTGGGACGCCGCCAGGGAGATATTCTCCCGCACGCCCAACGGGTGCGGGCACCGCCAGATCGCGATGTGCCTGCGCGCCGAGCGCGGCGCCGTCGTCGCCGACAAGACCGTGCTCAAGATGATGGGCGAGATGGGCCTGCGCTGCGGCATACGGCGAGAGACCGACTACCACAGGTACAACTCGTACAAGGGGGTGGTCGGCGAGACCTTCGAGAACGTGATCGGCCGCGACTTCGCCGCCGACGGCCCGTGGCAGAAGATGGGCACCGACGTCACCGAGTTCAAGTGCTCGTTCGGCAAGGCCTACCTCGCGCCGGCCTACGACTTCGGCAGCGGCGAGATCGCCGCCTGGTCGATATCCGAGTCGCCGAACATGGCGCAGCAGGACGAGATGCTCGACATGCTCGTCCCGCTGGTGCCCGCCGGCGCGCATCCGGTGATGCAGTCCGACATGGGCTGGCAATACCAGAGCGCCAGGTACGTGGAAAGGCTGCGCGGCGCGGGCTTCGTGCAGAGCATGTCGCGCAAGGGAAACTGCCTGGACAACGCCTGCACCGAGGGGCTGTTCGGACACATGAAGGATGAATTCTTCCGGGGCCGCGACTGGGACGACTTCGAGTCGTTCAAGGCGGATTTGGAGGCCTACATCGTCCATTGGAACACGCGCCGCAGGCAGAAGAGACTGAAAGGACTGACCCCGGAGGAGTTCCGGAATCAGTCCCTATGTGCGGCGTAGGCCGCTAATTAGCCCGTCCAAGAATTGGGATGCAGTTCACATCGTGAGACCGGGGCAAGAACGCTATGTAGGTTTTTTCTACTCGGCGTCGGCGAAGCCGTTGGGGTTGTGGCTCTGCCAATTCCAGCTGTCGCGGCACATGTCCGCGATATCGTACTGGGCCTTCCAGCCCATCATGCGCTCGGCCTTGGAGGCATCGCACCAGTTGGCGGCGATATCGCCGGCACGGCGCTCGCGAATCACGTAGGGCAGCTCCTTGCCGCACGCCTTGGAGAAGGCAGCGACGACCTCGAGTACCGAGGTGCCGGTGCCGGTGCCCAGGTTAAAGATCTCGACGCCGGTCTTGCCGTTCATCCAGTTAAGGGCGGCAACGTGACCAGATGCCAGGTCGCACACGTGGATGTAGTCGCGAACACCGGTGCCGTCGGGGGTGGGGTAGTCGTTGCCAAAGACCTGAACGGCCTCGAGCTTACCGACGGCGACCTGGGCGACATAAGGCACCAGGTTGTTGGGGATACCCTTGGGATCCTCGCCGATCAGGCCCGACGGATGGGCGCCGATGGGATTGAAGTAACGGAGCAACACGACGTCCCACTCGGGGTCGGCGGTGTGGACGTCCATGAGGATCTGCTCAATCATCCACTTGGTCCAACCATAGGGGTTGGTCGCGGGCTTCTTGGGGTCCTCTTCGGTGACGGGCGGATTGTCCGGATCGCCGTAGACGGTCGAAGAACTCGAGAAGATGATGGACTTGCAACCGTGGTTGCGCATGACATCGATGAGCACCAGGGTGTTCTCGATATTGTTGTGATAGTACTCGACGGGCTTGCTCACCGACTCGCCAACGGCCTTAAAGCCGGCGAAGTGGATGACGCGGTCGATCTGGTGGGTATCGAAGATCTTGTTCATCGCATCGCGGTCGAGCACGTTGGCCTCGTAGAAGGTGAGGCTCTTGGCGGCCTCGTCGCCCACGATGGTCTTGACGCGGTCGATGGCAACGGCGCTGGAGTTGGAGAGGTCATCGACGACGACAACCTGGTAGCCACCCTCGAGCAGCTGAACGACGGTGTGCGAGCCGATAAAGCCGGCGCCGCCGGTAACGAGGACGCAGGTGTCTTTGGGGTCGAGTGCTTTGGACATGTAGTCTCCTATCGAATCAGGAACACTTCTTGAGGGGAGTATAGCGCAGCTGGGCGCGCCCAAAACACGCGGGTCAGGAAAACCAGAGGAATGATGTTAACGTACTCATAGGGTGTTATTTGCATAATTCTTACCTTTGGTGTGGGACGTATTTGCGAGCCGCTGACCATGCTTTTCCAGCCGTTCGTGGAAATAGTTGGGACAAGCGCGATGTGCGTTAGTATGTTTGAGTTGAGCGACATATAAATAAGCATGTAACGGAGTACATATGTCACCAAACAACGATTCCATTTTTACGCAGGAGCTTTCGCGCCGCACTGCCCTCAAGGCTCTTTTCGGCGCTGCTTCCGCGGCTGTTCTTTTTGGCCTGCCCACCCGCGCCCATGCGGCTGAGGCCAGCCAAGAAACCACCGACAAACTGAATGCCGCCCAGGCCCAGCTCGACGAGGTCCAGGCTCAGCTCGACAGCATTGCCAATGAGTACGCGGCGCTCGCCAACAAGAATGCCCAGACCCTCAGCGATATCGAAGGTGTGCAGGGTCAGATCGACGACACCCAGGAGCAGATCGACACCAAGAAGTCGGAGCTCAAGAAGAAGCGTAACGACCTTTCCGATCGCGTTGCCGCCAGCTACAAGTCGGGCGGTACCAATATTCTGTCGTTGCTGCTCGCCTCTGGCTCGTTTGAGGAGCTCGTCGCCAACGCGCATTACGTCGAGAAGATCAACAAGAGCGACCGCGACGCCATCGAGGACATCCAGACCATCCAGAAAGAGCTCGATACACAGAAGTCCGAGCTCGAGTCGCAAAAAGCCGACTTGGAGAAGCTCAAGGACCAGCAGACGGCTCAGATGCAGGACATGCAGGCCAAGCAGCAGGAGGTCCAGACGGTTCTGAACGGCCTCTCCGACGATGTCAAGGAGCTCATGGCCCAGCGCGATTCCGAGATTCTTGCTGCCGCTCAGGCCGAGGAGGCTGCCAAGAAGGCTGCCGCTGCCGCGGCTGCCGCAAACAAGAACAATTCCTACTCGGGTGGTTCAAGCTCGGGTGGCGGATCGTATGCGCCCGGAACTCCGCAGCAGAATGCCGGCTCGGGCAAGCAACAGGCCGTCGTCAACGCGTGCTACTCCACGCCTTCGCCGGGTCAGAATTGGTGCGCGGCGTGGGTTACCAACGTGTTCCGTAACGCCGGCGTGGGCTACTTTGGCGGCAATGCGTGCGACATGTTTAACGCCTGGTGCTACAGCTCCAATCGTTCGGCGCTGCAGGTGGGCATGATCGTGGCCGACTCGTCGCACAGCGGCACCGGTACGCCGGGTCTGCTGTACGGACACGTGGGCATCTATGTTGGCGGCGGCATCGTTATGAGCAACGAGGGCGCCATCACGTCGAGGTCGCTTGACTCGTTCATTGGGTTCTACGGCACTGGCTCTGGCGTGCGTTGGGGCTGGCTCGGCGGTATCGCGCTGTCGTAAAGCCGACTGGGCCGCGTGCCCGCCCGCAATATATTTGATTGCCTGCTCGGGCAGTCCTGCGCAAGACGAAGGCCACATTAAGTGGCCTTCTTTGCGTGCGGAACTC
>CAJMRP010000165.1 GCA_905215765.1 uncultured bacterium
CCCTGCATTCCATGAAGCATTGTCGCCAGCATTGTTGCCGACTCTTTTCTGCGAAACAACAACATGGATAGCAGGCAGCTGTACACCCAGTTTCTATGCATCGGAAAAAACAGACCCGGCAAAGCATGTGCGCTCAGAGTTGCTCGCTACGCCGACGGAAGATCAGAGAACGGTGGGGAATCGAAAGCGCGCGCCGTAATGATCGAAGGCGGATGGGAAACGCCCGATCTACAGGTTGAAATCGACGATCCCGAGCATCCAGGAAACCCCTATCGTGTCGATTTCCTCTGGCCCCACCTCACAAAACCCGTTATCGGCGAGCTCGATGGGCTCGAAAAATACCGCGCAGCCAAGACAGAAGATGACGAACAACACGCGCTCAACGTCATGATGCGCGAGCGGCAACGCGAATCACGTCTTTCATTAGCAGGCTTCACGGTCATGAGGTTCACCATGGAAGACGTGAACGTACCGGAACGTCTCTATAGAAAAATGGAACTTGCGGGCATTCCAAGAATCCCATTGAGCGATTCTCTCCGTCTTGGTGCCCCCGGCGACAGTCTCTGAACGCGGAAAATGAAACCAGGCGGCGAACCTTCCATCGTTTTTTAAACAACGATTCTCAGGTCGCCTCTTCTCAGTCAGCGAGCCGAAAAAAATGACAGGAAGCGCGGGCCCCGGAGCTTGGCCCTCTTGCTTAAACTGCTCAATTTTTCGTGCTCACGGTGCTCATTTCCCGATGATCACTCGGGACTGCGGTGGGAATCCTGGACCAAATCGGAACAGGAAGGAAGCCGCATGTACAGCGCTGAGCAGAGAAAGATCGCGATAGAGACCTTCGTCAAGTTCGACCATAGCTACGCCGACACCATCGCAGAGTTGGGGTATCCGACGAGGGCGTGCTTGCGCAACTGGTGGAACGAGTACAGGGATACCGGCGAGGTGCCTATAAGCAAGTTCACCACCAACCCGAGATACACCGCAGAGATGAGGCGGCGCGCCGTCGAGCACTACCTCGAGCACGGCAAGAGCCTGACAAGGACGATGCGGGCGCTCGGCTACCCCAAGAGCCGCGAGGTGCTCGGCGACTGGATAGACGAGATCGCCCCGGGGCAGCGCAAGTACAGGGGCCCGAACCCGAAGCGGGACCCCGTTCCCGTGGAGAAGAAGGTGCAGGTCGTGGCCGAGCTGGAGGCGAGATCGGGGCCAGCCGCGGAGATCGCGGAACGGCACGGCGTGTCGCGGACGGCGCCCTACATTTGGCGCAGGGAGATCATGGGGGATAATGGCGGGGACCCCGAGAAGAAAGGCGTCCCCGTGAGCAAGGAATACGACGACCTGCCCGACGACATCGAGGTGCTGCAGGACATGCTGCGAGAGGCGAAGATGCAGCTCAGGAAGGTGCAACTGGAGCTCGAAGTGCGGCAGGCGACCCTCGAGATAGTAAAAAAAGACCCGGGCGCCGAACCGGGGCTGCTGACCAACGCGGAGAAGGCGGCGATGGTGACGGCGCTTAGGCCCAGGTGGAAACTCTGCGAGGTCCTGCCCGTGGTGGGCATGGCCAAGAGCAGCTACGAGTACGCGAGGAGCGCCCAGGCCAGGGGCGAGACCGAGGAGCACGCGGCCGCCCGCAAGGCCGTGATCGAGGCGTTCGAGGCCAGCGGCGGCACCTACGGCTACAGGCGCATATACGCGCGGGTCAACGCCGACGCGGAGGATGGCGAGGCGATCGGCGAGTGGACCGTGCGCAGCATCATGGAGGAGGAGAACCTGGTCGCGAGGGCCGCCAAGAAGAAGCGCCGGTACAGCTCCTACGAGGGCGAGATCTCGGAGGCGCCGCCCAACCTCTTGCGCGACGACCGGGGCAAGCATCACTTCCGCGCGAACAAGCCGAACGAGCTCTGGATAACCGACGTGACCGAGTTCCGCATCCCCGCCGGCAAGGTGTACCTGTCGCCGATCGTGGACTGCTTCGACGGCATGCCGCTGAGCTGGTCGATCTCGACCTCGCCCGACGCCGAGATGGCCAACTCGTCGCTGCTCGGCGCGTGCGAGTGGCTCGGCGAGGGCGACCATCCCAAGATCCACTCGGACCGCGGCTGCCATTACCGCTGGCCGGAATGGATAAGGATATGCGATGAGAATGGCCTGGTCAGGTCGATGTCCAGAAAGGGCTGCAGCCCCGATAACGCGAGGTGCGAGGGCTATTTCGGCAGGTTGAAGATAGAATTCTTCCACGGCTGCGACTGGGCCGGGGTCACGATCGAGGAGTTCATGGGAATGCTCGACGCCTACCTCAGATGGTACAGGGATGTCAGGATAAAGGGCGACCTGGATTACAGGAGCCCCATGCAGTATCGAAGGGATTTGGGCCTAGCAGCATAGGATGGTTTTGGTCCAGGATTCCCACCGCAGTCCCAACTGGTGAAAAATAGATTGACGCTAACACCTCCCAGAGCTCGGGCCGCGTCGGCGCCTTCGGGTGCGACAGCGCGTAGTAGTAGCTCGACCTTGCCAGGCCCGCGCATTCCAGCAGGTCGGACAGGGGGTATTGCCCCGAAAGCTCGCTCACGACTGCGGCTTTCTCGCGGTTCGGGAGCGCTTCTCCGCCTTCAGGGCTATCGATTTTTTTAGGTAGGCGTTCTCCGCC
Organism: uncultured bacterium; assembly: GCA_905215765.1. GTDB lineage: Bacteria > Actinomycetota > Coriobacteriia > Coriobacteriales > Coriobacteriaceae > Collinsella. The sequence continues at coordinate 2,651 of CAJMRP010000165.1, forward strand.
TCGAGCTTCCGGATCCTCCGCTCGAGCTCCTGCTCGCGCGTCGCCTCCCCGGCCGGGGAGCCGGACCCCCTCGGCCTTCCCTTGGGCTTCGGCCTGAGAGCCTCGGGGCCTTCCTCCCTGTACGCCTTCAGCCATCTCTTGAAGGAGCTCGGCGAGGCTATCCCGAACCTCGCCATGGCCTCGGGCTTGGTCATCCCCCCGTCCACGACCGCCCTGACGGCGCCCAGCTTCGTCTCGAACGGGTAGGCGGTGTGCTTCTTTCCCATCATGGCTAGGACCTCGATACCAACGGACCTGTAGATGTCCAGCCATTTTCTCACGGTTTCCCGGGGGATGCCCAGCAGGCTGGCGGCAGCCTTGTAGCCCAGGCCCTCATCGAAAAGGGCCGCGGCCCGTCGTCTGGTCGCCTCGTCGTAAGTTGCATATCCATCCATAAAGAAGCCTCCCATTTCTCATGTCCAAGAAATGGGAGGCAGTTCATTACTGCCGGGAGGGCGTTTTGCGTGCCTATGTGGGGGATTTATGAAAACGTGACAAAATAAACCTGTCGACTTTTTGTCACATTATTGCTTGAGGAGGCGGCCCTGGGCTGCAAACTTGTGCATGTCGGACTCGGCCATGCCTTGAGTGCGATCGTCGCGGCGCTTGGTGTACAAGGGATCGTTCTTGTCCATCCACAGGCGGTCGGCAACGGGGCTCCAGGCCTCAGCTGCGGCCTTGGTCTTCTCACGCAGCTGCTCGGGCGTCTCTTGCTCTACGAGGTCCGTAGAGTGTGCGCCGGATTCCGCGACCATCTTCGGCAGGACATCGGGATTCTCGAGCATGGGGCACGGCTTGAGGTAGTTGTCGTTAAACGGCATATTCTCGTAGTACTTCATGAACAGAGGAGAGCGCAGCGCATCAAGAAGACTCATGTCATGGATGTTGGCGTTGGAGTAGTGGATGAACACGCAGGGCTCCACGTCGCCTGCGGCGTTGATGTGCAGG
>CAJMRP010000166.1 GCA_905215765.1 uncultured bacterium
GGCCGCCACGCGCGCAATGTCGACCGCGTTGCCGGTCACATTGGAGGCGTGCGTCACCACCACAGCACGCGTGGCCGGCGTGACCAACCGCTCGAGCTCGTCATAGTCGAGCACGCCGTTCGCGTCGCAGCCCGTATGCTCAACGGTAACACCCTGCTCTGCCGCCAAGCGGTTGAGCGGACGTAGCACCGAGTTGTGCTCAAGCACCGTCGTGACCACGCGGTCGCCGGGGCGCACCACGCCACAGATGGCGGTGTTGAGCGCCGCCGTGGAGTTGGGCGTAAAGCACACATGGTCCGCCCTCGGGCAACCCAAAAGGCGCGCGAGCTTAGTGCGGCAACCGTGAATCGTACGCGCCGCGTCGAGCGCACCCGACGTGGCGCCGCGCCCGGCATTGCCGAGCGAGCACATCGCCTGCGTCACGGCATCGATGACCGTCTGCGGCTTGTGCATGGTCGTCGCCGCGTTATCCAGGTAGATCATCGCACGACCTCCCACATATCGATCACGGTATAGCCCTCGGTGGGAACGCCCGCCGCGGCAAGTTCACCGCGCAGCAGCTCCTCATCGGAAGGCAACGCCTTCCACGCCAAACCGCAGCCGGCAGCGACCTCCCCGGGCACGGGAATCGTTCGCCCGGGAAGGCCGCGCTCGATGCACAGGGACTCGCAGCCCATGGCGGCCGCCGTGGTGGGAAACGTGATGACAAGCGCCGGGCGCTTCTCCCTCATGGCAACTCCAACCAATACGCTACGGGCGCACGACGCGCACGGCCTGCTCCATCTTCTCCACGATCACGTACATGTTGGTGACCTCGCCCACCGCGAGTTGGTCTTTAATGCCATAGTGGTCGAGGCAGGTACCGCAGGTGAGAATCTCGACACCCTGCTCGGCCAGGCCCTTCAGGTCGTCGAGCACCGGCGAGCCCTCGACGGTGAGCTTGGCGCCGCCGTTGTAGAACAACATGGTCGCGGGCAGCTCCTCCTGCTGCGTCACGGCAAAGATGAAGGCCTTCATGAGCTTGTGGCCCAGCTCGTCGTCGCCACGGCCCATGCAATCGGTGTAGACGGAAATGACGAGTTTGCCCTTGCCGGCGCTGGCATCACAGAAGGCAGCGCCATCCTGCTCGGGATCGGCCACGGCAACGGCGCCAGAGGTCGCCACGGTCACGTGCCACTCGGCGTCAGAAACCTTCTCGACCGAGGCCGTGCAGCCCTTCTCCTGCGCCATCTTGGAGATGTTCTTGACGGCGGTCTCGTTGTCGACCGAGGTCACGACGGCGCCCTCGCCATCGAGCTGCTTCAGGGCTTTGAGCGTCTTGACGACGGGCAGCGGGCAGGCATCGCCCATGGCATTGACTTTAATCTTGGTAGACATAGCTTTTCCTTTCGAATAAATCGTTTTAGAACGGTACATAGCTCAATAAACGTGTCGTTAACGGACAACGCGAACAGCAGGATCGCCTGGCACCGGCTCGCACACGCGACCGACGACGGCGGCGATACGTCCTTCGGCATGCAGACGGCGCGCAAGCTCATCCACATCGGCAGCAGGTGCCGCGATAAGCAGGCCACCAGACGTCTGCGGATCGTACAGCGCGTCGAGCATGCCCGGCTCCAGGTCCTCGTCGGCAGCCACGCGCGGGCCAAAGAAGTCCTGGTTGCGGTAGGAGCCCGCGGGGATAATGCCCAGACGCGCCATGTCGAGCACCTGGTCAAAGAGCGGCACCGCCCCCGACGCAAGCTCAACCTGCACGCCCGAGCCCTCGGCCATCTCGCACGCGTGCCCGATCAGGCCAAAGCCCGTAATGTCGGTGCAGCCGTGAAGCTCAAGCCCCTCGGCCAGACGAATCGGCGCCTCGTTGAGGGTGCGCATCGAGTCAAACATCGGACCAGCCTCGTCCTGCTCGACAAGCTCGCCCTTAATGGCCGTAGTGATGATGCCCGAGCCGATCGCCTTGGTCAGCAGCAGAACATCGCCCACGTGCGCGCCGCTGTTGGCGAGCATACGGTCAAGCGCGACAAAGCCGCTCACGGACAGGCCGTACTTGGGCTCGTCGTCGTTGATGGTGTGGCCGCCCGCGATGGAGCAACCCGCCTCAACGCACTTGTCGGCGCCGCCCGCCAGAATCTGACCGGCAACCTCAACGCCCAGGCAGCTGGGGATGCAAAGCAAGTTCATAGCATGGCTCGGCCGCCCGCCCATGGCGTAGATATCCGACAGCGAGTTGGCGGCGGCGATCTGGCCAAAGAGGAAGGGGTCGTCCACCATGGGTGGGAAGAAGTCGACGGACTGCACGAGGCCCAGGTTCTCCCCCACCTTGAAGACGCTCGCATCGTCAGCGGTATCGAACCCGATGAGCAGGCGCTCGTTGGGAACGTTGGGTAGCTCACCCAGGACCTGGGCAAGGGCTCCGGGAGCCAGCTTGGCGGCTCAACCCGAGGCGGCCGTCATCTGCGTCAGACGGATCTGATCGTTAGCCATCGATGCCTCCTTTCTGTTCGAGCAGGCGTTGAACGGTCTCTAGTATACGCTCCGAGCAGGCATCCCAAGAGACGCCTGAGGTGTCGAAGCACGGCGCAGGTGCGTCAAGCGCGTCCTGGATGGCTTGGGCGAGGTCGCGCTCGAAGCGCGGAAGGTCGCGGCTGTCCGGTGTATCGACATCAACCATGGTGGGCGGGGTAACCCACGCGACGGGTGCCCCAGGCAAGGCCGCCTCCATCCAAGGGCGCACGCCGGGAAGCTCGGTCATAACAACCTTGCAGCCGCAGGCGAGGGCCTCGATCGTGACAAGTGGAAGGCCCTCGAAAAACGAGGGCAGCACAAAGACCTCGCTCGTACGATACGTGCGGACGAGCTCCTCGCCGTCCACCCGCCCCGCAATCGTCACGGGAACAGTCGACGCTGCGGCTGCAGACTCGATCTGCTGGAACTCATCGTCGTGCGCATGCCCACCCACCAGCGTGAGAGAAAGATCCGGATGCGACCCGCGGTCCACCAGGCCCAGGGCCTCAAGGAGGCTGGCCACGCCCTTCTTGACGCAGACCTTGCCCACAAAGACCAGACTGTCGACGCGGCGCGGAACAGCGGCGTCGGGGCAGAACGTGTGATGGTCGTAGCCTGTGCCCACCACGCGCACGCGTGCCGGGTCGACCCCATAGGTCTCCACGATCTGCTGGGCCTGCTCCGCATGGAGCGAGAAGACGGCATCGAGCCCGCGCACAGCCGCAAGGACGCGTTCGCGCTCAAGGCCGTGCGAGCGCATCTGGCGGATATCGGTCGAATGGCAGACGGCACACACGGGGCGGTCGCGCACAAGCTCGCGCGCGAGGGCGCACACCAGATAGAGATGGTGGCAGAGCAGCACGTCGGGCTCAAACTCGGCCACTGCGCGCTCGATCGAGCGGCAAAACGCGTCTTCGAATGACGAGGTCATCTGAGATGTGAGATCGCGGTAGCGGGTGGACGGATAAGGCATGACATCGGACATACCGCAGATATGAAAGGGCAGCTCAGGGGTGTCGAAGTCGACGGCATAGACGGGTACGCCCGCCGGGATGTCGCCCTG
>CAJMRP010000167.1 GCA_905215765.1 uncultured bacterium
CCATCTCGCCGAAGCGCTGACCGCCGAACTGAGCCTTGCCGCCCAGAGGCTGCTGGGTAACCAGGCTGTAAGGGCCGGTCGAACGGGCGTGGATCTTGTCGTCGACCATGTGGCCGAGCTTGAGGATGTAGGACGTACCCACGGTAATGGGCTCGCGGAACTCCTCGCCGGTGCGGCCGTCGAACAGGCGGGTCTTGCCACGCTCGTCAAGCTGAGTGACAAACTCGGGGCGCATGTGATCGCCAAAGGCAGCGGTAGCCTTGTTGAGCATGTTCTTGTTGGCGCGACGGATGACCTCGGCGATCTCATCCTCCTTGGCGCCGTCGAAGACAGGCGTCGCGGTGAAGAACGGACCGGGAACATACTTGTCGGAATCTGCATTCTCGGTATCCCAACCGCAGGCAGCAGCCCAGCCAAGGTGGCACTCGAGCAGCTGGCCGACGTTCATACGCGAAGGAACGCCCAGCGGGTTGAGGATAACGTCGATCGGGGTACCGTCAGCCATGTAGGGCATGTCCTCGACCGGCAGAACGTTACAGATAACACCCTTGTTGCCGTGGCGGCCGGCGATCTTATCGCCCTGCTGGATCTTACGACGCTGGGCGACGTAGACGCGCACCTGCTCGTTGACGCCGGGGGCCAGGTCGTCGCCGTTCTCGCGGCTAAAGCGGACGACGTCGATGACGCGGCCGTAAGCGCCGTGAGGCATCTTAAGGGAGGTGTCGCGAACGTCGTGAGCCTTGGCACCGAAGATGGCGCGCAGCAGGCGCTCCTCGGCGGTCAGAGCGCTCTCGCCCTTAGGCGTGACCTTGCCGACCAGGATGTCGCCAGGGCCGACCTCGGCGCCGATGCGGATGATGCCGTCCTCGTCGAGGTTGGCAAGCATGTCCTCGGAGAGGTTCGGGATCTCGCGGGTGATCTCCTCGGGGCCGAGCTTGGTGTCGCGGGCGTCGATCTCGTGACGGGTGATGTTGATGGTCGTCAGCAGGTCCTCGGCCACCAGGCGCTCGGACACGACGATACCGTCCTCGTAGTTAAAGCCTTCCCACGGCATGTATGCCACGGTGAGGTTCTGGCCCAGTGCGAGCTCGCCATGATCGGTCGAAGGACCGTCAGCCAAGGGCTCGCCCTGCTCAACGGTGTCACCGACGCGCACGAGCGGACGGTGGTTGATGCAGGTGGACTGGTTGGAGCGCTGGTACTTGGACAGGTGATACTCGTCCATGCCGCCGGCATGCTTGACGATGATCTTGGCGGCGTCGGCAAAGATGACCTCGCCGGCGTTCTTGGCCAGGGTGACCTCGCCAGAGTCCAGAGCGGCGCGACGCTCCATGCCGGTACCGACATAGGGAGCGGCGGGGTGAACCAGCGGCACGGCCTGACGCTGCATGTTAGCGCCCATCAGCGTACGCTTGGCGTCGTCGTGCTCAAGGAACGGGATCAGCGTGGCTGCGACGGAGAGCATCTGACGCGGCGAGACGTCCATGTAGTCGACGTCCTCGACAGGCACGTCGGCGGGAGCGCCGAAGGAGCCGTCGAAGTCGCGGGTACGGGCGATCACGGTGTGCGGACGGACCAGCTTGCCCTCGGCATCGGTCGTGATGAACTCGTTGGTCTTGGGATCGAGCGGCGTGTTGGCCGGCGCGATGACGTGCTTCTCTTCCTCGTCAGCGGTCATCCAGTCGATCTGGTCGGTGGCAACGCCGTTTTCGACGCGGCGGAACGGAGCCTCGATGAAGCCGTACTCGTTGACGCGGGCGTAGAGGGCGAGCGAGCCGATCAGGCCGATGTTGGGGCCTTCGGGGGTCTCGATCGGGCACATGCGGCTGTAGTGCGAGTTGTGAACGTCGCGGACGGCCGTCGGCACGTTGGTGCGGCGGCTGGAGCCGGACTTGTGGCCGGCAAGACCGCCAGGGCCGAGTGCGGACAGACGACGCTTGTGGGTCAGACCGGTCAGGGGGTTCGCCTGGTCCATGAACTGCGAGAGCTGCGAGGAGCCGAAGAACTCCTTGATGGAGGCCACGATCGGGCGGATGTTGATGAGCGACTGCGGGGTAATCTCGTCGATGTCCTGGGAGCTCATGCGCTCACGGACGACGCGCTCCATACGGCTCATGCCGATACGGAACTGGTTGGCGACGAGCTCGCCGACGGTGCGGATGCGGCGGTTGCCAAAGTGATCGATGTCGTCGACCTTGAAGCCCTGCTCGCCGGCAGCGAGGGACAGGAGGTAGCGCAGCGTCGCGACGATATCCTCGTCGGTAAGCACCGTGACCTCTTCCTCGGTGGTGAGGTTAAGCTTCTTGTTGACCTTGTAACGACCGACGCGGGCCAAATCGTAGCGCTGCGGGTTAAAGAGCAGGCCCTCGAGCAGGCTGCGGGAAGCGTCCACGGTGGGAGGCTCGCCCGGGCGCAGACGACGGTAGATCTCGATAAGGGCATCCTCGCGAGTGAGAGCGGTGTCGCGCTCCAGGGTGCGCTTAATCACATCGGAGTTGCCGAGCAGCTCGATGATGTCGTCGTTGGTGACGGCGATGCCAAGGGCGCGCAGGAACATCGTGGCGCTCTGCTTACGCTTACGGTCGATGGAGACCATGAGCTGGTCGCGCTTGTCGACCTCAAACTCGAGCCAGGCACCGCGGGACGGGATGATCTGGGCCTTGTAGATCTGCTTGCCCGAATCCATCTCGGAGCTGTAGTACACACCCGGGGAACGGACGAGCTGCGAAACGACGATACGCTCGGTACCGTTGATGATGAAGGTGCCCTGATCGGTCATCATGGGGAAGTCGCCCATAAAGACGAGCTGCTCCTTGATCTCGCCGGTCTCCTTGTTGGTGAGACGAACGTCGGTCAGAAGCGGGGCCTGATAGGTCATGTCCTTCTCGCGGCACTCCTCGACGGTGTGCGCGGGGTCGCCGAACTGATGCTCGCCGAAGGTAACCTCGAGAACATGGTTCTGGCTCTGGATGGGGCTGGATTCCTTGAACGCCTCACGAAGGCCCTCGTCCTTAAAACGCTCAAAGGATTCCCTTTGAACAGAGATAAGGTTGGGGAGCTCCATGGCCTCCGGGATTTTCCCGAAGCTGACGCGCTTGCGCTCAGTGGCAGTGTATGCGTAGGTCACCAGGTTTTTCCTCCTTCACGGAAATGCTCGGTGGGTTGGCGAGGCATAGCTTCGCCAGTTATCGCAACCTAATAGTTTATCAGGTACCGACCGTTGGGCAAGAAAAGCCTTGACGCGATTGAGTTTTTGGAGTAGCAAAGTTTTTCGACAGAAAACACGCAGGTAGATGTATGTGTATCGAACATCTGTTCATATATTTTCTGTGAACAGGGGGCCGACAATCGCAGCTCTTATAAAAAACGGGCGCGAACCGAGGTCCGCGCCCGTAAATGTCGATGCCCGAAGGCTTACTTGCGCATCAATCCGCCGCGCTCGTCGATGGCGTCCCAGAAGGCATCGGCAAAGCGGGGATCGCTTGCAGCCATGAGGGCGTTGGTGGCCATCCAGCCAGAGGGAGTGCCGGTGTCGTAGCCCGACA
>CAJMRP010000168.1 GCA_905215765.1 uncultured bacterium
GCTTTAGCTGCATAAACAGTCCCTATTTCACCGCAACTTATGAGGAGGCTATTCGTCGCTGCCCGGTTTGCGACGGTTGGCCTTTTTAATGGCGTTGAAGTGCTTGTCGTTGAGCCTGCGCTGGCGCGATCGCTGTGGCACTTTGGTCTTTACGCGCCGGCGCGGTGGACGCCCGCGACGCCCAAGCTCGGCGCGCAGCTTACGCAGGCAGCTACTACGGTTTTGGAACTGACTGCGGCTCTCGCGCGCCGTCACGGTAATCCCCGAAGGGATATGTTTCATGCGCACCGCCGAGTCCGTCGTGTTCACGCCCTGTCCGCCTGGACCTGTCGCGCGAAACACCTGCACCTCGCAATCGCGCGCCAACTCCTCGACCGACATCTCGGCATAGCGCGCATACTCGCGCCATCCCATCTTGTTCTCATCCATATCAACACCTCCCCTCATAAAAAATGTGACAAAGGGAAAGTCCCTTTGTCACATCGCATACCAATCGCATGTGTTGCGCGCTTAGGCGAAGGTGATCTCGCCGTTCTCGCAGTCCATATCGGCGATACGGGCCAGGCTCTCAACGCGGAAGCCGCGTTTGCGGAGCTTATCGCCGCCGCCCTGGAAGCCCTTCTCAACGGCGATGCCAATGCCGGCAACTTCGGCGCCCGCAGCCTCGCAGATCTTAATAAGGCCCTCAAGTGCGCAGCCGTTGGCCAGGAAGTCGTCGATAATCAGGACCTTATCGCCCTCGGACAGGAAACGCTTACCCACGATAACCGGGTACTCCTTCTGCTTGGTAAAGGAATAGATGGTCGTGGCATACTGCTCGCCGTCGAGGTTGATGGACTGGGCCTTCTTGGCAAAGACCACCGGCACTCCGCCAAAATGCTGAGCCGCGATGCAGGCCATACCAATGCCCGAAGCCTCGATCGTCAGGATCTTGTTGATCTCGACACCCTCGAACAGACGGGCCCACTCGGCACCCATGTGGTCGAACAGCTCAACGTCGCACTGGTGGTTGAGGAAGGCATCAACCTTAAGGACGTTACCGGCCTTTACGATGCCGTCATGGCGAATACGATCCTCAAGCTCCTGCATGGCGCAACCCCTTCTCGCGGCAACGATACCGCGCGATTAATAAACGTTGTTCGATAGTCTACCACGGACCGACCCCCGCCCGCCCCACAAGCCGCATCGCACCACAAACCAGTCTTTTTGGGACGGCGCGAATCGTGGCAGACAGCCTCCCAACATGCTAATGGCGGGCACGCATCCTCACCAAACGTACCATGGCGAGTGCAAAACCCACAGCGGCCACAGCCATAAGCACGTAGAACACCGAGCGAAAGCCAAACAGGAACACATCCGGACGGCCTGCAACAAAACTGGTCACGGCCTCGCCCATCGCCACGCTCATCTGCCCATACAGGATATTCGACGCCACCGTAATGCCGAGTGCCATGCCGGCATAGCGTGCCAAACTGCCCAAGCTGCCCGCAAAGCCGAGCGCTTCGCGCGGAGCTGAGCCCATATACAGCGAGTTGTTGGGGCTCTGGAAAATCGACGTGCCACACGACATAAACGCAACGCAGCACACGATCACAGGGATAGAAGAGTGCTCGTCGAGCGTGCTTACCGCAAAGAGACCGCACACGTACACGCCCAGGCCGACCGCCGTGGGGCCCTCGCAGCCAACACGGTCCGAAACCGTACCCGAAAGCGGTCCGATAAAGGCATTCACCATCGGCAGCGCCAAAAAGAGCAATCCGGAAATGTCGGAACCAAAGCCGTGGGCGTCCTGAAAATAGAACGGCAGGATAAACTCGGATGCGCCAATACCAACGAACACGATGAGCATGCAGGCAAGGTTGATGGTGAAGGCCGAATTTGCAAAGCAACGACGAGCAGCCTCGATCAGGGACATGGGGCGTTCGCCGGCCTCCGGCTTAACGTGCGGCAGCGTGTAGAGCCCCACGATAAACGAGATGACGCCAATGGGCAGGTTGATGAGGAAGATGCTCTCCCAAGGAAAGCTTGCCACCAGCATGCCGCCGAGCACGGGGCCACACATCATGCCGAGGGCCACGAAGGTCGCAAGAATACCCATGGCACGGCCTCGTTCGCGCGCCGGAAACGACTCGGTGATGATACCCATGTTGTTAGCCATGGCCGCCGCGCAACCTATGCCCTGAACAATGCGTGCCAGGATAAGAACCTCGAGCGAGGCCGAAAGGCCGCACAGCAGCGAACCGACCGAAAAGACGATGACGCCCAACTGGAACACATTCACCTTGCCGCGCACGTCGCCCAGACGGCCAAACGGCAACATAGCCACGCATGTCGCAAGCAGGTACACCGAGCTCACCAGTTGAATGCGGTCGAGGCCCACGCCCAGCTCCTTTTGCATCACGGGCAGCGCCACGGTCACGACGGTCGAATCCAGACACACCATAAACGTCATGATGAGCACGGTAAACAGAATCGCCCATTTGTTCTTGCCATGGGTGTCGCCCTCTAGAGCAATGTGCTCGCGGCGCAGCTGCTCTGCAGTTTTCTCCATATCCATCCTTTCGAGTGGCCTAACGCAAAAAAACGGGGCCCCGATCGCCTGCAAACAGCCGCGATTGGGGTCCCGCCTACGGAATCGGAACGAAAGGTCACCGAAGCTTTCTGCCAGCATCGGCGCCTTATGCGAACGCTAACCTAGCACTGCTCAAGCGCCTGCTCAAGATCGGCAATCAGATCAGCCGTGTCCTCGAGGCCGCACGACAGGCGCACCATGTCGGCGGAGATGCCACAGGCAATGAGCTCCTCATCGTTCATCTGGCGGTGCGTGGCATTAGCGGGATGCAGGCAGCAAGTGCGGGCGTCGGCCACATGCGTCACGATGCAAATCATCTTCAAGCTGTCCATGAACCGGATGGCATCTTCTTTTGTGCCTTTCAGGCCGAATGCGATGACACCGCAAGACCCGTTCGGCAAGTATTTTTGTCCTAACTCATAATATTTGTTGCTTTTCAGACCGCAGTAGTTCACCCAAGCCACACGTTCGTTTTGCTCCAGGTACTCTGCTACGGCTTGTGCGTTGGCGCAGTGCTGCCGCATACGCAGATGCAGGGTTTCAAGGCCGAGATTGAGCAAGAATGCGTTTTGGGGGCTTTGGATGCTGCCGAGGTCACGCATTAACTGTGCAGTGGCTTTAGTGATATAAGCACCTTTGCCGAAAGCTTTTGTGTAAGTCAGCCCGTGATAAGATTCGTCCGGCGTGCAAAGTCCGGGGAATTTATCGGCATGAGCGTCCCAGTCGAAGTTACCGCTATCTACGATACAACCGCCTACGCTGGTAGCGTGTCCGTCCATATATTTGGTAGTGGAGTGAACAACGATATCTGCTCCCCATTCGAACGGGCGGCAGTTAATCGGAGTCGGGAAAGTATTGTCA
>CAJMRP010000169.1 GCA_905215765.1 uncultured bacterium
CTGATCCTGATGATTATGGTATTCCCTCTGTCCCGGCTCATCATCGGTACCGCCGCGGGCGTCGTCTTTGGCCTTATCGCCGGCTTCTTTGGCGGCATTGTCGACTCCCTTATCATGCGTGTTTGTGACGTTATGTTCGCATTCCCGGGCATCCTGCTCGCCATCGCCATCGTGGCCATTATCGGTCCGGGCATCACCAACATCATGATCGGTGTTGCCGTTTTCACGGTGCCATCGTTTGCGCGTATTATTCGTGGCGCGGTGCTCGAGGTGCGTGGTGAGCTGTACGTCGAGGTGGCGCAGTCCATTGGCTGCTCGTCCGCTCGCACCATGTTCGTGCACATCTTCCCGGGTACCATGCAGGCCCTCATCGTCAACTTCACGATGAACATCGGTGGCGCCATCCTTTCGGCATCATCCCTGTCCTTCCTGGGCTTCGGCGCATCCGTGACGCAAGCCGAGTGGGGCGCGATCCTGTCTCAGGGCCGCAACTACCTTGCTATTGCTCCGCACCTGGTCCTTTTCCCCGGCTTGGTGATTTTCTTGACCGTGCTTGCCTTCAACCTGTTCGGTGACGGTCTGCGCGACACGCTCGACCCGCGACTGAACTAAGGAGGCCCTGATGTCTGAAACTCTTTTGGAGGTCAAGGACCTCAGAACGCAATTTAAGCGTGGCAAGAAGGATTGGATTACGGCGGTAAACGGCGTGTCCTTTAATGTCAACGCTGGCGAGATCGTGGGCTTGGTTGGCGAGTCCGGCTGCGGCAAATCCGTAACCTCGCTTTCTGTCATGCGCTTGCATAACGAGCGCCTGACCAAGATTTCCGGCTCCATCAAGTTTGGCGGCAAAGAGGTTCTCGACCTCGCTACGAGCGAGATGCAGTCCATGCGCGGTAACGAGATGTCCATGATCTTCCAGGAGCCCATGAGCGCTCTTGACCCGATCATGCGCATCGAGGACCAGCTTGCCGAGGCCATCAGCCTGCACAACAGCAACATGAGCAAGGCCGAGATTCACGAGCGTTGCGTTAACGCCCTCAAGCTCGTGGGCATCCCCGAGCCCGAGATGACGCTTCGCAACTATCCGCACGAGCTTTCGGGTGGTATGTGCCAGCGCGTCATGATCGCTATGGCTATGTCTTGCGAGCCCAAGCTTCTGATTGCCGACGAGCCCACCACGGCTCTCGACGTGACCATCCAGGCGCAGATCTTGGCGCTGATGGAGGACATTCGCAACCGTCGCAACACCGGCATCCTGCTCATCACGCATGACTTGGGTGTTGTCGCCGAGACCTGCAGCCGCGTCATCGTCATGTATGCTGGCAATATTGTCGAGGAAGCACCGGTCAAAGAGCTGTTCGCCAACCCGCAGCATCCCTACACCGAGGGCCTTATCGCTTCGGTACCGCGTTTGGGCAAGCGCCTGCATCGCCTGCCGTCCATCCCCGGCTCCGTTCCCGATCTGTCCGTCATGCCCGAGGGCTGCCGTTTCGCTCCGCGCTGCAAGTATGCACAGGACTCCTGCAAGCAGAAGCTGCCTGAGCTCCAGACGGTTGCCGAGGGCCATCGTTGCGCGTGTCCGTTCTATCGCAATGCTCGAGAGGGGGCTCAGCAATAATGAGTGCAACTGAGACCAAGCCGTTGCTGTCCGTTCGTCACCTGAGCAAGAAGTTCCCTGTGGGCAAAGACTTCTTCGGTCGTGCCAACAAGTTTGTGCACGCGGTGAACGACGTGTCCTTTGACATCATGCCCGGCGAGACGTTCTCGCTCGTAGGCGAGTCCGGCTGTGGGAAGTCCACCACCAGCCGTCTGATCAACCACCTCATCAAGCCCAACGAGGGAGAGATTCTCTTTGAGGGCAAAGACGTGGCGAAGCTCTCCGAGAAGGAGGTTCGTCCGCTGCGTGCCGAGATGCAGATGGTGTTTCAGGACCCGTATGGATCGCTCAATCCTCGCATGAAGGTGCAGGACATTATTAGCGAGCCGCTGCTTGTTCACACCAAGATGAGCAAGGGCGAGCGTCTGAAGAAGGCACAGGAACTGCTCGAGGTCGTTGGCCTTTCGGCCACTCATGGCGAGCGCTATCCGCACGAGTTCTCTGGCGGTCAGCGTCAGCGTATCGGCATCGCCCGTGCACTTTCGGTTAACCCCAAGCTCATCATGGCCGACGAACCCGTTTCGGCACTTGACGTGTCCATTCAGGCTCAGGTTCTGAATCTTCTTCGTGATGTTCAGGAGCAGTACAACCTGACGTACCTCTTCATCTCCCACGACCTTGCCGTTGTTGAGATGATTTCCGATCGCATTGGCGTCATGTACTTGGGTTCGCTGATGGAGGTCGCTCCCAACGAGGATCTTTACAGCAACCCGCTGCATCCGTATACGCAGGCCCTGCTTTCCGCTGTGCCCATCCCCGATCCTTCGATTGAGAAGAAGCACGTGCTTATTGAGGGCGACCTGCCGAGCCCCACGAACATTCCTTCAGGCTGCCCGTTCCACACGCGCTGCCCGATCGCGCAGGGCATCTGCTCCGAGAAGCTTCCCGAGTTTAAGGAAGTTGCCCCGGGCCACTGCTGCGCTTGTCACTTCGCGGAGCCGTTCCCGATCAAGGAATCGCACATCGACTTGTAGCCGGTTGTTATCGTCCGGGCCCGTCCTGAAGTTACTTTTCAGAACGTCCTCGGACATGCAAGAAACCCCCGCTGCGCACTTCGTGCGGCGGGGGTTTCTTGCGTCCTGACGCTCCTATTTGGCAAGGTGTCTTTTAGAATCCATTTTGCGCTCGGCCTCGAACGCCTGCCTGTCCCAATCGAGCGGAAGTCCGGCCTCGACCCACGCCTCGTAGGCCCTCCTTATGGGCTTGAGCTCCCTTTGGCCCCTCTCCAGCATCGAGATGTACTTCTCGCTGGTGCCCAGTATGGACGCCGCCCTCACCTGGCTGACCTTCGCCGCGCGCCTGGCCGCCATGGATTGGCTACACTGATGTGGACAGTTCCGAGAGGGGCGCGAGAGACGGGAGGGCCGTATATGAGGGACCCCAGGCACCCGAGGCATTTCACCGACGATTTCAAGAGGCAGATAGTCGACCTCTACAACGCCGGCAAGCCCAAACGCGAGATCATGGACGAGTACGACCTCGGCAAGAGCACCGTGGAGAGGTGGATCAAGTCGATAAACGCGACCGGCTCGCCGCGCGCCGCGGATAACCGCACGCCCGAGCAGAACCGGATCCTGGAGCTCGAGCGCGAGAACCGCAGGCTCCGGATGGAGGTCGACGTCTTAAAACAAGCGGCGCTGATATACGCTCGAAAGTGAGGGCCATAGCGGCCAACGAGGGCCGCTACCCCATATCAGCGCAGTGCAGGCTCCTCGGCGTCGCGAGGTCGACGTACTACTCCATGCGCTCGCGGGCCGACCGGCCCG
>CAJMRP010000170.1 GCA_905215765.1 uncultured bacterium
AGCGCCGCAGCCAGGTCGGCACCGGCATGCGCAACGAGCGCATCCGCACCTACAATTTCCCGCAGGGCAGAGTCACCGACCACCGCATCGGGCTGACGCTCTATAAGATCGACGCGATCATGGACGGCAATCTCGACGAGCTGATTGACGCGCTCGTCACCGCCGATCAAGCGGAAAAGCTCCAGTCGAGCCAGAGTGACACATAATTTTCCAAAAAGAAGGAATTTCATGAATACGATTTACTTTGATGCGCTGACGCCGGAAACCGTCCGGCAGGCGGCGGAGATTATCACGCGCGGCGGTCTTCTCGGCATTCCGACCGAGACGGTCTACGGGCTGGGCGCAAACGCACTGAACGAAGAGGCAGTGCTTCATATCTTCGAGGCGAAGGGGCGCCCGCAGGATAACCCCCTGATCATCCACATTCCGGACGCTTCGTGGCTGGCGCGCTACTGCGAAGACGTACCGGACGCGGCGTACCGGCTGGCAGAGCGCTTCTGGCCCGGACCTCTGACCATGATTCTGCCGCGCAAGAAACTTGTCCCGCTGCGCACGACGGGCGGTCTGGAGACCGATCATCGCGGCCTTCTTTCGGTCGACGAGTACGGTATGACCACCGTGCCTGGCGTCTTTGCCGCCGGCGACGTGGTTAACGGCCCGCTGACGGTTGTTCACGCCGTAGCCGGCGCCAAGTTCGCCGTCGAAGGCATGACCAGCTATCTGGGCCTCTAACTCCATCCCGCCCATCAGTTGCGGTGAAATACGGACTGTTTTGCCTGTCAAAAGCCTCACCTACTCCGTATTCCACCGCAACTTTTTTGTGAGGGTTGGGATTGAAAGTGGGGAGTGCGAGCGAGTACGAATGCGGCGGATACTGATACGATAGGTACGTCAGCAACTGCCGCCGAGCGGCTCAAACGAAAGGAACCCTGTATGGAGTCCTCCGCCTACCCGATGCTCTTTAGTCCGATCAAGGTCGGTACGACCGAGGTCAAGAACCGCGTCTTTATGCCGCCGGTGTCCACCAACCTGGCCGATCATGGCTATGTGACCGACGACTTGGTCGATCATTACCGTGCCCGTGCCAAGGGCGGCGTTGGCCTGATCATCACCGAGGTCGTGACGGTCGAGCCCACCTATACCTATCTGCCGGGTGACATGTGCTGCTACGACGACACGTTTATCCCCGGCTGGGAAAAGCTCGCCGCAGCCGTCCACGAGTACGGCTGCAAGATCATGCCGCAGCTCTTCCACCCCGCCTACATGGCCTTTAACATTCCGGGCACGCCGCGCCTGATCGCTCCGTCCTTTGTGGGCCCGTCCTATGCCCGCGAGGCGCCGCGTCCTATCACGGTCGATGAAATCCACGAGCTCACGCATCAGTTTGGCGACGCTGCCGTGCGTATGCAGAAGGCTGGCGTCGACGGCGTCGAAGTCCATGCGGCGCACGCCCACGGTATGCTCGGCGGCTTTTTGACTCCGCTCTACAACAAGCGCACCGATGAGTACGGCGGCTCGCTCGACGCCCGCATGCGCTTCCTGCTCGAGGTCATCGCCGAGATTCGCGAGCGCTGCGGCAAGGACTTTATCATCGACGTCCGCATCTCGGGCGATGAGTACACCGACGGCGGTCTGACCCTCAACGACATGATCTACGTCTCGCGTCGCCTGGAGAAGGCCGGCGTCGACATGATTCATGTGTCGGGCGGCACCACCATCAAGCGCGGCTCTGCGATTCCCGCCGCCGGTACCCAGCAGGCCTCGCACGCCGCCTGCTCGCGCGAGATCAAAAAGCACGTCAACATTCCCGTCGCCACCGTCGGCCGTATCAACGAGGCCTGGATTGCCGAGGAGCTGATCGAGGACGGCGCTGCCGACATCTGCATGATGGGCCGCGCCAATCTGTGCGATGCCGAGTTCTGCAACAAAGCCGCTGCCGGCAACGCCGACGACATCCGCCCCTGCATTGGCTGCCTGCGCTGCCTGAACGGCATTATGTTTGGCAAGCGCATCTCCTGCACCGTCAACCCGGACGTGGAGCGCGACGAGGCCGGCTACGAGCCTGCCGCCGAGGCTAAGAACGTACTGGTTGTGGGCGCTGGTCCTGCGGGCATGGAGGCAGCCTACATTGCCGCCAAGCGCGGTCATAACGTGGTGCTCGTGGACAAACAGGACGAACCGGGCGGCGAGATGCGCATCGCAGCCGTTCCGCCGGCAAAGCAGGAACTCACCCGCGTGATTAAGTATCAGTACCGTCGCCTGGCCGAGGTCGGCGTCACATGCGTCTTTGGTACCGAGCTTTCGGCCGAGGACATTCAGCGCGACTACGCCGGCTACGAGGTTGTCCTGGCTTATGGTGCCGAGCCCATCGCCCCGGCCTTTATGCAGGGCTTTAAGCAGGTTATGACGGCTGACGACCTGCTGGGTGGCAAGGCTTTCCCGGGCAAGAAGATCGTTATTGTGGGCGGCGGCACCGTCGGCTGCGAGACGGCCGATTATCTGGCCCCGCTGGTCAATGACCTCTCGCCGGCCAATCGCGATGTCACCGTCATCGAGATGACCAAGACGCTCGCCGCCAACGAGGGCGGCGCCGGTCGCGCGGTGCTCATCACGCGCATGCTCTCAAAGGGCGTCCACGTGCTGACCGAGGCCAAGGTGACCGAGATTACCGAGGATGCCATCAGCTACGAGAAGGACGGCGAGGTCCACACCATCGCCGATGCCGATACGCTGGTGCTTGCCATGGGCTATCGTCCCAATACCAAGCTGGCCGACGACCTGGTTGCAGCTGGCATTGCTGTCCACGTGCTGGGCGATGCCCAGAAGTGTGGCAACATCCGCGATGCCATCGGCGATGGCTACAAGGTCGCCTGCGAGCTCTAGTCAATCTCTTGGCGCGTGGGGGGCAGGTTGCTTTGCACCGACATGGTGCATGGGTATCTGTTCCCTGCGCGTAGGTGAGGGACTTGGAGCCAGCGTCGGCATACATACCATAGTTAAAGACGGTGTGCCCCATGGGCTCGACAACCTTCTTAAGGGCAGCCTCGATCATGGGGTTCTTGGAGTTCTGAGAGTTCTCATTGATCAGAGCGATTTTCATTGCGAATTACCTTTCTATTTCTAACTTGCGGTGAAATACGGACTGTTTTGCCTGATAGAAGCCAAAACCAATCCTTATCTCACCGCAACTCAAATGAAAAACGAGTGGGTGAAACCTGATGTGGGCAGTTGCGGCGACGCTTATTGAGGCTGTTTTCCAATGTATGCGAGGATGCCGCCGTCGACATAGAGGATGTGGCCGTTGACGAAGTTCGATGCATCGGAAGCCAAGAACACGGCGGGGCCCTTCAGATCCTCGGGCGTGCCCCAGCGGGCGGCCGGCGTCTTGGCAATGATGAACTGGTCAAACGGATGGCGGCTG
>CAJMRP010000171.1 GCA_905215765.1 uncultured bacterium
CGACACTCTGGTACTGCAGCTCTTTTAAATCCTTATTTGTTGCCGCAACAACTTTTTGAGTAGCCTCACCGTTTTCATGCCACATTTTTTCCCAGTCAACGACACGGCATGTTTTTCCCAATGCTTCAATCAAACCGTCTGGTTTCAGGTAAATCGATTCTCGCAATCGTACGAATTCAACAAGAGCATCGATATTGAAGTAGGATATCACATAATTTCCATGAATACTCTTCCGAATCAGACTGACAGGCGTACTTCCGTAGAATGTTTGCTTGGATTGACGAATCAACGACTGCATTGAACTCAAGAAACTGTACGTCAATACGCCATTAAAATTTTCATATATTTTAACAGTCGCATTATACATATTACATAGTTCATCAGCCAAACACAACAGTCCAAAAGCCCGACAACGAGCCCCAGACCCAAAAAGCCTCCCGCACGGCAACGCCCCGCGGGAGGCCAACGTCAAACAGACGGTACTTTACGCCTCGGACTTCTTGGCGTAGACAAACCAGTAGCCGAGCGCGATCAGAACCGCGCCGCCCACGATGTTGCCCAGCGTGGCGGCGGACAGGTTAAACGCAATGCCCGCAACGTTGAGTGCATCGGCGCCGGCGACGTCGACACCATAGCCGCACGCGTGCATCACGGCACCCATGGGCAAAAAGTACATGTTGGCGACGCAGTGCTCAAAACCGCAGGCCACAAAGGCGGCGATGGGCAGCAGAATGCCCACAACCTTATCGACCACGGTCTTGCCGGCGGTACCGATCCACACGGCCAGGCACACAAAGATGTTGCACAGGATGCCGCGGAAGAAGATCGTCACCCAGTCGATCGTCACCTTGCCGGCGGCGACGCTTACCATGGAATTGGCGACCGCCTCGCCGTTGAGCTTGTAAATGCCGGCCATGTACACCAAAAAGACGATGAACAGGGCACCGACAAAATTGCCGACCCATACGACGACCCATGCCTTGAGCATCTGAGCCAGGGTGATCTTTTTGCTCTTGAGCGCGCAGACCATAAGCGAGTTGCCGGTGAACAGCTCGGCGCCACACACCAGCACCAGCACCAGGCCCAGGCAAAAGCACAGGCCGCCCACGACGCGCTGGGCGCCCCAGCCCAACGTGCTATCGCTCAAAAACACGGTAAAGAACAGACCGCCGAAGGCGATAAACGCGCCGGCGAACATTGCCAACAGAAAGGCCTTAGCGACCGGCAGGTTAGCCTTGGTCACGCCGGCGGCCTCGGTCTTGGCCTCGATCGCGGCGGGCGCCAGGCAATCGGGAGCGGGGAACTCCGCCTTGGAATCTGCCATGTCAATCACTTCTTTCCTAATCAGCAGAGGCAAGCGCTGCTATAGCTCCTGCCCCAAGCGGACAAAGTGGGAAAAGTCGTTGGCGGCCACGGCGTCGTACACGGCGTCGACGGCCTCAAAGACCTCCGGGGACATGGGGTTATAGAACTCCGTATCGCCCGGCTGAATCCCTATGAAGACGATATCTTCGCACGATTGCTCAATCTCTTCGATCAGAATCGACAAAGGGAGCGAATGCGTGGTGAACATCGACTTGCGGGCCACATCACGTTTGTCGAGCAGGCGAATGGCGCCGACGGGCAGCGCCATATCGGCGGCATCGACCAAAACCAAACGCGGCGGACGCTCACGCTTGACCTCGATGATGTCATCCTCGGGCGTCTGACCGCCATCGATGGTGTACCAGCCGGCAAGCGGCGCGTCCTCCATCTTTTTGGAGAGCACGGGGCCGGCGGCATCGTCAGCACGCAGCACGCTTCCCGCCGTGAGCACAATGCCCGCAAACGGGGCGCCGTTCACGCGACCATCCACAACGCGACCCATTACTGCAACCTCCCCGTCAGATACACGCCCGACACATCGCGCACGCGTTCAATCAGATCGCGAAACTTCATTAAGAACGCGACCTGCTGGGCATGCAGGCCAAAGTCGTCATCGAACACCGAGATGCCGGCCTTGGCCGAACCGCGAAAACCGCGTTCGTCGAGCAGCGTGTCGCAGGCCTCGAGCAGCGACGGCACCGCCGCCTTGTCGAGCTGGCACTCGCCAAAGGAGCGGATGGCCTCGAACTTGGTCTTGGCCTCCCCCTCCGGCAGCGCGTCGACGAGCGAATAGAACACGTTCACCGGCACCGACAGGCGCGGCTCAAAGCAGTCGAGCACGCCGGTGTGGTGGCCCACGGCGAGCGTGTAGTACAGCACGTCGCAGGCCTCCTGGGGAACGTCTTCCTCGGTCTCCACAAACTTACGCGTGAGCTCATAGAAGACCACCTGGTCGGGCGTACGGCCCAGGCAGGGGTCGGCGACGCCCTCGGCGGCCTCGTCGCTTGCGCGCGAGGCATCGCCAAAAGAGCCGCCGAGCATGCCGGGGCCCGCAAAGTAACCAGAGCGGTCCGTGAGCTCCATCTAGCGACCTCCGGCCAACACCAGATCCTGTAACGCCGAGTACACCTCAACGCGGCGAGGATCATCCTGCTTGTCGATGAGCAGCGCCATGGCGCCGCGGATATCGCCCTTGGGCGCGCCCTCGAGCGTATCCATAAACTCGTTGGCCAGGTCACGGCCGTAGCGGTAGCCGCTCATGGCGCGAGCCTCACGCTCGATGGCCACACGCAGCTTGTACGGCACGCCGGGGTGCAGGATATCGGCCTGCTCGCCGGCGGCCTCCACCGTGGTCTCGGCATGGAGCTTTTGGTCCAGCAGGCCAAGTGCCATGGCAAAGCCGTAGACGGTCTGCGCGGGGCTGGGCGGGCAGCCGGGGATGTAGACATCGACCGGCAGAATCTTATCCGTGCCGCCCCAGACGCAGTAGTTGTCGTAGAAGATGCCGCCGGTGCAGCCGCACGCGCCATAGGACACCACGATCTTGGGATCGGGTGCGGCCTCAAAGGCGCGCAGGGCCGGCATGCGCATGGCACGCGTCACGGCACCGGTGTACAGCAGCACATCGGCGTGACGGGGCGAAGGCACGACCTTGATGCCAAAGCGCTCGACGTCGAAGACGGGCGTGATGGAACCGAAGATCTCGATCTCGCAGCCGTTGCAGCCGCCGCAGTCAACGCGGTAGACGTACACCGAGCGCTTGATCTTCTTAAGAAGGGTCGCCTTGGCCTTCTCGATGCTCTCGTCGAGCTCGATCTTGGTCGGGCGGTACTGAAGCCGCTCGGGCAAAAGCGTGGGTTTGGCCATGGTTACTCCTCCTTCGTTTCAAAATCCATGATGATACCCTCGACCGGCGCCGGACCGGCGGGAATCTCGGGCGCATCGGGGTTAAGCTCGCGGTCGATATACTCCGGGTTCACGCCGTGGCCGCCCAGATACTCCATGCCGGGGCCCTGG
>CAJMRP010000172.1 GCA_905215765.1 uncultured bacterium
CGGCGTCGGCGGAGGCGGCGGCGGAACGTTCTAGCGGTCGTAAATTATGGGATGGGCTTTTCTCGACAGCCGTCGGGGGAAGCCCATCCCTTTTTATGCGCTACCTACGAAGACTGTCCCCAACGACTAGTCACTGGGGACGTTCCTAAATGACTAGGTATGGCTGCTGGGCCTAGGCTGTTAGGTCGAGTTCGTAGAGGAAGCTTTCGCGCGGCATGTCGTGACGGCGCTCTTCGCGGTTGGCGCGGTGCGTGGCCGTGCGCTTAAAGCCATGCAGCTCGTAGAACTTCCACGAGCAGTTGGAGTCGGTGTACAGGTGCGCCCTCGTCGCCCCGCGCGAGGACAGGTACGAGACTGCGGCGTCGAGCAACACCGAGCCAACGCCCAGGCCATGGACGTCGCGATCTACGGCAAGCAGCGTGACCTCGTTGTCGTGTGGCAACGGGCTGCTTTCGAGCAGGCGGTTGTTGGTTCGGATGGTTGCGCGCACAAACGAGAGATACTCGGCGCAGGCATCGGGCTCCAGCTCGCGCATTTGCGATAGCAGTGCGCGTTCGGTATCCAGCCAATGTTCCTTAACGGTGGCGCCGGAGCTCTGTCCCGCACGCGCGAGCGCAATGCCGCGCGCCTGACCGTCGATTACGGCAACCTGCGAAAACGTCGAAGACGAAAGGCAATAGGCGAGGTCGCACGCGGCCTCGAGGCGGTTGTACTCATCGTTATCCGAATTGTTATGCCAAAGCTGCTGCAGAATCAACGCGATGGCGTCGAAGTCTTCGGTATCAAACGGTCGGTAGAGAACCCGCGAGACCATGGTGCCTCTTTCTTTTGCGGATGCATATCGAGCACAGTTCTACCACGCTATTGGCATCTAATTATGGTGCCCCTGTGTTCCATGAACTCACCGTGCCCGGTGCCGTGCCCATCCCCTCCGCTCGCAAACTTTTTCTGCATATGCGCCCGTTGCGGGGTGCATCGATGCGCTCGATGCGCTACATTGAATCAGTATTTTCAATGCCGCTGCGCGAGCGCTGCAGATTGACGTATCACCGACTCACAGAGCACGGCGGCGTACCAGACAGGAGGACTGCATGGGATCTGATGTGAAGATCGCACGCGCGTTGATCTCGGTTACCGATAAGACGGGCGTCGTCGATTTCGCACGGACGCTGGTCGATGACTTTGGCGTCGAGATCATCTCTACGGGCGGCACAGCTCGTGCCATCGAGGACGCGGGCGTCCCCGTAACCCCCATCGAGGAGTTCACGGGCTATCCCGAGATGATGGACGGCCGCGTTAAGACCCTGCACCCCAAGGTTCACGGCGCGCTGCTGGCCCGCCGCGATTCCGAGCAGCACATGCAGGAGGCGGCACAGCACGGCATTAAGCTGATCGACCTGGTCGTCGTCAACCTGTACGAGTTCGAGAAGACCGTCGCCAACCCCGAGGTCACCTTCGCGGATGCCATCGAGCACATCGACATCGGCGGTCCCTCCATGCTGCGCTCTGCCGCCAAGAACGCCGCGAGCGTTACCGTCATCTCCGACCCGGCCGACTATGATGCCGTCCTGGCCGAGATGCGCGAGACCGGTGGCTGCACCACGCTTTCCACCCGTCGTCGCCTGCAGGTGAAGGTCTACCAGACCACCGCCGCCTACGACACGGCTATCTCCCGTTGGCTCGCCGCCCAGGCAAGCGACGTGGCGGACACCTCTGCCAAGCTCGAGATCTCGCTGGAGAAGGTCGACGACCTGCGCTATGGCGAGAATCCTCAGCAGAAGGCCACGGTCTATCGCTTTGCCGAGGGCTGCGAGAATACCGCGAGCTCGCAGTTCCCGCTCGTGGGCTCCGAGCAGATCCAGGGCAAGCCGCTCAGCTACAACAACTATCTGGATGCCGACGCCGCTTGGAACCTGGTCCGCGAGTTCGACGAGCCGGCCTGCGTGATCCTCAAGCATCAGAACCCCTGCGGCTCCGCCGTGGCCGAGGACATCACGGCCGCCTACGACCGCGCCTTCGCCTGCGATCCCAAGAGCGCCTTCGGCGGCATCATCGCCTGCAACCGCGAGGTTCCCTATGAGCTGGTTGAGCACTTTGCCGATCAGAACAAGCAGTTCGTCGAGGTTATCATCGCTCCGAGCTACACTGCCGAGGCGCTCGAGCGCATGGCCAAGCGCCCCAACCTGCGCGTGCTGGCCACCGGCGGCGTGGACCACGGCGCCCAGGTGGAGCTGCGCTCCGTCGACGGCGGCATGCTGGTGCAGGAAGTCGACCACGTGACCGAGGATCCCGCGACCTTCACGTTCCCCACCGACCGCAAGCCCACCGACGCTGAGATGGCCGAGCTCGAGTTTGCCTGGAAGGTCTGCAAGGGCGTCAAGTCCAACGCCATCCTGGTTTCCAAGGGTAAGGCCGGCATTGGCATGGGCCCGGGTCAGCCCAACCGCGTTGACTCTGCACTGCTTGCCTGCGAGCGCGCCGAGGACTTCTGCGAGCGCGAGGGCGTGGAGAAGGGCGGCTTTGCCTGTGCAAGCGACGCGTTCTTCCCGTTCCGCGACAACGTCGACGTGCTTGCCGCGCACGGTGTGACCTGCATCATCCAGCCCGGCGGCTCCAAGCGCGACGACGAGAGCGTCCAGGCTTGCAACGAGCACGGCATTGCGATGGTCTTCACGGGGGCCCGCCACTTCCGCCACTAAGTAGGGAGGTGGCGCTGCGGCTTGCCCAGCTACCGCACCTTGCCGCTCATTCGTCGCTCGCGTACCCAAGTACGCGTCGCTCCTCTTTCACGGCAATCTGCGGCACCTGGGCAACCCTCGCCGACCTGTTAGGTTGACTGGGGAGGATGGGATGTTATCTCGTCCCTTGGACTAGCCTCGCTTCTAAAATAATCTCTGCAAAAGACGGTCGCTCCGTTTGGAGGGCCGTCTTTTTGGTATAAGAGGACGGAATGACTAACACGAAAGGTATGACCATGCTCCAGATTGATGATGCCGAGCTGTTTGGCAATGCCGAGGATCAGCGTGCGTACGAGGACTTTTGCGCCAATCAGGAGGCGGTCGAGAAGTTTACGCTCGACAAGCCCGCGCTTGTCTGCCGTTGGCGCATGTCCAATAAAAAGGTGCCCATGCTCAACCGCCACATTCGCGCACTGTCCGAGCGCTTGGTGCAGGGCGAGCCGCTTACCCATAACATGCTCAGCTGGGCCAAACAGCACGTTGAGTGGTCGCTTGCCGAGGGCGATTACACCGCACATGACGGCGTGCTCATGCTGGTGATCGACGTCAACGGCAACGCCGCCATGACGGTGGGGGAGTACGAGCCGCTC
>CAJMRP010000173.1 GCA_905215765.1 uncultured bacterium
TCTCGTCAAGCTGCCGGTGTTTCTGCTGCGGGGTTATACCTTTTCGCTGGTTCTTTTCTCTTTCGTGATCTTTAACGGCCGCAGCGTCGGGCAAAGCCTGTTTTTCTTTCTGGGAATGCTTGGCTTGGGCGGCCTTGCGCCCGCTACTTCCCCGGTGCTCTCCAAGGGCCAAGCCGGCCCGCACAAGATCCAGGGTATCGGCGCCGGTTTTGTGCCCGACGTCCTCGACACCCAGGTCTATGACGAGATCATCCCCGTCGAGAACGACGACGCCTTTGCGACCGGCCGCGCCGTGGGCCACAAGGAGGGCGTGCTCGTGGGCATTTCGTCCGGCGCCGCCGTGTGGGCCGCGCTGCAGCTGGCCAAGCGCCCCGAGAACGAGGGCAAGACCATCGTGGCCCTGCTTGCCGACACCGGCGAGCGCTACCTGTCCACGGCGCTCTTCCAGGACTAGGGCCTGTCGCCCATAGGTTGAGCCCACGGACGAGCCGGTCTCCTCTCTCCCGGCAGTCTGAGCCCATCCAATCAGGGTGTCCCACGAGACGCCCGAACTTGCTACAATGTCTGCGGCGCGGAACCAGCCTCCCGCGCCGCTTTTCTTTTTTGGCCACATGCCACCAAGGAGAACCTCCCCATGCACAACAAGCGCGTGCTCGTCGCCATGAGCGGCGGCGTCGATTCCAGCGTGACCGCGTACCTGCTCAAAAGCCATGGCTACGAATGCGTCGGCGCCACCATGCGCCTCACCTGCCCCGCGCCCGACCCCGCCACGGGCACGAGTAAGGTCGACCGCGACATCGCCGATGCAAAGGCCGTCGCCGAGCGCCTGGGGATACCCCACCATGTGCTCGACCTGCAGCAGACCTTCGACCACAGTGTTATCGAGCGTTTTGTGAACGCCTACCAGGAGGGGCTGACGCCCAACCCGTGCATCATCTGCAACCGCCACATTAAGTTTGGCGCGTTGCTCGATGCGGCGCTGGACATGGGCTGCGACTACATCGCAACGGGACATTACGCCAAAACGAGCCAGGCGCCCGACGGCACCTGGCAGCTGCATCGCGGCGAGGACCCCAAAAAGGACCAGAGTTACTTTTTGTATTCGCTCACGCAAGAGCGCCTGGCACGCACAATCTTTCCGCTGGCAGGCCTGGACAAGGAGCGCGACGTGCGCCGCATTGCCGCCGAGCAGGACTTCATCAACGCCAAGAAGGCCGAAAGCGAGGATATTTGCTTTATTCCAGACGGTGACTACGCGGGCTATATCGAGCGCCGCTGCGGACATGCCGCTGCACCGGGCGACATCGTATGGCGCGACGGCAGCGTGGTCGGGCGCCACAACGGCGCACTGCGCTATACCATCGGCCAGCGCAAGGGTTTGGGCGTCGCGATGGCGCATCCCGTGTATGTGACGGGCGTCGATGCCGCCAACAACACCGTGCATCTGGGCGAGGCCGAGGACCTAACGGCCACAGCACTCACGGCCGACGACTGGATCTGGAGCGCCCCTGCCGACCGCATGGAGGCAGAACTCGATGCCGGCGGCATTCGCGTGGGCGCCAAGTACCGTTACCGTCAGAAAGACCAATCAGCGGCCCTTACGCGCGGCGAAGACGGGCAAATGCTGCTGACTTTTGACGAGCCGCAGCGAGCCATCGCCCCCGGCCAAGCCGTTGTAGTCTACCGCGGCGACATCGTCCTCGGCGGCGGCACGGTGACCGGCGCACTTAAGTAGCCCCATCCCCTTCATAAATTGCGGTGAAATAGGGACTGCTTATGCGTTTCAAATGCAAAAACAGTCCCTATTTCACCGCAACGCACAAGAGCGCCCCTGCCGGCAACGTTATACCGGCTAGTGCGCTCTTAACTTGCCACGCGCTATAAATGCGCCTAACGCTGCACGTAGGCGCGGACGAGCTCGTAGGTGTTGCGCACACCGTCGATGTGGCTGCGCTCGTAGTTGTGACTCGCGTACACGCCGGGGCCGATCAGGCCGTGACGGATGTCGTAGCCGGCGGAAAGCGTGGCCTCAACGTCCGAGCCGTAGTGCGGATACACATCGATGGCGTAATCGAGCTCCAGCTCGCGCGCGATGTTGGACAGCGTGGTCACCAGGTCGTAGTTGTACGGACCGCCCGAATCCTTGGCGCAAATCGAAACCATGCGCTCGGTGCAGCCCAGGTCGTCGCCCACGCAGCCCATGTCCACGCTGATCATCTCGCGCGTGTCGGCCGGCACAAAGGCACCGCCGTGGCCGACCTCCTCGTACACGGTAAAGAGCAGCGAAACCTTACGCGAAAGCGTCACCTCGCCAGCGGCGACGGCACGCGCCAGCCCCAGCAGGATTGCCGCAGACAGCTTGTCGTCAAGGAAGCGACTCTTGATGTAGCCGCTCTCCGTCACCGTAGTGCGCGGGTCCATAGCGATGATGTCGCCAGTCTGAATACCCAGCTCGAGCACATCGTCCTTGCTGTCAACGTTCTCGTCGAGCAGGATTTCCATGTTCTTCTCGATGGTCTTGACCGGCTCATCGGCCACGTGCGCCGAAGGCTCGGTATTGAGGACCACACCCGTGTAGACATTGCCATCGCGCGTATAAACGGTGCAGTTCTCGCCATCGGCCGTAGACCACTGATGCCCGCCGAGGGTCGTGGGGCGCAGGCGACCATTGTCCTTAATGGAACGCACCATGGCACCCAGGGTATCGACATGGCTCGCCAGTACGAGCGGCTCGCCCTCGCCGCCAAGCTCAACCAGCACGTTGCCCTTATTGGAACGCTCGGGCCCAAAGCCCATATCGCGCAACGTTTCCATCAGATAATCAGTCGCCGCACGGGTATAGCCCGTAGGCGAGGCGATAGAAGTCAGCGTCTTAAGCTGTCCCGCGATATAGGAGAGCGTCCCCTCTAGAGAAGCATCAACATTAGAAGCCATATGCATCCTTCCAAGTAAAACTAAGACCGAGTCCCGATTTTAACCGTTCTGCACGGTCAATGCCCTAGGAGCCGAGCCGCCTCCCGACGTCCCCGCACCGGTTTTGTGCACGCGCACGGTTTACAACCCGAATCTTGCATAAATCCTATCGGTATCTGCATAAATATGAGACATCTTTTTGCTTCGTCTCAGGGTACCCCACCTTGGACCGTGCTAAAAACGGAGTATTCAGCACCGTGGGCCCCAACGACCCCATCACAAACGACAAAACGACGCGGTTACAGCAGTGTTGTAGACCGTCGCAAACCAAAAACGCGGCGACAGCCATCTCCGTCCATCGATAGCCCGCCCACAGGGGCTGTCGATGGGCGCCCGCGGGCCACTACG
>CAJMRP010000174.1 GCA_905215765.1 uncultured bacterium
CACGCCGCTTGCCAGCTGCTGCTGAGCGCTGCCCTTGAGAATATGGCGCACGATGGCGCGCCCCACGGGATTATCGAGCTTCTTCATCAGCGCGCCCGCATCGCCCGCCGAGACCGGTTTGCCCGAACCGCACAGATGCACATGCATATTGATGAGGCCCGGCATGAGGTACGCGCCGGCCAGGTCGATAACCTCGGCACCTGCAGGTGCTTGCGCCACGGCGCTCGGACCAATCCAGGTGATGACACCGCGTTCAACGGCCACGGCCATATCGGGCTGCGGCTCCATATGCTCCGAGCCATCCAGAACGGTCGCATTGATAAACAACGTGGAACGATCGGCAGACGCCATATCGAGCTCCTCCCCCTCAGAAAACTTGAACATCTGTCCATTATTATCCAGTGTAGCCCGATTGCCACAGACATATCGGTTAACGGAGGGAAGAGGGGATGTGGGGGACGGAATACGCTGCAGTCCCACCCCAGCGACACCAGAGAAATATCTCGATCTGTAACAGATACAGGGTTGTTGGGCCCCTTGATGTTACAGATCGAGACATTCGGTCGACGCTTCACCGGTTTGTCTCGATCTGTAACAGTTACGAGCTCAAATAACCTCTAAACGTTACAGATTGAGACAAAACCTCTCAGCGCCCATACCACTGGCGTCTCCACTCCTCAGCCAATTTCGCCTGCCGAGGAATACCCGCCAGCCTCATTTTCTCGACCAGCTTCCCTGGGTCTTTGAGTTCGTTAAACGTAAACCGAAGCACCTTATGCCCGAGCATTGTCAGATGGGACTCCCGTTGACGTTCTGCCACGAATGGGTCGACCGACTCCCGGCCCTCGCCGTTCTGCAAGGTATACTTCCCCTTTCCGTCGAGCTCGCCAGTCACGCACGTCCCGTCCTCGAGCCTCCAGAAATAATCGACCCGAAACACCTGGCTCGAATCGAGCGAATCGCGAAACTCCACCTGCAACTCCGGAACCGGAAAGCCATATGCAATAAAGAACGCTCGGAACCGAGACTCGCCACCGTTTTCGGACAGCCCGTCCGCATACGACGCAATCACCTGAGCTCTGCGATACCCTCGCCTGCCCTCGCAATCGGCCTGGAGCCGTTCGCAGAGGTCGTCGCGCGACATGCCCTTCGCCCGCAGCGCAGAATCGGCAATCGCCAACCCGTAGGAGAACGGCGCACGCAGCAGACAATCCTCCACCGTGCGCCAAAACGGCGTCACCCGCACGCCATCGACTTGTTCAAGCGCACCCGCCGCCTGCGGACGCAACAGCCTACATCCTGCACTAAGCGTCACCGAGCAACCTGTCTTAACAAGATATCGTGGCCCGAGCAGATCATTCGGCACCTCCAGACCCCACAAAAGCGCCGCGTCATAGCCCCAAAACGCCCAATCGGGATGAAACTCTGCAAGCCCTTTGATGGTACGCAACGCTCGCTCCGCCGGCGTCAGTACAACCCAATCATGTTGAAAGCAGAACAGATACGGCTCGGGCTCCGCAATATCATCGGTTCCCACATGGCGCCGCAGCCACATGAGCTCGGCATTGTCGTGCGTCACAAGCAGCACGCCTTGTTCAGCCGCCTCCGTGAGCCTGGCAAGCATCCTATTCCGCGCCAAGGTGTTACGTGTTACGTGCTTGTGTTTAAAAACGGCATTAGACACTTCTATCACCACCACATCGGACAAATGGACCATCGCCGCTGTTGCCTCCGCTGACAAATGTCTTGATCTGTAACAGGAAGACAGTCTTTGAGCCTCTAGTTGTTACAGAACAAGATCTTTCGGCAGCCGCCAACCTTTGTCTCAATCTGTAACAGGTAGGTCGAATTTGGGCCTGTAGATGTTACAGATTGAGACATTCCCCCAGCCAGGTGACAAACGTCTCGATCCGTAACAGTAAGACGTTCTTCAGGCCCCTAAACGTTACAGATTTAGACAAACCAGCGGCGCCCAAGCATTCGTCTCGTTCTGTAACAGGTAGACCGGTTTTTTGCCCCCAAACGTTGCAGATCGAGACAAAAAGGCAAAAGGCAAGGCAGGCGACAACTACCCATCCCCTACTCCCACTCCTGCTCGTAGATGTTGAGGGACTTTACGTACCGCCCCTGGGCGCCCATGATGTCGCGAACCAGACGCAAGAAGAAGCTGATGCACGAGGTGTCAAAGCCGTCCTGCAGGTCCTCCGGATGCACCGCACCCGGCCCATCGACCGCCGTATCGCTCAGCCGCGCGATGTCATACAGGTAGAGCTGTCCCGCCGTAAGCCAGACATCGTCGACGCAAGCGAGGCGCACCGCAATCGCGCCGTCACTCCAGTGCTCCTTCTGCACGATATGCGGATCGTAGACATCAAAGCGATGATCGGTGCGCGTGTCCTTCAGCACGACCATGCCGGACGCAGGATCCTTGTCCAAAATGCCAAAGCGCGAGAAATACTGCGTGTCGCGTACCTGCTCGAGCCGCTTGAGCGAGGCAGGCGAAAGCGATGCCGGCGGCTCGTCAACATATAGCTTGAACAGCGTTTTGCCATGGCGATAGGGGCGCTCAAACAGCAGCCAATCGGTAAACGCCATGTTGTAGGCCATGATTTCGTTTTGCGAAGGCTCAGTGCAATAGCTGAGCCACGGGTCGACAATGATCTCGAACTGTTCGCGCGCCGGCTCCAGGAATTGAAACTTCCGCAGCATCCAAAAGTGAGCCATGTCGGCAATATCGTTGCCGACGGCTTCAGCCAGCTCTGCTCGGTCAAAAGCGTGGTCAGTCATGGCATCCTCCTCAAACTGATGGACCTCAATTTGAGCTTACGAGGAGGGTGGGCAGCCACGACCAGCGCGGGCAAAATAGGCCTCCGGCTGCAAACCAGATGCTGACCAAACACTTGACGAAAAGTTTGACCGAAAATGCGCACCGCAACAAAACCGCAGGTAAACATCGACGGCCAACCCGCCCTTTTGAGCCAGATGCCCGCAGCCACCACAGAAACAACAGGTGACCACAGCCCAAGAAGTCGACAAATGAACACCCGCACGTCGACAAACGAGCAAACTGCTCGCAAATCCGCAAGGAGTGTCCCCGAATGCCGACAGAAAAGGAACGTCCCTAACTGTCGGCACTTAGGGACGTTCCTTTTGTGCCGGCAGTCAGGGACAGCCCTTGCCGATTCGATTGTTGAATATCTCCGTGACTACTTTACAGCTCCAGCGCCTCGGCGACTTCGGCAGCGCAGGCCAGGGCATCGGCCATGGCACTCACCACGAGCGAGCTGCCGTTGCGGGCATC
>CAJMRP010000175.1 GCA_905215765.1 uncultured bacterium
CACGTTGACCTTATCGCCCTGAAATATACCCGAAGGGATCGAACGCAACACGTACTTCTCCCCGTTGAACTCCAATGTATGCCCGGCATTGGGGCCACCCTGAAAGCGGGCCACGACCTGATAATGGGGGGTCAACACATCGACCACCTTGCCTTTTCCTTCGTCGCCCCACTGGGCTCCGACCAACACGACGTTCGGCATAATGGTCCTTTCGTTTGCCGATTCAAATAAAGCAGAACTGAATGATTATATATCTAAAACATGCACGTTCTGAGCCTGTTCGTTAAATGTGCTCACGACCTCCTTATGACAGGTAAAAACGATAACTTGTCGGCTTTGAGCGAGCTCGGCCAAAGCACGGGCCGCACCTGCACGACGGTCGTCATCGAAATTCACCAGAATGTCGTCGGCAAGCACGGGAACGGCGGTGCCAACCTCGGGCGCGCACTCGAGCAGCGCGATGCGCAGCGCCAACCGGTGTGCAGCCGTCGCATCTTTCTGGGTAGCGCTCTCGCTGCGAGCGCTACTGTCGTCGCCGGCGCACTTGCCGGTTGCCAGCGCCCCTCCACGCTGGAAGTAGTTCAGCCCACGACGGGTGGCGGTCGCGACGACCTGTCCGATTCCGTTATCGGCAAGGATAAGATCCGCATTGGCATGGAGGCGGCCTACGCCCCGTACAACTGGCAGGTCTCCGAAGCCAGCGAGTACACCATCCCCATCGATAACGTGCAGGGCGCCTATGCCGACGGCTACGACGTGCAGATCGCCAAGATCGTCTGCAAGGCCCTCGGCGGCGAGCCCGTTGCCGTCAAACAGAGCTTCTCGGGCCTTATCGACTCGCTCAACAACGGCCAGATCGACCTCATCATCGCCGGTATGAGCGCCACGCCCGAGCGCGAGGAGTCCGTCGGCTTTTCCGACCCGTACTTTATCGGTTACTTTGGCCTGTTCGTAAAAGAGGGCTCGCCCTACCAGAATGCGACCAAGCTCAGCGACTTTAGCGGTGCCACGGTACTCGGTCAAAAGGACACCATGCTCGATACCGTCATCGACGAGATTCCGGGCGTTGTCCACAAGAACCCGGTCGATTCGGTCCCCACGGTGTTTTCGAACCTGCTGCAGGGCACCTGCGACGCCGTGACCTACAACACTGAGAACGAGAAGGGCTATATGGCCCAAAACCCGGGTATCGTGCCGATTCAATTTGCCGAGGGCGAGGGCTTTAAGCAGGAGGTCACGGCAAACGTCGGCTGTCGCAATGGCTCGGACAAGCTGCTTAAGCTCATCGACAAGGCACTCAAGGGCATTAGCCAAGAGGAGCGCGACCAAATGTGGGACGCGTGCCTCGACCGTCAGCCGGCATAGGGAGGCAGCATGAAAACCATCAATCGCCTGGCCTCCTTTATCAAGGCCGACCACCGTTATGTATACCTGGGCACGAGCGTTATCGCGGCGCTCGGCCTGGCGTTTAGCCAGCGCAACCCCACGCCGCTGAGCTTCTTGGCCCCCACGGGCGTGTTCCAAGATTGCCTTTGGGCGATCCTGTGGGCGTGGCTCGTCGTGTCGGCGGCGGCGCTGGTCACCAAGCTTATGCACTGGAGCGACTATCGCGAAAAGTCGCCGTTCGCATCCGAGCGTTTCCGTCGTGGAGCACGCCTGGGCAGCTACGTCGTGGTCGCCATCGCGGCGATCTTTTTCGTGGACCGCTGCGTCATGTCGTTTATCGACCTGGTGCAGGTGAGCGTTGTCTCGGATTCCAACCCCAGCGACTTTTTGTCGAGCCTGGTCTACATGACCTACAAGAGCGGGGACTTCTTCATTCGCGGTATCGAGATCACCATCGCGCTTGCGACCTTCGGCACCGTCATCGCATTCTTCCTGGCGCTGCTCTTTGTGTTCTTGCGAATTCAGACCTTCGATCGCGTGGACAACGACCTGGTGCGCTTCTTTAAGAGTATCGGCCGCGGCTTTGCGACCATCTACTCCACCATCGTGCGCGGCACGCCCATGATGGTCCAGGGCCTGCTCATCTATTACGCGGGCTTCACCGTTTTGCGTGGCATGGGCTTCGAGACCGCCCAGGCCAACCAGATTTGGAGTACCTTCACCGCCGGCCTTGTCACCATCTCGCTCAACTCCACCGCCTACATGATGGAGGTCCTGCGCGGCGGCATCGAATCCATCGATCCCGGCCAGGCCGAGGCAGCGCGCTCGCTGGGCCTGTCGCAGTGGCAGGCTATGCGCAAGGTCGTGTTCCCCCAGGGCATTAAAAACGCTATTCCGGCACTCACCAACGAGCTCATCATCAACATCAAGGATTCGTCGGTGCTTTCGGTCATCGGCGTGTTTGACCTCATGTACGCCACCACCACCGTCGCCGGCGTGTACTACCGCCAGATGGAGGTCTACTGCGTGGCGCTCGTGGTCTACCTGATCCTGACGCTCGTGGCGAGCCGCCTGCTCGAGGCCTTTGGCAAAAAGCTCGGCGCCGAGGCCCCGGCAACGCTGCCCAGCTCCAACTAGGCTCAAGACGAGGAGAATCATCATGGCAGATACCGCCACTACCGGCACCGCGGCCGCCGCACAGACCAATGAGCCGCTCATCCGCGTCGAGGGCCTGCGCAAGAGCTTCGGCTCGCTCGAGGTGCTCAAGGGCATCGACCTGTCCGTTAACCCCGGCGAGGTCGTCACCATTATCGGCGCCTCGGGCTCGGGCAAGTCGACCTTCCTGCGCTGCCTCAACCTGCTCGAGACCCCGGACGCGGGCCACATCTGGTTCCACGGTCAGGACCTCACGGCCGAACGCTGCAACATCAACAAGCTGCGCGAGGACATCGGCATGGTGTTCCAGGGCTTTAACCTGTTCAACAACATGGACGTGCTCGACAACTGCACGCTCGCGCCCGTCACGCTCAAAAAGATGAGCAAGGCCGAGGCTGAAAAAATTGCGATGGAGCATCTGACGAGCGTGGGGCTCGAGAAGTTCGCGCACGCCGCCGTGGGTCGCCTGTCCGGTGGTCAAAAACAGCGCGTGGCCATCGCGCGCGCCCTGTGCATGAATCCGCAGATCATGCTGTTCGACGAGCCGACCTCCGCCCTCGACCCCGAGATCGTGGGCGAGGTGCTCGAGGTCATGCGCAAGCTCGCGGCCGACGGCATGACCATGGTCGTCGTCACGCACGAGATGGCCTTTGCCCGCACGGTGTCCGACCGCGTGGTCTTTATGGACAAG
>CAJMRP010000176.1 GCA_905215765.1 uncultured bacterium
GCAGGAAGCTTGGATACGCCTAGGCGCGGTCCAAGAAATCGTCCGCACCCCCTTTTGGCCGTTTATGGGCCAGTTTAGTCCGTATTTCACCGCAACTGATGAAGGGTTGGTTAGGCTCGCTCGATGAAGGCCTTGTAGCCGCGGTAGGCCTCGTAGATGTCGGCCTTATTGGCGACCTCCCACAGGGCGTGCATGGACAGGACGGCAACGCCGGAGTCGATGACGTTCATGCCGTACTTGGCCATGATGTAGGCGATGGTGCCGCCGCCACCCGCGTTGACGCGGCCGAGCTCGCAGGTCTGGAAGTCCACGCCTGCCTCGTCCATGATGTCGCGGACGAGGGCCACGTATTCGGCGTCGGCGTCGTTCGAGCCACCCTTGCCGCGGCTGCCCGTGTACTTGTTAAAGCACAGGCCGCGACCCATAAAGGCGGCGTTTTTGGTCTCGAACTTGCCGGCATA
This sequence comes from uncultured bacterium, assembly GCA_905215765.1. Lineage (GTDB taxonomy): Bacteria > Actinomycetota > Coriobacteriia > Coriobacteriales > Coriobacteriaceae > Collinsella. The sequence goes on from CAJMRP010000176.1 coordinate 462, forward strand.
GCCCGGGTCGAAGCCGGCGGACACGTCGGAGGAGAGCATGCGGCTGCGGGCGAGTGCGCGGCGCAGGGCCAGCGGGCTATCCTCGCCGGCGAGCGTCATGATCTCGGCGACGGTGTTCTCGAAGAAGCGGCTCGTCATACCGGTGGCACCCACGGAGCCGATCTCCTCCTTGTCGACGATGAGCGTGATGCTCGTGCGCTCGACATTGGCCACATTGATCTGGGCGAGCATGGAGGGGTAAGCGCAGACGCGGTCGTCGTGACCATAGCCCAGAATCATGGAACGGTCGAGGCCCATGTCGCGGGCGGGGCCGGCGGGCACGACCTCGATCTCGGCGGAGAGGAAGTCCTCCTCCTCGACGCCGTACTGCTCCTTGAGGATGTCCAGGAACATCTGCTTGACGGGCTCCTTGGGGGCGTCCTTGTCGTCCTCATCGAACTTGACGGGACGGCCGCCCACGATCACGTCGAGGATCTCGGCGTCGACGGCGTCCTTGGTGGGCTTGGCCATCTGCTCGCTCGAAAGATGGATCAGCAGGTCGGAGATGGTAAAGACCGGGTCGTCGGCCTTGTCGCCGATATTGATGTCGACGGTGGTGCCGTCCTTTTTGCAGATGACGCCCACGAGTGCGAGAGGGGAGGCCACCCAGTGGTAGCTCTTGACGCCGCCGTAGTAGTGCGTGTCGAGATAAGCCATGTCGCCGGCCTCGAAGGCGGGGTTCTGCTTAAGGTCCAGGCGCGGCGAGTCCACGTGCGCGCCCAGGATGTTAAAGCCCTGCTCGAGCGGGGCGGTGCCCAGGTTGACGAGCATAAGGTCCTTGCCGTGGTTAGCGGCATACACCTTGTCGCCTGCCTTGAGCTCGCGGCCTTCGGCGATTACGGTCTCCAGGTCGACGTATCCCGCCTCCTCGGCCATCTTGATGCCGGCCTTGACGCACAGGCGCTCGGTCTTGTTCTCACTCAAAAACTGCTTATAGCCGCGGCAAAGCTCCTCGAGCTCCTCGATTTGCTGTGGCGTGTACTTTTTCCATGCGCAGGGACGCTCCATGACGCAGGCTCCTTTCGGATCGATCGTGCTGGTTGATGTACCGTGAGCCATCGTATCACGCGCGGGCTCACGGTGGCGGGGGAGCTTGATGTGAGGTGGCCGCGGGGCGGGGAGCGTGTAAACTGGAGTGAGCAAACCGTGCCCAGCTCAAAGCGAGGTATTCAATATGTCTGACAAGCGCCGCACCTTTGCCGTTATCGACGGCAACTCGCTCATGCATCGCGCCTTCCACGCCGTGCCGCCGACCATGAACGCGCCGGACGGTCGCCCCACCAACGCGATTTTTGGCTTTCTGAACATGTTTCTTAAGATGATCGACGCCTTTAACCCCGACGGCGTTGTTGTGGCGTTTGATAAGGGCAAGCCGCGCGTGCGCATGGAGATGCTGCCGCAGTATAAGGCGCAGCGCCCGCCCATGGACCCCGATCTGCATGCGCAGTTTCCGATGATCAAGGAGCTGCTCGGTGCGCTCAACGTGCCGATTCTGCAGTCCGAGGGCTGGGAAGGCGATGACATTCTGGGCACTATGGCGCGTCTGGGTGAAGAGGCCGGCTGTGACATGCTGCTGGTGACCGGTGATCGCGATATGTATCAGCTCGTGACCGAGCACGTCAACGTGGTTTCGACCCGCAAGGGCCTGTCCGACGTGGCGATCATGACGCCCGAGAGCGTGGACGATCTGTATCACGGCATCACGCCGGCGCTCGTGCCCGACTTTTATGGTCTGAAGGGCGACACGTCCGATAACATCCCCGGCGTGCCGGGCATCGGCCCCAAAAAGGCGAGCGCGCTCATTGCGCAGTACGGTAGCCTGGACGAGGTCATCGCGCATGCTGACGAGGTCAAGGGCAAGATGGGCGAGAACCTGCGCGCGCACATCGACGACGCGCTGCTGAGCCGCAAGGTCGCGACCATCCGCACCGATGCGCCCGTTGAGCTCGATTTTGAGGCGACGTCCTTCCCGGCGTATTCTGCCGATGAGGTTTCCGCGGCGCTGGGCACGCTTGGTATCACCGCCATGCAGAACCGTTTCTTGGCGCTGATCGGCGGCGAGGGCGGGGCTGCTGCTGTCTCCAGTATGTTTGAGATGCCCACGATTGAGCGCACCGCTGCCGGCGATGCCGAGGCGCTTGCTGACGTGGCGTCCGAGGTTTCGCGTGCGATCGAGGCGGGCGAGTGGGTCGCCGCCGTGGTGGACGATGACAAGGAAGAGGGCGCGCTCTTTGGACTGACGCGCACGCTGTGGTTGGCGACGTCCAAGGGCCTCTTCGCGCTCGAGGAGGGCGCGACGAACGACACGGCCTCCGAGCTGCTGACGAAGCTCGGGCTTTTCGGCCCCGTCCTCGACGGAGTGCAGCGCGCCGAGCGCAGCGGGAAGTTCACCTACATGACGAGATACTGCGAATCCAATATAATGCTGCTTATAGTACCGGCGCTCTGACGCGCGCCGCGACGCAACGAAAATCCATACAGAGAGGACAATAGAGATATGACGAAGGAAGAACTGCTCAGCCGCCTCGACGAGGCGGAGACGAACGAAGAGATAGCGGAAATAGGCAAAGAGCTGATCGCCCTCGACCCCGAAAGCCCCTACGGCAAGCTCGCGGTCTGGGAGACGATGGAGTACGAGGAGGCTATGGAGAACCTCGATATGCTGCGCGAGGCGCTCGACGCGATACGCGCCG
>CAJMRP010000177.1 GCA_905215765.1 uncultured bacterium
GCCGGCAGCTCCCGTCGCCCCGGTGACGGCGGCGGCAAGCGCAAGTAACATACGCATCGCCCGCTAGAGCGAGGTGAACCAAGGGTCCCGAGCAACTACGCTCGGGGCCCTTTTTGTTTGTCGTATCCGATCGCTAGTTCAAATGTGATTTCCTCGGGAATGCATCTAGAGGATGCCGAGGACCTATTTCCTGCCATGCGGCAATGGGTCCCATGGGGTGCGCCGTGCATTTTTTGGAGTATTCTGCAGTTCGAGTTGTCTGCATATGATTCGACGTCGCCAACGGTGGCCTTCGGATATCCCTGACGAGCGTTCTGAGTCAGATTTCGCCGTTTTCCGGAGCAGGGGCGCGTCATTCTCGCCATGTCGGGACTTAGAATGATACGGCGCCCTCCAGTTTTGCCCACCCGCGGCGGTGCTGGCGTGGTTACGTTGCAGAATACTCCGTTTTTTGCACGGGCCAGGATGGGGTACCTCAGGAGAACACAGCGGTATCCCGTAAATATATACAATCTGTACCGTAATTTATACAAAACGAAGAGGCAGACAGCGTAGGGTGGGTGCATTGGGGTGCTTGGTGCATCAAAACGGGGACCCTACGTGCCGTATACTCTGGCTGGATGTGAAAGCGGCTTGACGCGTTGCCAGGCGTAGGGGAGGGTGCCTCGATGAGCGTATTCGAAATTGTGTTTAGTCCGACGGGTGGAACGCGGAAGGTGTCTGGCCTTGTGGCCGGGGCACTGGGCAAGAATACCGTTACCGTCGATCTGACCGATAGCGGGCTAGATTTTAGCGCTGTCTCGATGACTGAGGACGACGTGGCCGTAATCTCTGTGCCGGCGTATGCCGGTAGAATCCCGGCTGTGGTGGCTGACCGGTTGGGCATGGTGCGAGGCAACGGGGCTCGGGCAGTTTTGGTTTGTGTATACGGAAACCGCGCGTTTGAGGACACGCTCGTAGAGCTGGAGGACGTTGCGAAGCGCGCCGGATTTAGGGTGGTTGCAGCGGTTTCTGCTATTGCTGAGCATTCCGTTGCTCGTCAGTTTGCTGCTGGGCGACCGGATGCGCAGGATGCGGCGCAGCTCGCAGAGTTTGCGCAGCAAATTCAGCAAAAGCTGTTGGCTGAGGATGCGTCCGAGCCCTCTATCCCCGGCAATCGTCCTTATAAACAAGCTGGAGGTCACCGCATGGCACCCGAGGCAACAGAGGATTGCGTCTCCTGCGGTGCATGCGCCGCGGCGTGCCCCGTTTGTGCTATCGACAAGGGTGACCCCAAACGAGCAGCTGGCGAGGCGTGCATCTCCTGCATGCGCTGCATTGCCGTATGTCCGCGAGGCGCTCGCAAGCTTGATCCCAACAAGCTATCTGCTGTTTCCCAGATGCTGAGCAAGGTTTGCGTCGTGCGGAAGGAATGCGAGCTCTTTATCTAGCGCATACGAAATTGGTGCAATGGGGCCAGGTTAATCTGCATCAACCTGGTGCAAACAAACCTGTCCCCAATGCACCAGAGTGAGGAGTGTCCCTGGGTGCCGGCAGAAAAGGAACGTCCCTAAGTGCCGCATTGTGGGTAACGCGTTTTATCAAATATGGCATTTATCTGCGGTAATGTTCTATTTCACCGCTGAGGGTGACATTTTATACCGCCTGCCGAACCGTATGGAGACCTCACAACTTTTTAGGTCAGTGTTGTGCGTGTAGCAATTTCGCCCGGCCTCGCCTCCGGGCTGCCATGTGAGAGGGGATCTTATGGCTCGACTGCATGTAATGGAACGCAGCCACGCTCAGGCCGTCATGGACGACCTGCATGATGCGCTCGGACGTCGTCTGGCGGTGAGCTCGCTCGCCCCGTGTCCCGTGGAGTTTACGGCAGCGCTCGTCAACCTGTGCTCCACCCAGAGCTGCGGCAAGTGCACGCCCTGTCGCGTGGGCCTGAGCGCGCTGAGCGACCTGCTCGCCGATGTGCTCGAAGGGCGCGCCGATGAGTCCACGCTCAACCTGATTGAGCGCACGGCCCGCACCATCTACCTTTCGAGCGATTGCGCCATCGGCTACGAGGCCGGCGCCATGGCGCTCACGGCCATTCGCGGCTTTCGCGACGACTTTGAGCACCACATCCGCGAGCATTCCTGCGGCTTTGACCGCGAGGCCCGCGTCCCGTGCGTCTCGGGCTGTCCGGCGCACGTCGACATTCCCGGGTACATTTCGCTCGTCGAGGCCGGCCGCTATGCCGATGCCGTCAGGGTCATCCGCAAGAACAATCCGCTGCCGCTCGTCTGCGGCTTGGTGTGCGAGCATCCCTGCGAGATGCACTGCCGCCGCGGCATGGTCGACGACCCCATGAACATCCTCGCCCTCAAGCGCTTTGCCGTTGAACACAGTGACCTCAACGACCATAAGCCGCATGTAGTGGACAACACCGGTAAGCGCGTCGCCGTGATCGGCGGCGGCCCGGCCGGCCTGGCGACGGCGTTCTTCCTGACGCGCGCCGGCGTGCCTGTCACTATCTTTGAGGCCCGCGATTCGCTCGGCGGCGTGGTCCGTCATGTGATCCCCGAGTTCCGTATTGCCAGCGACGATATCTCCCACGATGCAGAGCTCTGCCTGGCCTTTGGTGCCAAGGTACAACTCAATGCTCGCGTGAAGTCCATCGATGAGCTCAAGGCCCAGGGCTTTACCGACGTGGTCGTGGCCACCGGTGCCTGGATGCCCGGCTCTGCAGGTTTGGGCGAGGGTGCCGAGCTCGACGTGCTGGAGTTCCTCGAGGCCGCCAAGAAGGGCGAGAAGCTCGAGCTGGGCGAGGACGTCGTAGTCATTGGCGCCGGCAACACCGCCATGGACGCGGCTCGCGTGGCCAAGCGCCTGGCTGGTGTGAAGAACGTGCGCCTGGTGTATCGCCGCACCAAGAAGCAGATGCCCGCCGACGAGGAAGAGCTCGATCTTGCTCTTGCCGACGGCGTTGAGTTCTGCGAGCTGCTGGCGCCTAAGGCGCTCAACGGCGCCGTGCTGACCTGCGACGTTATGGAGCTAGGCGAGCCGGATGCAAGCGGCCGTCGCAGCCCCTTCGCCACGGGCGAGACCGTTGAGCTTTCCGCCACCACGGTGATTTGCGCCGTGGGCGAGGGCATCGATGCCAGTCTGTACGATGCCGCGGGCGTCGAGCACGACCGTCGCGGTCGCCTTGCCGCCA
>CAJMRP010000178.1 GCA_905215765.1 uncultured bacterium
ATGTTACAGATCGAGACGTTCCCGAACGGCACCAGCTCTTTGTCTCAATCTGTAACATCTAAGTCCAATTTTGCCGAGTTACTGTTACAGATCGAGACAAACCGCCGCAGACGCCCATCACAGCACAGACCGCCACGAAGGTGCATGTGTCCCCTTCGTGGTTGTTTTTGCTGTTTACCCAGATAAAACCTGCCAAAATAAACCTGTCCCTTTTTGGTAGGTTTGGGAGAGAGGGCCGGGATGGACAAGGCTGAGTTGCGGCGGGCGGTGATTGCTCGGCGCGATGCTCTTGATTTGGACTTGCGGGCAGCGAAGTCTGCCGTTATCTGCGCGCGGCTTGTTGAGCTGTTGGATCGCTTGGATGCCGCGGCGCCGCACACCGTTGCCATCTATGCCGCGATGGGCTCCGAAGTTGACCCAGCCGCGTTTGCCGCTGCGGCCGCCAAACGCGGCTGGCGCGTGGCCTATCCGTGCATGCTCTCGGCAATTGATGCCGCAGCTTGTGGCCAGCGCATGTGCATGCGGGCAGTTGCCGCCGACGATGCGTCCGCGGCTCCGTTTATCGCCCACCCCACACGGGCTTTCGCGGCCATAAACATCGACAGCGGCCGCTTCCCTATCGTGCCTGCCGAAGCTCTCGACATGATCGTCGTGCCGCTCGTAGCATTCGACCGCGCCGGCACGCGCCTAGGCTACGGCGGCGGCTGCTATGACCGCTACCTGCCCATGCTCTCGCCCGTATGTCAAATCGTCGGCATCGCCTTTGACGAACAGCGCGTCGGCCACGTTCCCACCGACGCCCACGACCTGCCGCTGCCCCACATCGTCAGCGCCTAACGGCTGGCGCACCTCCCGACGGCCTAGTGCTCCTCGCCGGCGCGGGCCAGGTCGTAGGGCGTGGTCTGATAGACGTAGTAGTTGAGCCAGTTGGTGTAGAACAGCTGAGCCTGGCTGCGCCAGACGTTGCGCGGCTCGGCGGTGGGGTCGTCGTTCGGGAAGTAATGCGCCGGCACCTGAGGGTTGAGCCCGCGCTTAACGTCGCGCTCGTACTCCAGACGCAACGTGTCGGTATCGTACTCGGGGTGACCAAATACAAAGAAGCGACGGCTGTCGGTCGACTTGACGATGTACAGGCCCACCTCGTCTGACACGGCCACGACCTCAAGCTGCGGCTCGGCCTCCACGTCCTCACGGCGCACATCGGTGTTGCGCGAATGCACGGCATAGAAACGGTCGTCAAAGCCGCGAACCAGCGGGCTTTGCGGCTTCACCAGATAATGCTCAAACACGCCACTCGCCTTTGCCGGCAGGTCGTACTTCTGGATACCGTAATGATGGTAGAGCCCCGCCTGCGCGCCCCAACAAATGTGCAGCGTAGAGTGCACGTGCGTGGTGGACCAATCCATGATCCGGCAGAGCTCGGGCCAGTAGTCGACCTCCTCGAACGGCATCTGCTCCACCGGCGCGCCCGTGATGATCAGGCCGTCGTAGTGGATGTCGCGGATGTCGTCGAACGTGCGGTAGAACGTCTCCAGGTGGCCGGCGCTCACGTGCGTGGCCTCGTGCGTCTTGGTGCGCAGCAGGTCCACCTCCACCTGCAGCGGCGTGTTGGAGAGCTTGCGCATGATCTGCGTCTCAGTGGCGATCTTAGTGGGCATGAGGTTGAGGATGAGCACGCGCAGCGGACGGATGTCCTGGTGCAGCGCGCGGTACTCGGTCATGACAAAGATGTTCTCGCTCTCGAGCTGCGCGGCGGCAGGGAGAGCGTCGGGGATACGAATGGGCATGGATGCTCCTTACGAGTCAGTTGCAGCTATGGTACAACGACCGGCCCCATCCGCGCGAGCGCATCGCCCAGCGATGCCGTCAGCGGCCCAAATCACTCCAAAAGTAGAGATTAAGGCATGTCCCAAAATCTACGGCACTTTAGCCTAGCAAAGTAACAGCAGAACGCTACAATGGTTCGACGCGAAAAACTCGGCCGAAAGGATACATATATGTACCAGACGCGTAAGATCGGTGTGGTCGGCCAGGGCCACGTAGGAGCACATGTCGCCAACAGCCTACTTATGCAGGGCATTGCCGATGAGCTGTACCTGTGCGATATCAACGAGGCCAAGGTGACGTCCGAGGTCCAGGACTTGCGCGACTCCCTTTCGTTTGTTCCGTACAACACCAAGATCGTCAACTGCTACGACCACTACGAGGAGCTGGCCTGCTGCGACGTCATTGTCAACGCTGCCGGTAAGGTCGCGCTGGCCGCTGGCAACCGCGACGGCGAGCTGTTCGAGTTCAACGTGTTCGCGGCGACGCTGGGCCATTCCCGCAGGCACGTGTTCATCCGGTCGAGGACCAGGACGACCGACGACCTGGTCAGGTGCATGTACGTCACGATCGCGAGGCTCGGCGGCGTGCCGCGCGAGTGGGTCACGGACAACATGTCCGCCCTGGTGACGATCAAGGGCGGAAGGCGCCTCAAGGTCCAGCGCGCATACGAGTTCGCCAGGGCCGCCGGCTTCGAGCTCAGGCTGTGCCGTCCGCGCAGCCCCCAGACCAAGGGCAAGGTCGAGTCGTCGAACCGCTTCCTGTCGCGGCTCATGGCCTACCAGGGCGACTTCGACGGCTGGGACGACATCGACGAGATCATCGCGCGGATCGAGGACGCCAGCAACTCCGAGCCCAACGAGACCACGGGGCTGCCGCCGTCGGTGGGATAATAGGTCATGGTTCCCATGACCTCACCCTTTTCAATGGGCGCGGAGAAGTCGCGCGTGTACTCGATCAGCACGGTCTGGCTCAGGTTGCGGGCCATGGCTTCCAGATCGCTCTTGGTGCCGATGATATTCACCGTGCGGGTGGAGGCCTGCGCCCGCACTTCCAGCGGCAGACGGCCCAAGTCCGCATCGTCCAGCGAGAAGCCGGAGGTCTCCACGGTGATGGGATTTTCGTTGTACAGTTCCAGCGGGGTCATGCTGACGAACTGGCTGAAGCCGTATTCCATCAGCTTTTTACTGTCCGACCAACGGCCGGATTTGCTGGTGTAGAACAGTACGGAGATCAGCTCCACCCCGTCCCGCTCCGCCGCGCCCACGTAGCAATAGCCTGCGGCGGCGGTGTAGCCTGTCTTGATACCGATGGCGTCAGGATAATAAGTCGAATTGGCCCCCTCCGGGTCG
>CAJMRP010000179.1 GCA_905215765.1 uncultured bacterium
GTGGTGGACGCCGCGCAGAAGGCCGCGACCGCGGCTGCCGAGAAAGTTGCCGAGGCAGTTGCCGATGCCAAGAACGTGGCAGGGGAGACGTCCGTCGTCAGCGAGCCCGCCACCGCCGCTGAGCCCGTAGCCGCCGCCCAGGCCCCCGAAGGCGCGATCTTCAACCCCGAGAACGCTCGTGGCAATCTGCACCTGGGCATCGACGTGGGCTCCACCACCGTTAAGCTCGCCGTGCTCAACGACGACAACCAGATCGTCTACGCCAAGTACCAGCGCCACCACACCGACGTCCGTGCCTGCGCCCGCGACCTGTTCGAGGGCGCTGCGACCGTGCTGCCGACGGCCCAGATGACCTGCGCCATTACCGGCTCGGGCGGCCTGCTGCTGTCCCAGTGGCTCGACCTGGAGTTTGTCCAGGAGGTCATCGCCAGCAAGCGTGCCGTCGAGACCCTCATCCCGGCCACCGATGTCGCCATCGAGCTGGGCGGAGAGGACGCCAAGATCATCTACTTCGACAACGGCATCGAGCAGCGCATGAACGGCACCTGCGCCGGCGGCACGGGCGCGTTTATCGACCAGATGGCCACTCTGCTGCACACCGACGCCAGCGGCCTTAACGAACTCGCGGCCAACGCCACCACCATCTATCCCATCGCCAGCCGCTGCGGCGTTTTTGCCAAGACCGACGTCCAGCCGCTGCTCAACGAAGGTGCCCGCCCCGAGGACGTGGCTGCCTCCATCTTTCAGGCTGTCGTGACCCAGACCATCTCGGGCCTGGCATGCGGCCGTCCCATCCGCGGCAACGTCGCCTTCCTGGGTGGCCCGCTGCAATATCTCTCCGAGCTCCGTCATCGTTTCTACGTGACGCTTGAACTGGACGAGGAGCATCGCATCGTTCCCAATAACGCCCACCTGTTTGTGGCCTCGGGTGCCGCGATGGCTCATGAGTCCAACAAGCTCTCAACGTTCCCGCAGCTTATCGATGCAATCGATGCCTTGGGTGACACGCAGGGTTCCGAGGTCGCGCGCCTGGAGCCGCTTTTTGCCACGCCTGCGGAGTACGACGAGTTCAAGAGCCGCCACGACAAGGAGGTTGTGCCCAAGGGCGACCTCGACAATTACCAGGGCCGCGTGTTCATCGGTATCGACGCCGGCTCCACTACCATGAAGGCCGCGCTTGTGGGCGAGGACGGCCAGCTGCTGCACACCTGGTACGGCAACAACAACGGCGACATCCTAGGCACGGCCAAGGTCATCATGGCCGATTTCTACAACCACATCCCCGCCGGCTGCACTATCGGCCACGTGACTACCACGGGCTACGGCGAGGCACTGCTCATCGAGGCCCTCAAGGCCGACTCCGGCGAAATCGAGACCGTCGCTCACCTGCGCGGCGCCAAGGCGTTCCTACCCGGCGTCGAGTTCATTCTGGACATCGGCGGCCAGGACATGAAGTGCCTGCGCGTCAAGGACGGCGTTATCGAGCACATCATGCTCAACGAGGCCTGCTCGTCGGGTTGCGGTAGCTTTATCGAGAGCTTCGCCGTCTCTATGAACATGGACGTGCGCGCGTTCGCCAACGCCGCCATCCATGCCAAGGCCCCGGTCGACCTGGGCAGCCGCTGCACGGTCTTTATGAACTCGCGCGTTAAGCAGGCGCAAAAGGAAGGCGCCACGGTGGGCGACATCGCCGCCGGCCTGTCCTATTCCGTCATCAAGAATGCCCTGTTCAAGGTCATTAAGCTGCGCGACCCCAAGGAGATCGGCAGCCAGGTAATCGTCCAGGGCGGCACCTTTATGTCCGATGCCACGCTGCGCGCGTTTGAGCAGCTCACCGGCGTTCATGCCGTGCGTCCCGACATCGCCGGCTGCATGGGCGCCTACGGTGCGGCCCTGCTCGCCCGCGATCGCGCCGGCGCCGACGGCACTTCGACCATTCTTTCGGCCGAGGACATCGCGCACCTCACCGTGACGCAAAAGCATGTCCGCTGCGGCCGTTGCTCCAACAACTGCCAGCTTACCGTCAACGACTTTGGCGGTGGCAGGCGCTTCATCACCGGCAACCGCTGCGAGAAGGGCGCCGGCCACAAAAAGCAGAAGACCGAGGCCCCCAACCTCTTCAAAAAGAAAAACGAGCTGCTCTTTAACCGCGAGGTCCTGAGCCCCGACGAGGCCCCGCGCGGCACCGTCGGCATCCCGCGCGCGCTCAACATGTACGAGAACTACCCCTTCTGGCACGCGTTCTTTACGCGCCTGGGCTTTAGCGTGCAGCTGTCCGACCAGTCGAGCAAGAAGACCTACCAGGCGGGCATCGAGTCCATGCCGTCCGAGAGCGTATGCTATCCGGCCAAGATGAGCCATGGCCACGTGATGAACCTCATCGACCGTGACGTCGACTTTATCTGGATGCCGTGCGTGCGTTGGGAGCGCAAGGAGGATCCGACTGCCGGTAACTGCTATAACTGCCCCATCGTCATGAGCTACCCCACGGCGTTGGCACTCAACATCGACGAGATCCGCGAGCAGAACATCGAGTTCCTGTATCCGTTTGTGCCCTATCACGACAAGACCGAGCTCAAGCGCCGTCTGTACCAGGTGCTCGCCGTCGACCGTGTGGCCGATGCGCAAGCCGGTCGCGGTCGCGTGCGCGGACCCAAGATCACGCGCTCCGAGGTCGATGCCGCCGTCAACGCCGCCTTTGAGGCCGATGCGCGTTTCCACGAGGATATCCAGACCATGGGCGAGGAGGCTCTTAAGTGGGTCGAGGACCACGGCGGCCACGGCATCGTACTCGCCGGCCGCCCCTACCATAACGACCCCGAGATCAACCACGCCCTGCCCGAGCTTATCTCGAGCTTTGGCTTTGCGGTCTTTACCGAGGATTCGCTCGCGCATCTGGTGAAGCCCGAGCGTCCGATTCGCGTCGTCGATCAGTGGATGTATCACAGCCGCCTGTACGCCGTCGCCCGTTTTGT
>CAJMRP010000180.1 GCA_905215765.1 uncultured bacterium
CTGCCGATATGGCAGCGGCAGTCGAGGCCGTCAACACCGTGGCGCCGGAGCACTTGGAGCTTCACTGCAAAGACGCCATGGGGCTGCTGGGTGGCATTCGCAACGCCGGTGCCATCTTTGTGGGCGCTTGGAGCTCCGAGCCCCTTGGTGACTACGTTGCCGGTCCCAACCACACGCTTCCCACGGGCGGCACGGCGCTTTTTTCCAATCCGCTTTCTGTCGAGGAGTTCGTCAAGCGCTCGAGCATCATTTGCTATACGCCTCAGGGCCTGATGAGCGATGCTCCCGCGACCCAGCGCTTGGCTGAGGCCGAGGGCCTGTGGTCCCACGCCCTTTCTGCGGCGCTGCGTCGTCGCATTCTGGAGCAGGGTGAAGATTCCGTAAGCTGCGAGGCACTTGCCGGCACGGACCTTACTGCTGTTGCTTGGCCGGACGATGACGTTCGGACGGTCGCCGACGGCGCGACGCCGGTGGGTGAATAGCGATGGCAGAGCTTTCCCAGAAGATGAAGGGGCTCGTGCAGCCGTATCTGGCGAGCATCGAGCCGTATAATCCCAACTTCACGCCCACGCGCATCAACCTTTCGGCAAACGAGAACACCTATCCCGTGCCCGAGGGCGTGCGCGAGGCCGTTGACGCCGCGCTTGCCGCAACGCCCCTCAACCGCTATCCCGATCCCATGTCCAACGACCTGCGCGATGAGCTTGCTGCCTGGCATGGCGTGGCACGTGAGAATATTTGCGTGGGCAACGGCGGCGACGAGCTGCTCTATAACTACCTGCTGGCGTTTGGCGGCGCGGGACGGACCCTGCTCAACTGCCCGCCGTGCTTTAGCGAGTATGCGTTCTTTGCGTCTCTGTGCCAGACCGAGGTGCGCGACGTGTGGCGTGATCCGACGAGCTTTGAGCTCGACCAGGCAGCCATGCTCGCCGCGGCGCCGGAGTGCAACTTGGCCATCGTGACCTCGCCCAATAACCCCACGGGCGACGTGGCGCCGCTCGACTTTGTCGCGGCCCTGTGCGATGCATGCCCCGGCATGGTCATGGTCGACGAGGCCTACGTTGAGTTTGCGGACGATTCGTTTGGCGCGGCTACCACGGCGCAGGGGCTTATCGCCGAGCATCCCAACCTGGTGATTCTGCATACGCTGTCCAAGGCGTTTGGCGCCGCCGGCACGCGTCTGGGCTATGTGATCGCGGCGCCCGAGGTCATCGATGTGTTTGCGGCGATTCGCCAAATCTACTCGGTTAACGTGCTAAGCCAGGCCGCCGCGCTTGCCTGCGTGCGTGCCCGCGATGCGTATGCGCCTGTGGTGGCACAGGTCGCATCCGAGCGCGAGCGCGAGTTGTGCGCCCTGCGTGCAATGGCTGCCGAGGGCATGCCCGTGGAGGCATGGCCGAGCGCGGCGAACTTTGTGCTCGTGCGCACGTCGCATGCCACGCGCGTGCGCGAGCGTCTGCGCGACGAGTATTCGATTTTGGTGCGCGACTTTAGCTACGCGCCGGGGCTCCCGGACTGCCTGCGCATTACCGTGGGCACCCCGCAGGAAAACGACGAGGTGCTGGCTGCGTTTGCCGCGCTGGTGAAGGAGGAGATGTAGATGGACCGCTATGCCGAGGTGACCCGCAAGACGGGCGAGACCGACATTGTCGTAAAGCTCGACCTGGATGGAAGCGGCGTGTGCGATATCTCGACCGGTGTGCCGTTTTTCGACCACATGCTCAACGCTTTTGGCCGCCATGGCCTGTTCGATCTGACGGTGCACGCGGTGGGCGACGTGGAGGTCGATGCGCATCATACCGTCGAGGACACGGGCATTGTGCTGGGCGAGGCGTTTTGCCAGGCGCTGGGCGACAAGGCGGGCATTACACGCTTTGCCGACGCGGCGATCGCCATGGACGAGACACTCGTGATGGCTGCTGTTGATATTTCGGGGCGCGGGCAGGCCTACTGCGAGCTGCCCGTGCCGACCGAGCGCGTGGGCAGCTTCGATACCGAGCTGGCCGTCGAGTTCTTCTACGCCTTTGCGCGCGATGCCAAGCTCACGCTGCACGTGCGCGAGCTGACGGGCGAGAACAGCCATCACATCATCGAGGCAGCTTTTAAGGCCACGGGCCGCGCCATGCGCTTTGCGTGCGAGATGGACCCGCGCGTAAAGGGCGTGCCATCGACCAAGGGAACCCTTTAGTTGGGCGTTTTAATCGATTGAATGGTAAGAGAAGAGGGAACAGTGCTCAGTCCATCGATTGTCATCGTCGACTACCACAAGGGCAACTTGTCGAGCGTTGTGCGCGGGCTTGCGCGCGCCGGTGCCGTCGCCTGCACGTCGGACGACCCGGAGCAGATCCGGCGGTATATGGCTTTTCGGGAGACTTTGAAAATGGTGCAGAATATGGACTGGGAACAGGAGAAAGGACCTGCTCGGCAGGGGCTCTGCCATCACCATGCTTCTTTAAAAAAGAAAGGTAAGGACGCCCATGAGCGATGAACAAAATCAGTATGGAAAATTTACATTTTATGATCCATCAGACGGCAACATCGACCCGCTGTTCACCACAAAACTGCAAGAGGACGCGCAGGTGGGCTGCTTGAGAGGTGTGTTCCTGGGGGAAAATGTCGGAGACGATGTCATGGTGACCTGGCTGCAAAATAGCAGGAAACTGGATGGCCCATCCTTTCACAGGGAACTGCATGGGCTGATCGATGAACTGCGAAGCCGTAAAATCTTAAACAGCGTTCCTGAAATGGAATCGTTTTGTCAGGCACATCCAGAGGCTCGAATGTCCGACCGGCATACCTTTTATATGTTTCGTCTGGACAGCAGCAAATACAGATACCACCTCCGGCTGTTCCCGGATAAGCAGAAATTCTATATTTTCTGTTACCAGACAGACCGGATGCGGGAGGATCGCCCCACACCGGATCTCAATTATTTATACAGGGGCAGAACAAA
>CAJMRP010000181.1 GCA_905215765.1 uncultured bacterium
CCTGCATCAACCGCAGGCAGCGCGCCTTGTTCTGTTTGTAAAGGAAGCTGCGTCCCGGTATTTCAGCTCAGAACGGGGCGAAGCTTCCCTCAGGGCCTTCTTTCGGAAACTATGTCCCATTCTGGGCGCGGATTCTGGGACACGCTTTCCGTAGCGGGCCTCTCGCGGAAAACGCGTCCCACTCTGGACGCCAATTCCGGGATGCATTTTCCGCGGCGGCGTTGGCTACCTGCCGTCGTCGTCCTCGGCTTCTTCTCTTGCATAGAGTTCCAGCATGCGGCGGCGGTATTCGCGCACGGCGAGCTTGGCGCGCTCCAGGCGGCGACGCTCGCGCGGAGTCAGCTCGGACGGGTCAACCTCGTCGCCGTAAGTCTTATCGGCAAGCAGGTGCGCCGCGTCCACGATGCGGGCATCGATGTGGCCGCTCGCCGCCTCGGCGGAAAGACGCTCGGCAATCGTATCGAGCGTAGGCAGGCCCTCGAATACGCGACCATGGCCATGCGAAGTCAGCAGCTCATGCTCGCGCGCGAGCAAGCTCGCTAGGTCGTGGTGGGCGCGCAGGATGTCGAGCGCATCGGATGGATGCTCGGCAACCTCTGCCACGGCGGCGACCGGCGCAGCATCCACCACGCGGTAGAAGAGCTGCGCGAGCAGCGGCATCAAGAACACCGTGATGGCGCCGGCGGCAACCATAACCGACGCGATGTCTTGCGACAGCGCGCCCGCGTTGACGGCAACGCTCGTAACGGCAACGATGATCGGTAGCGCCGTGGTGCAGTACAGGGCCACGGTAATGCGACCATACGCCGACACATCGCGCGTCGCAGGACAAATGCTCATAGAAATAAGAATGGGAACGGCACGAATAATCAACAACGCCACGATAAAGCCCACGAGCAGACCCGGGCGCGACGCCACGGCCGTCAGATCGATCTTTGCGCCCGATACGGTAAAGAATACCGGAATCAAAAAGCCGTAGGCCAGACCATCGAGCTTGGTCTCGAGCGTATGGTTGCCCTCGGGGATGATGTAGCGCAAGACAAAGCCGGCGGCAAAAGAACCCAACACGATGTCGAGATCAAAGACAGCCGAGAATGCCACGAGCGTGACCAGGATGAGCACCGTCAGGCGCACGAAGGTCTGCGACGTGGTATCGGCGCGCTCCTCAACAAACGCAAAGAAGCGGCTGCCGACGCGCTTGGAGCGGCTCGGGACCACGGCCAGCAACACGCAAACCACCGCAAACAAGCCAAGGATAACGAGCGTTTGGATGCCAGTGCGGGCAGACAACAGCACCGACATGGCGAGCACAGGGCCGAGCTCACCCCAGGTGCCATACGCGAGAATCGAGTCGCCCACGCGCGTGCCGGTGAGCGAGCGCTCACGCATGATGGGCACGAGCGTGCCGAGCGCCGTCGAAGTGAGGGCAAGCGTCACGGCGATACCGTCGAAATGACTGACCGAGAACCACGGAGTAAAGCGCACGGCAAGCCAGGCGATACCAAACGTGACGGCCCACGTCGCCAAGCCGTAGCGCCCCTCGACGCCCGTGATGCTCTTGGGGTCGATCTCAAAGCCGGCAAGCAGGAACAAAAAGGCCAGGCCCAGCTCGGACACCAGCGAGACCTCGGCATCCACATGGATAAGGCCGAGCATATGCGGGCCCAGCACCGCGCCGAACACGAGCAAAAAGACCGTCTCGGGAACGGGTTTTCCGGGAATCGCCGAGGCGATAAAAGGACTCGCAAAGGCCACGAGTGCGATGATGGCGAGCGAAACGAATGCCATGTGATGCCTTTCTCTTGTTTGCGCTTCACTGTAGCACCCTCGCCGTCCTCAACGCGCCGCGAGCTGTCGTATCATAGTGAGGTTTACAAACATGTGGCTCAAGGCGACCGCAGGGCAGACCCCGCAAACCGACCGCTGCCGCATACCGTACCGTACGCCCAACCGATCAGGAAGGCAGGAACCAATGGTCTCTCGTATCTACGTGGAGAAGAAACCCGGGTTCGACGTCGAGGCTCAGCAGCTCAAGGGCGAGCTGACCGAAATTCTCGGCATCAAGGGCATCGAGGCCCTGAGGATCATCAACCGCTACGACGTCGAGGGCATCGACGAGGAGCTTTTCCGCTCCTGCGTGCCGACCGTCTTTAGCGAGCCTCAGGTCGATGTGACCTACGACGAGCTCCCCGCAAGCGATGGCGCCGTCTTTGCCGTCGAATTCCTGCCTGGCCAGTTTGACCAGCGCGCCGACTCCGCCAGCGAGTGCGTGCAGCTCATCAGCCAGGGCGAGCGCCCCGCCGTGCGCTCCGCCAAGGTCTATATGATCTCGGGCGCTCTGGACGAAGCCGCCATCGATGCCATCAAGCACTACGTGGTGAACCCTGTCGAGGCGCGCATCGCCTCGCTCGACCTGCCCGAGACGCTGTACATGGAGACCCCCGAGCCCCAGCCCGTCGAGGTGCTCGACGGCTTCCGCGAGCTCGACGAGGCCGGCCTTGCCGCCTTTATCGCCGATCGTGGCCTTGCCATGGACGAGGCAGACATCGCCTTCTGCCAGCAGTACTTCCGCGATGAGGACCGCGACCCCACCATCACCGAGATCCGCGTGATCGACACCTACTGGTCCGACCACTGCCGCCACACCACCTTCGGCACCGTCCTGGACGACGTGACGATCGACGACGCCGCGGTGCAGCAGGCCTTCGACCGCTACATGGAGATGCGCCACGAACTCGGCCGCGACGCCAAGCCCGTCTGCCTCATGGACATGGGCACCATCGGCGCTAAGTACCTTAAGAAGACCGGCGTCATGACCGATGTTGACGAGTCCGAGGAGATTAACGCCTGCACCGTCAAGGTGAAGGTCGATGTCGATGGCGAGGACCAGGACTGGCTGTTCCTCTTTAAGAACGAGACCCATAACCACCCGACCGAGAT
>CAJMRP010000182.1 GCA_905215765.1 uncultured bacterium
CAGGAAGCTTGGATACGCCTAGGCGCGGTCCAAGAAATCGTCCGCACCCCCTTTTAATCCCTATTTCACCGCAACTCCGATAGATATCGCGTATTCGAATACGGCAGCGAGTGGCTGCCAGAGCGACTACTAAGTTACAGGCCGAGCATCGGCTCCAGAACAAAGAAGTATGCGAGCACCACGATGCCCAGGATTATGCGGTAAACACCGAAGCACTTGAAGTCGTGACGGCGGACGAAGCCCATGAGCCACTTGATGGCGATGAGCGACACCACAAAGGCCACAACGCAACCCACGCCCAGGATAGCGACCTCGTTGGCGCCGAACGTACCGCCCTTGATGAAATACTTGACCAGCTTGAGCGCACTCGCGCCAAACATGACAGGGATGGCCAGGAAGAACGTAAACTTGGACGCCACCGAACGCGTGCAGCCCAAAAGCAGGCCGCCGATGATGGTAGAACCGGAGCGAGACGTTCCAGGCACCAGCGAAAGCACCTGGAAGCAGCCGATACCCAGCGCAGTCTTCCAGCTCAGGTCCTCGAGCGTGGCGATGGAGCCAAAGTCCAGATTCTCGTCATCGTCCTCATCCTCAGCGGTAGCCGCGGCGGGCGCCGCAAAGTGCGCACCGGCGGGACGTCCACCCGACACCACAGCACGCGAACCAAACGAACCGGCAACGGCCATTTCCTCGCGCTTGCTCGCGCGCCAGTTCTCGATCACGATAAACAGCACGCCGTACACAATGAGCGCCAGCGCCACGACGGGAGCATTGTAGAAATGCTCCTCCATCCAGTCGTTAAGCGGCAGACCGATCGCCGCGGCGGGAATGCAGCCGAGCACAATCTTGCCCCACAGCACCCAGGTGTCGCGACGGCCCTCCTTGCCCTTGCTGGGCGAGAACGGATTGAGCTCATGGAAGAACAGCACACAGACGGCCAGAATGGCGCCGAGCTGAATCACGACCAGGAACATATTCCAGAACGTCTCGCTCACGTTCATCTTGACGAACTCGTCCACCAAGATCATGTGACCGGTCGACGAAACAGGCAGCCATTCGGTGATGCCCTCGACCAGGCCCATGAAGGCAGATTTTAGAAGCTCGATGATATCCAAAGGGACCCCCTCGTTAGACACCCGCCGATATTGTTCTGCGGACGGTGCGGGCGATGTCCCATTATCAACCGTTCGGGCGCGTCTGCGCCTACCCTTACCAAAAAACTCGTCCGTTCACAGAATTGCGAGCGGTCAAACCGAAATCCTTGGGTATAACTGCAACAAGATAAAGTGTCCGGCGGCCAACGCGCCCGCGCCCGCCCGACGCACGAGCCCCGCGCCCGTGCGATAGACCAAGGAGGAAACCATGAACGAGGGCTACACCAAGGTATTTGTTTCACTCGACGGTACTGAACAGCAGGATTTTGTGCTCGCACGCGCCATCAAGGTCGCCGCGAACAACGGCGCCAAGCTAATCATCGGCCATGTTATCGATTCCACGGCGCTCGAGAGCGCCGGTTCCTATCCGGTCGATCTGGTCAACGGCCTAGAGGAGGCATTTAAGAACTCCATCGCCAAGCAGCTCGAAGAGGCCAAGGCCAATCCCGATATTCCCGAGGTCGAGGTCATGATTCGCGCCGGCCGCATTCGCGAGACGCTCAAGGACGAGATGCTCGACGTGTTTAAGCCCGACCTGGTGCTCTGCGGCGCCCGCGGCCTGTCCTCGATCAAGTATGCGCTCCTGGGTTCGATTTCGACGTTCCTGCTGCGCAATACGGACTGCGACATTCTGGTCGTGAAGTAGGTTCCTTCCCGCCGGCGCAAGGCCTGCGGGGTTATCACGCCGACGTCCTCGCCGCTTCGCGGCTGCGGGATGTCGGCTTTGATAACCCCTCCCGGCGCGTCCGGGGCTTCCTGCTGTCTCGGGGCAGCTGTTTTCTGAAATGACTTTGCTGCAACCTTTCCTCGCCTTCGGCGGGCGTGGTAGCCTTTGTCGTTGATTAAACTTTTTATGTAACGGAAGGACAAACATGGCAGCTGCACAGCCGCTTAAGATTCGCATGGTCGCCGGGCTTGGCAACCCGGGCGAGGAATATGCCGAGACCCGCCACAACGCCGGCTTTAAGGCAATCGACGAGCTGGCCCGTCAGGCCGGCGTCACGTACTGGAAAAACCAAGCAGGCGCCGAGGTCGCGCTCATCAATATCAACGATGCTGAGGAAGAGGGTGGCAAGCGCCAGATTGTGCTGGTCAAGCCGCAGTCGTACATGAACACCTCGGGCGGGCCCATCTCCAAGCTCTGCCGCGAGTACAAGATCAAGACCGAGGAGCTGCTCGTCATCCACGACGACGCGCGGCTGAAAGACTGGGTCAAGATCGCGCTGACGTTTGTGATCTGCGCGGAGGTGACCTGGCTGTTCGGAAGGTAGACAAGCTGGTTGTCTGGGGTGGCGATCTGCGTGTGGAACACACCGATCTGCCGCACGGTGCCGGATTTTCCGCCGACCTCGATAAAATCACCGACCTTGAAGGGATGCGTTGTGAGCAGCACAACGGCGCTGGCGAGATTGGAAAGCGAATCCTGAATGGAAAGGGAGACGGCCAGACCTGCCACGCTTAAAATCGCGAGCAGCGACGACGTGTCGACCCCCAGCGTCCCGGCCAGCAGCATGATCGCAAGGAACACCAGCACGATTTTAATGGAGGAGCGGATGAAGGCGTGACAGCTCTTGTCCAATTTGGATGATTTGAGCATTTTCTCGGTGGCTCTCAGAATGATTTTTATGCATATAATACATATCACCAGTAAGATAGCCGCGGAGACCAGCTTGGGCAGAGAAAAATGATCAAAAAATTTTTCAATGGTAGATCTTGTCTGCTCGGCATTTTCCGACAATTCATCGGCTACCTGCGATGC
>CAJMRP010000183.1 GCA_905215765.1 uncultured bacterium
ATTTCGCATCATCATTTTTTAGTAGTATCCCGTAATGACCTGCGACCTTTCCCGTCTTTAGGATTTAGCACCAGAATTCTTTAGATTTACCGACATATCTGCTTATAAGAAAACCAGCCTGCGAGCTGGCTTTTTTGTGTTTTTTTGTGAAGCTTGACAAATTTTCTCCAACTCATTCACTATATGGTGCTATGGTGCTATAATATGGGAAGGACCGTATCGGCAAGAAAGGGCTCACGATGGCATACTTCCTGAAGAAGTCAAGAAACAAAAAGGGCCTCTACCTGCAGATATATGAGAGCCACTGGGATCGTGGGCGCGGACATACGGTGCAGACATCGGTCAAGGCGCTTGGCTACGAACGCGAACTGCGCGAATCCGGAATCGCCGACCCCGTCGCCCACTTCAAGGCCGAGATAGACAGGATGAACGCAAATGTTTATGTCAAGCAGGTAATGAGCAAAATGGCACGCGCAATTTGAACAGTTTGGCAGACGCGCCTTGCTAGATTTGCGCCTTTCCGAGCATCAGCGCCGCATCCATGCGATGGCTGGATCCCCCGAACTCGATGAGCCTTCCGTGATGCACGATCCTGTCGATCATCGCAGCCGCAAGCTTGTCATCGCCCAGGATGGTGCCCCATTTGCTGAACTCGATGTTGGTCGTGAAGATCATGCTCCTCTTCTCGTAGCAGCTCGACACCACCTGGAACAGCAGGCGCGCGCTCTCTATGTCTATGGGCACGTACCCGAACTCATCCAGTATGACCAGGTCGTTCCTGGCGATGTCCTTCATCATCGCCTCCAGGCAATGCTCCCTTTTGGCTTTCGCCAGCGACAGCGCCAGCTCGGCCGCGGTGTAGAACCTCACCGTCTTACCGGCCATGACGCATGCGTTGCCGATCGCGATGGCCAGGTGCGTCTTGCCGCGGCCCGTCTGCCCGTGGAACACGAAGTCCTGGGCGGCATCGACGAACGACAGGCTTCTCAGGTCCTCGACGCCGTACCCCTCAGGGAAAGACACCTGGGAGAAGTCGTACCCGTCGAACGACTTGACCTGCGGGAACTTCGCCCTTCGGTACAGCCTCGACCGCTTGTTCCTCTCCCTGACGTCCATCTCGTAGCCTATGAGGTCGCTTACCGCCCTGAGCTGGGCCGCGTTCGATGATGCGAGGAACCACTCGATCGTCTCGTTGCTGAAGTAGAGCATGCGGGCCAGCCTGCGCAGCTGGTCTGCGCCATCCTTTGATTTAACCGCCATCCTAGGCCATCCTTTCGAGCATCGTGTCATACACGCTGAGGTCGACGGGCTCGTCGTAGGATATGGAGCCGCCTTCCGCCCTTGCCGCCGCTATGGCGACGCTTGCCTCGTCGATCCTCCCGGTGAGCAGCAAGGCCGTCTCCATCGCGCCGACCGCGGCATCCCATCCGCGCTGGCCGACCTGGTCCCTCATGACTTTCAGGCTGCTCCCGAGGTCGCTTCTTCCAAGGCCGTCCATGTAGCTGCGCAGGTCGTCGGGGATGGCGTCGCGCACCCCGCTGTTCCGCCATGCACCCAGCTTCATCGTCAGCAGGGGCAGCTGGCTGGCGGGATTGGTCGTGTCGGTTGGGGCCGAGCCGTATTGGCGCTCGTGCTCGCAGACAAGCTCGCCGGATTCCGTGTAGACGGCCACCGTGGTGGCGCCCAGCCCGACGATGAGCTGCCGGCCGGCAAGCGATGGGTCCGTCGAGTAGCGGTGAGGGCCGTCCACGCAGATCTTGCCTTGCTTGTCGGCCTTGCAGTGCACGTACCTGACCACGTTGAACGCGACGCCCGGCAGCCCGGCCATCGCGACGCTGTCCTCGACGAACAGCTGCCTTTCGTCCTCTCCCTTGAGGTAGTGGGACTTGGACAGCGAGTAGCATCTGCCCAGCAGCCTCCTGTTGAACAGGTCGACGTTGTGGAACCTGGGGACCGGCACGAACAGGTTCGACCTTATGAACCTGACCTTGCTCTCGACGTTGCCCTTCTCGTGCCCGGAATATGGGTTGCAGAACGAGAATCCGAACCCGTAGTGCGCGGCGAAGGCGGTGAAGGTCTCGGTTGCCCTGACCTTGCCGCAGACTCTTCTGCCCACCCCTGTGGCGTTGTCGAAGACGATCCTGGTGGGAACGCCGCCCACGTACTCGAATATCTGCTTGAGCGCCTGGCACACGCACTCGGCGTTCTCTGACGGGAAGACCTGGGCGAAGCCCATGTTGGAGAACGGGAAGGAAAGCACGAAGAAGCTCATGCGGCGTTTGGCGCCGACCACGGTGAAGTCGGCCTCCCCGAAGTCGGCTTGCGCCTCGCCGGGGTTCCAGACGAGGTCGAGATAGGACTCGGAGACGCTTCTTCGCTGGACCTTGAGGTCATGGACGTAGTGCCTGACGGTGGATTCGCAGCAGGTGACGCCGTGCTCGTCGCGAAGGCGCTGCCAGATGCGGCGCGCGGTGTGCCGCTGCTTGCGCCAGCTGAGCTCGTCCTCATCGAGGTATCCCTCGATGACGTGCCTGTACGCATCGAGCATCTTTTCCTTGGGCGCCTTCACCGGCATCTGCGGCGACAGGTCGGGAGCTGCGAGCTTTGCGTAGACGGTGTTGCGCGAGACGCCGACTTTGCGCGCGATCTCGGAGATGGACTCGCCGCTTTTGCGCAGCTGCCGTATAGAATAGGTTTGCGACATGCTGATCATACCTTTCTGACCTCCTTGGTTGATTTATCTAGGCAAAAACCAAGTTAGTCGATTGAGTTGGTCGGCATGTCTGCCTTTATGCTCAAATTGATCAAGCCAACATGTTCATTTTTAAGCTATCACCTACAATGAGGAAGGTGGATTGCTGTGAGCCCCGAGCAGACGATAGAGAAGATGAAGGCG
>CAJMRP010000184.1 GCA_905215765.1 uncultured bacterium
AACCTCCAGTCCGGACCGCCCCGCGGTCCAACTTTCTGTCCGCACCCCCAAACAGGAACTATTTCACTGCAACTGCTGGGGGGATAGACTGCGGCGGCGGCAGAGGCAACGGCAGCGGCGTTGGCAGCTGTGGTAGTGGCAACGGCAGCTGGCAGGGTGTTTTCCGTCTACTTGCTACAGCAGCTCGCCGTGGCGGGCAATGTAGCGGCGCTTTGCCAGCTGGGTGAGCGCGATATAGGCGGTAACGATGCCAATGAGCAGCCCAAAAAAGCTCGTGGGCAGCGGCATGAGGCCGAGCGCATCGGCGATGGGGCTTGCCGGCAGCCAGGTGACGAGCGCCAGGCCCAGCACGGTAAGAACGCACAATGCGGGCGCGGCGTGGTCGCGCGGGCTCGGCAGATGCGGGGAGCGCAACATGTGGACCACGAGTGTCTGCGACCACATGGACTCGACAAACCAGCCGCTCTGGAAGAGCGCAGCAAAGGTCGCCATACCCGCGACGTCGCCCGCGGCGGCAAGCTCGGACCAGCTTGCGTCCACGGCGGCGGGGCACACGACAAAGAAGAGCGCGGCGAAGGTCACGATGTCAAACAGCGAGCTCACGGGGCCCAGCTCGAGCATAAAGCCCTTGATGGACGCGGCGTCCCAGGCACGCGGGCGGGCAGTCCAGGCGTCATCGACGGTGTCCCACGGCAGCGCGATGCACACGATCTCGTAGACCAGCGACAGCAGCACCAGCTGCAGGGCGCTCATGGGCAAAAACGGCAAGAACAGGCTTGCGACGGTCACGGACAGCACATTGCCAAAGTTGGAGCTCACCGTGGTCTTGAGGTACTTGAGCAGGTTGCCGTAGGTGCGGCGGCCTTCGATGATGCCGCGCTCGAGCACGCCCAGGTCCTTCTGAAGCAAGATGATATCGGCGGATTCCTTGGCAATATCGACGGCCGAATCGACCGAGATGCCGCAATCGCTCACACGCATGGCGGCGGCGTCGTTGATACCGTCGCCCATAAAGCCCACGGTGTGGCCGAGCATCTCGCGCATGACACGTACCAGGCGCGCCTTCTGCAGCGGCGAGAGCTTGGCGAAGAGGTGGGTTTTCTCGGCGCGCTTGGCAAGTTCGGCGTCATCGAGCGCATCGATCTCGAAGCCGAGCAAGACGTTGCTCGCATCGATACCAATCTGCTCGCAGACGGTGGCGGCGACGCGGTCGTTGTCGCCGGTTAGGACCTTGACCGCCACGCCCTTGGCCTCGAGGGTGGCGACGGCGCCCGCGGCACTTGCTTTGGGCGGATCGAGGAAGGCCAAAAAGCCCATCAGCACCATGTCGCACTCGTCGGCGATGCCAAACTCGCCCACGCAGCGCGGATTGGTCTTCTGCGCCACGGCAATTACGCGTAGGCCCTCGGCGTTAAGTCCGGCGATCTGCTTGCGAATCTGGGCGAGCTTCTCGTCGGTGAGCGGCTGAGCGATGCCATCGATCTCGACAAAGGAGCAGATCTCGAGCATTTCCTCGGCAGCGCCCTTGGTAACCATCTGGGTTTTGCCTTGGGCGTCGGCGACAACTACGCTCAGGCGACGGCGCGAGAAATCGAAGGGAACCTCGTCGACCTTGGTGTAGCGGTCGCGCAGGCTCTGGCCCAGCATGGAATCGGGTGCGACGGTCGAGGGCGTCACATCGGCACGGTCGATTACGGCCAGGTCGATAAGATTTTTGAGGCCGGTCTGGAAGAAGCTGTTCAAAAACGCATGGCGCAGCACGCGCGCG
Source organism: uncultured bacterium (assembly GCA_905215765.1). Taxonomy (GTDB): domain Bacteria; phylum Actinomycetota; class Coriobacteriia; order Coriobacteriales; family Coriobacteriaceae; genus Collinsella. The sequence continues at coordinate 1,769 of CAJMRP010000184.1, forward strand.
TCCTCGTTGCCATCGGTGTTGAGGTAGCGCTCGAGCACGATGCGGTCTTCGGTGAGGGTGCCGGTCTTGTCGCAGCACAGGACGTCCATCGCTCCGAGGTTTTGAATCGCCGGCAGCTCCTTGACGATAACCTGGCGACGGGCGAGGTCCTTGGCGCCCTGCGACAGGCTCGTGGTCACGATGACGGGAAGCATCTGCGGCGTGATGCCCACGGCCACGCTCGTGGCGAACAGCAGCGCGTCGATGACGTTGCCCTTGGTGGCGGCGTTGATGGCAAAGACGGCCGGCGCCATAACGAGCATCAGGCGCACCAGCAGCATGGAGACGCTCGAGACGCCGCGGTCAAACGCGCTCTTTTCGCCGCGCCCGTTGAGCATCTTGGCGATGCCGCCCAGGTAGGTGTCCGAGCCGGTGGCAACGACAAGCGCCATGGCGGCGCCGTTTTGCACGGAGGTGCCGGTAAAGACGATGTTCTTGCAGGCAGAGAGTGGCAGTGCGGAGCCGTCGGCGCCCTCGACGACGGTGACGGCGGTGGTCTTCTCGACGGCCTCGCTCTCGCCGGTGAGTGCGGACTCGATCACAAACAGGTCGCGCGCGGTGATGATGCGGGCATCTGCCGGCACCATATCGCCGGCAGAGAGACGGATTACATCGCCGGGGACGAGCTCGTCGAAGGGGATCTCGATGCGCTCGCCGTCGCGCAGGGCGGTGCAAGTGTTGGAGACCAGGTCCTTGAGGGCCTCGGCCGCATTGCCGCTGCGGGCTTCCTGGATAAACTTCATGCCGCCCGATACCAGCAGCATGGTGCCGATGACGATGACCGTGGAGGGGTCGCGCTGCGGTTCGGGCACGGCGAGCACGTCGATGTAGAGCGAGACCAGCGCGAGCGCGGCGAGGATGCCGGCGAAGGGATCGATGAAGGCGTCGGCGATGCGGCGGGCGAGCGTCTTGGTCGGCGCTTCGATGGTGTTGGGGCCGGCGGCATCCAGGCGCTCGGTTGCCTGCTCGGCGGTGAGGCCGTTTGCCGTGGCGTCAAGCAGCACGAGAGCGTCCTCGGCGCTATGGGTGGCGGCGAATATGGTGTTCTTGGACAGGCCGGTGTGAGCGGCAGGGGGGG
>CAJMRP010000185.1 GCA_905215765.1 uncultured bacterium
CGCACCGAGCTGTTGCGCCACGCGCCCAGCTTGGCGGCAAGAAGCGGCAACTGGCTCGCCGGGCTCGAGGAATCGGTGGGGGCGGCGCCGTACTGCCGCTCGTGCGAGCAGACGTATTCGCCGGCCGAGGTGTATATCGACAGCATCGTGGCGCCCAGCCCCGCGATGAGGCGCTCGCCCGCGAGGGACGGGTCCGCCGAGTACCAATGGCGGCCGTCTATCTGGACCTTGCCCTGCTTGTCGGCCTTGCAGTCGACGTAGCGGACCACCTCGAACGGCGTTTCCGGCAATCCGGCCAGCGCGGCGCGGTCTTCGCCGAACAGCCCGTCCTCGTTCACGCCTTTCTTGTAATGCTCCTTGGCAAGCCCGAGGCATCGGTCCAGGAGCTTCTCGTTGTACGATTCGACGCGGGACAGCCTTGGCACGGGAACGAAGAGGTTCTGCCTGATGAAGTACACCTTCCTCTCCACGTTGCCCTTCTCGTGGCCGGAATTCGGGTTGCAGAAGCCGAATTCGAAGCCGTAATGGGCGGCGAAGGCCGCGAAGGTCTCGGCGGTCCTGACGCCGCCGCAGACCTTGCGCCCGACGCCGGTGGCGTTGTCGAACACGATGCGGGATGGGACCCCTCCTATGTATTCGAACACCTGCTTGAGGGCTTGGCACACGCATTCGGAGTTCTCGGACGGGAACACCTGGGCGAACCCGACGTTCGAATAGGGGAACGAGAGCACGAAGAAACTCAGCCGCCGCCTCGTTCCCATGACGCAGAAATCCGCCTCCCCGAAATCGGCCTGCGCCTCGCCGGGCCGCCAAACGAGGTCGAGGTACGACTCGGAAACGGCCTTCCTCAGCGCCTTGAGGTCGCGGACGTAATGCCGGACGGTCGATTCGCAGCACTCGACGCCGTGCTCGTCGCGAAGGCGTTGCCATATGCGGCGGGCGGTGTGGCGCTGTTTGCGCCAGTTCGCGGCGTCCTCGTCGAGCCACGACTCTATGACCCCGCGGTACCTGTCGAGCGTCTTGGCCTTGCCCCTCTTCACGGGCATCCGCGGCGACAGGTCCGAGATCGCGAGCTTCGCGTACACCGTGTTGCGCGAGACGCCCGTCTTGCGGGCGATTTCCGATATGGACTCGCCGTTCTTCCTCATTTGCCGTATAGAATAGGTTTGCGACATGCTGATCATACCTTTCCGACCTCCTTGGTTGGTTTCCCTGGCAGGAACCAAGTTAGTCGATTGCGTTGGTCGGCATGTCTGCCTTTGTGCTCAAATTGATCAAGCCGATATGTTCATTTTTAAGTTACCACCAACAGGCGCGCAGGGCGCGGCAGAGGTGGAAGCCGGTCACGCCGGACTCGTAGACCGCCTTCGGCGACTCGAACCCGAGGGCCCACTCGGCGACCGACGCGGGGTCGTAGCCGAAGGAGGCGCGCTCGACCTCCCCGGTCATGGGGTTCAGGGCGCAGGCCTTGATGCTGCGGGCGTGGACGTCGAGACCGATTGCTGTGACATAATTGGACATGGAGCCCCTCCTCCGTCGCATGTGGCGCGCGGCCACGGTTGGCGCTACGACCATTGTCGCCCGACCCACGATAGAGCTACAAGAGGAGGGGTCCCAATGTTCAACTCATATCGTCTATGCGTACTTGCATGAAGAGAAGTAAAATCATGCGAGATACGTGCCGAAAGTAGGAGATGTATATGATTCCTTCGCCGCAAGAAGCCTACGAGCTGCTCAAGCAGTACAACTCCGACCCGTTCCACCTGGCGCATGGGCGTATTGTGGGCGAGGTCTTGCGCTGGTACGCCGCAGATATGGGCCACGCGGAGGAGGCTGACCTGTGGCAGACCGTGGGTGCGCTTCATGACTTGGACTTTGAGATGTGGCCCGACGAGCACTGCGTGCGCACAGAGCAGCTCATGCGCGAGGCAGGCATCGACGAGGCTGTGGTGCGTGCTTGCTGCAGCCATGGATGGGGCCTCACGGGCACGCCTTATGAGCCCGAGTCCGATCTTGAAAAGGTCTTGTTTGCGGCCGACGAGCTCACCGGCTTGATTGGCGCTGCGGTGCTGATGCGTCCCTCCAAGAGCGTTGATGATCTGACGGTCAAATCGCTCAAGAAAAAGTTCAAGGACAAGAAGTTTGCCGCCGGCTGCTCGCGTGAGGTTATTGCTCAAGGTGCCGAGCGCCTGGGCTGGGATCTTTCCGAATTGATGGAAAAGACTATCGAGGCCATGAAGGCGAGCCCCTCTGCCCCTCATGGTGAGGAAGCTGCGGACTCCGAATAACACGCGCGCCATACCTGCGCTCCGACGAGAATGAGGATAGTTTCATGACGCAATCGCCGCTTGCAAGCGCTTCTGCCACGCGCCAGCTCCTTGAAGAGTTTGGCCTTGCGACAAAGCATCGCCTGGGTCAGAACTTTTTGATCGACAATCATGTAATCGAGCGCATTTGCAACCTTGCGGAGCTCGATGGAAGCGAGCTGGTGCTCGAGGTGGGGCCGGGTATTGGCACCCTCACTTTAGCGCTTACTCAGGAGGCATCGCGCGTGGTCTCTATTGAGGCCGACTCCGAGCTGGAACCGGTGTTGGCATCGCACGAGTACGATACCGATAATTTCCGCTTTATTATGGGCGACGCCCTTAAAGTGACGCCGGAGCAGATCGCACAGGTAGCAGAAGGTGAGCCTACGGTCTTTGTGGCAAACCTGCCCTATAACGTTGCCGCGACGATTATCTTGCAGTTCTTCCAAACCATGCCTGCGCTCAAGCGCGCGGTGGTGATGGTTCAAAAAGAGGTTGCCGATCGCATCGCTGCAGCTCCTGGCAACAGAACATACGGCGGCTATACGGCAAAGC
>CAJMRP010000186.1 GCA_905215765.1 uncultured bacterium
GGTCATCGCCGACGTCCTCCCCGCCGACAAGGAACGCCACGTGCGCGAGCTGCAGGATGCGGGCAGCAAGGTCGCCATGGTGGGCGACGGCATCAACGACTCCCCCGCCCTGGCGCGCGCCGACGTGGGCCTTGCCATCGGTACCGGCGCCGACATCGCCAAGGAGGGGGCAGATGTGGTGCTCATGCGCAGCGACCTCATGGACGTCGTCCGCGCCATCGAGCTTTCGCGCGCCACGATCCGCAACATCAAACAGGACTTGTTCTGGGCGCTGTTCTACAACGGCATCGGCATTCCGCTGGCGGCGGGCGTGTTCTTCCCCCTCACCGGTTGGCAACTCTCGCCGATGTTTGGCGCCGCGGCCATGAGCCTGTCGAGCGTATGCGTCGTGTCCAACGCGCTGCGCTTAAAATCCTTTAAGCCAAAAGTGGCAAAATAAGCTCACCATTACGTCCATTTAGAACGGGTTTTCCAGGTGCCCGAGATTGACCTGAAAGAGGAGCGACGCGTACTTTGGTACGCGAGCGACGGCTTGAAGGTCAAGGTCGGGTGCCTGGGAAAGCCGACACAACAGGGAGGAATACCCATGCGATACACAATCAAGACTTCCGGCCTCATGTGCGGCCACTGCGACGCTACCGTCGAGACAGCGCTGCTCAACGTGGCCGGCGTGACCGACGCCGACGCCGATCACGAGACCCAGACCGTCCAGGTTGAGTGCGCCGACACCGTGACCGCCGAGCAGCTCGCCGCCGCCGTCGAGGCCGCGGGCGAGAAATTCCACGCCCTTTCGGTGACCGCAGCGTAGCAGACACCGCCTACTCAATCCTCAGAAGTTGCGGTGAAATACGGACTGTTGTGCCGCCCTAGGCCTTTAAACAGTCCGTATTTCACCGCAACTGACGGGGGCAACCGGAAGATCGACCAGAAACGAGGACCCGCCATGATGGCAGACCACAAATCGGTGACCCGCATGCTCAAGACGGCACGCGGCCAGATCGACGGCATCTTGCGGATGGTCGAGGAGGACCGCTACTGCGTCGATATTTCCACGCAGCTCATGGCAACGCAGGCGCTCATTGCGCGCATCAACGCCGACGTGCTCAAGGCGCATATCGAGGGCTGCGTAACTTCGGCCATCGAATCGGGCGACGAGGAACTCAAGGCCGCCAAGCTCGCCGAGATAGAGCGCGTCGTCGACAAGCTCGCCAAGTAATTGGGGCATTGGGGACAGACTTCTTTGCACCGTCTTGGTGCTCCGGGGACAGGTATGTTTGCACCACATTGGCGCAGATTAACCTGTCCCCCTTGCTCTAAATCGGGTATAAAGGCGTGCAGCATATCGAACGAAAGGCAATTTGCATGAATGACTTTATGAAGGGTCGCAATGGTGTCGACGAGCTCACCATCGTGATGGGTCTTGCCGGCATCGTCATCGCGATGATCGGATCGATAGCCCGCATCCAGTGGCTCAGCTGGATTGCCATCGCCGTAATCGTGATTGGCGTGCTGCGCGGCCTGTCCAAAAATATCGACGCACGTCGCAAGGAGAACGAGGCCTTTGTCGCCGCGACTGCAAACGTACCCGGCTTGGGCAAGTTTGTAGCCAGCTTGGGCGGCGGAGCTGCAGCGACCAACGCCTCGCGCGCAGCCGGTACTAGCAAGGAAGACTTTGAACGTGCCAAGCGCACAGCCAAGAAGATGTGGAAGGGCCGCAAGACCACGGCATACCTCAAGTGCCCCAACTGCGGCCAGATGCTCTCCGTCCCCAAGGGCAAGGGCAAGATCCGCGTCACCTGCCCCAAGTGCCACGCCAAGATGGAAACGCGCTCCTAGCCGCCGCACGCGGGACAATTAATCAGGTTTGTTTGTCCCAGTCTTAAGTATTTGTTCGAAAAAAGCCGAGGCCCCGTGTTGAGACCTCGGCTTTTTGTATGCGACAACGGAGCTGTCCCTTTGTCTCGTCTACGCCACACCGTCGCGGGCGAGCTCCTCGGCCAGTGCCTCGGCCGGCATTGCCATAATCGTGTCGAGTTCGGCGTCCACCTCGGGAATACGCTTCACCTTGAGTTTGCGTACCAGATCGCCACGGCACATCACATGCATCGGCTCACGCAGAGCGCACAGGCCATCGAGCGGGTTCTCGCGCGTCACCAGAATATCGGCAGCCTTGCCGCACTCGATCGCACCGGTCTCGCCGCCCAGGCCCAGTAGCTCAGCATTGACCTGCGTGGCCGTGTGCAGCGCAAACGCATTGCTCACGCCGACATACTTGGCAAAAAAGGCCACCTCACGCCACATGTCGTACTGCGTCACGAACGGGCAGCTCGAGTCCGTGCCAAGGCCCACCTTAACGCCAGCTTCCAGTGCGGCACGGGCGCTCTCGATGATGCCCGAGCACACGATGTCGCCGTTCTTCTTTTGTGTATCGGTCGAATGGGTCTTTTCCGGGTCGAGCAATACAAACGGCAGCGCCGGGCTGATAGTGCAGGTAACACTGGGCGCACGCCCCTCGAGTTGCGTGCCCGCGGCGCCACGGTACAGCTCCAGAATCTCGGGCGTCAACGGAGCGCCGTGCTCAATCGTGTCAACGCCGGCCTCAAGCGCGGCCTTCACGCCCTCGGTACTCTCGACATGGGCCATAACCGGCAGGCTCACCTCGTGCGCAGCCTTGCACGCCGCCGCGGCAACCTCAACCGGCATGCGCAGCACGCCCGGCTCGCCCACCTCGGTGGCGTCGAACACGCCGCCCGTTACGAACAGCTTAATGACGTCGGCACCGCGCGCATACAGGTCGCGCACCTGTTCGGCTGCCTCGGCGGGATTGTTTGCCACCTGGGCGAACAA
>CAJMRP010000187.1 GCA_905215765.1 uncultured bacterium
GCCGACGGCAAGCTCATGGACGGCACCGATGTCGCCGTCGCCTGCCTGCTGGGTGCCGAGGAGTTTGGCTTTGCGACCATGCCGCTCATCTCCATGGGCTGCCTCATGCAGCGCGACTGCCAGCAGGATACCTGCCCGGCCGGCATCGCCACGCAAAACTGCCGCCTGCGCCGTGGCTTCCGCGGTAAGCCCGAGCACGTTGAGCACTTTATGCTCTTTGTTGCCGAGCAGCTGCGCGAGGTCATGGCGAGCCTGGGCTTCCGTACCGTCGACGAGATGGTCGGCCACCCCGAGTGCTTGCGCCAGATCGAGGTGCCGGGCAACCGCAAGGCCAACCTGCTCGATCTGTCGCCCGTGCTGGCGAGCGCGACCTGCGAGTTCGGTGCCCATATTCCGGGCGCCGACGGTCGCCACTTCCTGCCGCAGATGGCCGCGGACAGTGAGCTCGACAAGACGCTCGACTCCACGTTGTTTGTGCCTTACACGGCCGACGCCCGCGCACATCTGCGTCCGATTCGCTTCCGCGCCGATATCGCCAACGTCAACCGCTGCGTGGGCACCATCTTGGGCAACGCGGTGACCAAGGCGCATCCCGAGGGCCTGCCCGCCGGCTCCATCACCATCGATTGCGATGGTTCGGCCGGTCAGAGCTTTGGCGCCTTCCTGCCGCGCGGCATTACGCTCAACGTGTGCGGCGACGCCAACGACTACTTTGGCAAGGGCCTTTCGGGCGGCGAGGTGTCGGTGCGCCCCAACCCGCATGCGACCTACAAGTTCGACGAGAACATCATCGTGGGCAACGTTGCGTTCTTTGGTGCCACGAGCGGTCGCGGCTTCATTAACGGTCTTGCCGGCCAGCGTTTTGCCGTGCGCAACTCCGGTGCCACCGTGGTGGTCGAGGGCTGCGGCAACCATGGCTGCGAGTACATGACGGGCGGTCTGGCGCTCATCCTGGGCGAGGTCGGGCAGAACTTCGCCGCCGGCATGACAGGTGGCGTGGCCTATGTCTTTGACCAGTACGGCACGCTCGATGCCCGTGTGAACCACGAGAGCGTTGAGCTCAAGGCCCCGACGGCCGGCGAGCTGGCGCAGATTCGCGAGCTCATCCAGGAGCACGTGGACGCGACGCAGAGCCCGCGCGGCATTAAGTTGCTCTACAGCTTCGACTCGATGAGCAAGCACTTTGTGAAGGTCATTCCGACCGAGTACGAGCGCGTGCTGGCGATTGTCGCTGCTGCCGAGGCCGTGGGCAAGACGCATGCGCAGGCTGAGGAGCTGGCGTTTGACATTGTGACCGGTCGCGCGAGCGCCGCGGATGTCGCTCGCTTCGATATTGCGGGCGGTGCTGCGGGTGCTGCGTCCGTGGACGCCAGCTCTGTTGCTTCGACCAAGAAGGAGGCGTAAGTGCCATGGGTAAGCCCGGTGCTTTTCTTGATATCGATCGCGTGACCCACGAGCTTCGCCCCGTGGAGGAGCGCAGCCGTGATTTCGATCCGCTGTACGTGGAGCTCGACGACGACGCACGTCGCGCCCAGGCGAGCCGCTGCATGATGTGCGGCGTGGCGTTTTGCCAGATGGGCGCGAGCTTTGGCAAGGCGCGTCCGAGTGGCTGTCCGCTGCACAACCTGATTCCCGAGTGGAATGAGCTGGTGTACCGTGGCCGCTGGGACGAGGCTGCCGAGCGCCTGTCGCTCACCTCGCCCATGCCTGAGTTCACGAGCCGCGTGTGCCCGGCACTGTGCGAGGCCGCGTGCAACCTGGGTTCGGTCGATGGCCAGCCCACGACGATCCATGACAACGAGCGTGCGATCAGCGACCATGAGTGGGCAAATGGCGGTCCGCGTCGCTTTGAGCCGGCAGGGGAGGACGCACCCACGGTTGCCGTGGTGGGCTCCGGTCCTGCTGGTCTGGTGGCGGCGTGGGAGCTTGCGCGTCGTGGCGCCCGCGTGACGGTGTTTGAACGCGACGACCGCCCGGGCGGCCTGCTCATGTACGGCATTCCCAACATGAAGCTCGAGAAGTCCGTTGTCGAGCGTCGCGTGGCACTTATGCGCGAGCTGGGCATTGTGTTCGAGCTGGGTGCTGACGTGAGCGATCCCAAGGTTACCGCCAAGCTCGATGACTTTGACGCCGTCGTGGTGGCTGTCGGCGCTCGTGCTCCGCGTGGGCTGGCTGCTGAGAATATTGACGCGCCCGGCGTGGTGTATGCCGTGGACTACCTGACGGCTTCGACCGTCTCGGTGCTCGATGGCGGCGAGTCTGTCGTCGATGCACGCGGCCTGGACGTCGTGGTCATCGGCGGCGGCGATACCGGCAACGACTGCGTGGGCACCGCGGTACGTCAGGGTGCGCGCAGCGTGCGCCAGTTTGAGTTCTTGCCGGCTGCGCCCGATAAGCGCGCGGCGAGCAACCCCTGGCCGCAGTGGCCCAACGTTAAGAAGACCGACTACGGCCAGCAGGAGGCTATCGCTGCCATGGGTGGCGAGATGCGTGCCTGGGGCGTGGATACGCTCGAGGTGCTGCTGGACAAGAAGGGTGCGGCTGCGGGGCTGCGCGTGGTCGATCTGGACTGGTCGGCGGGAAAGCCCGAGCGCATCGCGGGCTCCGAGCACGAGGTACCGGCTCAGCTGGTGCTCATCGCCTGCGGCTTTACGGGTCCTGAGCATGGCGTGTTCGATGCGGTGGGCGTGCCTGTTGCCACCGCTGGCCGTCCGCTGCCTGTGATGGCCGCCGAGGGCTCGCACCTCGCGGCACGTGCTGACAGCGTTGCCGCGGACGCCACGCCGGTATACGTGGCCGGTGACGCTCGTAACGGCAGCTC
>CAJMRP010000188.1 GCA_905215765.1 uncultured bacterium
CGGGATTGGTCAATCTCGGCCGACTATATTTGGCTAAATTATTCCGGCGCTAACATTCCATTGGTCCACATAGCGGCTGCAATCGTTTTGGGGTCGTCTTTTTCGGCGCTACGATCAGCCCAGACAGCCATAGGAGGCGTAACAACGCTATACATAAGGCTGTCAAACATGCCGGCAAGCACCGCAGTGGGCATAGCAATAGTCAGAGCGGTCTCGGGACCCGCACCCATAGTAATCGCAAAGGCTGTTCCCAAAACTGAACCAACAATTACGTTGGGCGGCACGGCAGCACCAACCTGCCAGACCCCCATGAACGCGAGTTCGAGCTGGAAACCAACAATAACGCCAGTCGGAATATCACCCAAAAAAATACCGACAATCGCTCCGAGGACAATCGGCCGCTCGACCATCGCAGTACCGAGTAAATAATCCGATTGACCTATCGCAGCGGCAAGACCAACCAGAAAAGCTTGAAGCAGCATATTTCTCCCTCTTCCTACAAATCAAAACTTGTTACGATGCGTTTTTTCTCGCTAGCAACCTGCCTTACCTCGAATTCGATTCCATCAGCCATGGCTTTCTTAATTTCATTAATATCGGATTGGGAAAGGCGTACAGCAGGGCCAAGCTCCTTTACGCTATCCCCCAACGGTCGAGCGCCGCCTAAATTCACAGACGTTATTTTTGGACACGCACGCGCAACTTCACAGGCGTCATGTACATTTCCCGCAACAACAATTAGCTCGTATTTATCCACCGCGCTTCCGTTAAGGGCCACGATGGAATCTTCTACACTTTTGACAACCAATTTGGCATCAGCGGGTTTTGCAATTCGCAGCGCTTGAATTCGCTCTTTGCTTGCGGCGTACTCATCTGAAACCACAAGAATAGCGTTTGCTTCAAGCGTTGGATACCAAGAGAACACGGTCTGCCCATGCACTAACCGGCTATCGACGCGACACAGTTTAATCATTTTGCCCCTTTCTCGACTTGAACACAGACAGTCATCCTTGACTGCTAATGGCATATTACGTCATATGACGTAATATGCCATTACATAATATCTTGAACGGTTGAATATCACCGCTAAATGGTATTTATCTCTAAAAACAGGAGGTGCAATCCGTCTAGACACAGTGCGTCGGGGCAAGAGGGGCCGAGTTTCCTCCTGAGCGACTCTGCTTGCAGCCGGAGCGAAAGGGGGAAACTCGGCCCCTCCCGCCCCGGCCGGCCAGGTCAACTACACCGTGTACTGCGGCAGGTCCTGCAGGGCGATGACGTCCATGCCCATGTCGTTGGCGCTGCCGTGACCCTGCTGGTCTTCGCGCACGGCCTCGATGGCACTCACGTACGTGTTGGCGGCAGACATCGCCGTCACGCAGGTCACGCCGCGGCGCACCGCCTCGGTACGCAACAGATAGCCGTCGCCACGCGAACCCGGGCCGTACGGCGTGTTGATGATTACCGCAATCTTGCCATCGGCGATCAGGTCACCGATGTTGGGACGCTCGCCGTCGTGCGGGCCGCTGATCTTCTCCACGACCTCGCAGGTCACGTTGCCGCCGCGCAGCACGCGCGCCGTGCCCTCGGTGGAGCAGATATCAAAGCCCAGGTAGCGCAGGATACGCGCGACCGAAAGGATGTGGCGCTTGTCACGGTCGCACACGCTGATGAACACCTTGCCGGCGCTCGGGTCGGGCAGCTTGTAGTCAATCGCCAGCTGCGTCTTGGCATATGCCTCGGGATAGCTCTTGGCGATACCCATGACCTCGCCCGTCGACTTCATCTCGGGCCCCAGGATAACGTCGGCACCGGGGAAACGACCCCAGGGCATAACGGCTTCCTTCATGCAGAACCAATCGAGCTGACGCTCGTCGCTCGGCAGGCCCAGGATGGCGATGGAATCGCCCGCCATGATACGCGCCGCACACTTGGCCAGCGGCACGCCGGTGGCCTTGGAGATAAACGGCACGGTGCGGCTGGCACGCGGGTTGGCCTCGATCACGTAAACGGTCTCGCCCTTGATGGCGTACTGCACGTTGACCAGGCCGCGTACGCCCAGCGCCATCGCGATGCGGCGCGTGGTCTCGCGAAGCTTTGCCTGCAGGCTCTCGCTAAAGCTGAACGGCGGGATGCAGGTCGCAGAGTCGCCGGAGTGAATACCGGCCTCCTCGATATGCTCCAGAATGCCGCCGATGTAGACCTCTTCGCCATCGCACAGGGCGTCGACATCGGACTCGATCGCACCCTCCAGGAAGCGGTCCAGATACACCGGGTAGTCGGGGCTAATGCGCGCGGCCTCGGCCATGTAATCGCGCAGATGCTCGGCATCGTAGGCGATCATCATGCCGCGGCCGCCCAGCACGTAGCTCGGACGCACCAGCACCGGATAGCCGATGCGCGCCGCGGCCCGGACGCCCGACTCGATGTCGGTAACGGCCTCGGCCTCGGGCTGCGGAATTCCCAGCTCCTCCATGATCCTCTCGAAGCAGCCGCGGTCCTCGGCGTTCTTGATCGCCTGCGTGTCCGTGCCGATGATGGGCACGCCCAGCTCGGCGAGCGGTTCGGCGAGGTTGATGGCCGTCTGTCCGCCGAGCGACACCACGATGGCCTTCGGTTTTTCGAGATGGATGACGTTCATCACGTCCTCCACGGTCAGCGGCTCGAAGTAGAGCTTGTCGCTGGTGGTGTAGTCGGTGGAGACGGTCTCGGGGTTGTTGTTGATGATGATGGCCTCGTAGCCCGCCTTCTTGATGGTCATGACGGCGTGGA
>CAJMRP010000189.1 GCA_905215765.1 uncultured bacterium
GAGCCTGCTGCAGAGCCCGAGCCCGAGCCGGCAGAGCCCACGACGGCTGACCTCTACGCCCGTCGTCCCCGCAAGCGCAAGGCCGTCGTCGACCAGCTCGCCCGCGAGCTCGAGGCCGAGGACGACGCCGCTGCCGCCGACGCCTCGAAGGGAGGCGATGAGTAATGCCTATCGGACCTGCGCGCATGCCGCTCTTCGATCACCTGGGAGAGCTCCGTCGCCGCCTGACTATCGTGGTCGTGTCGGTGTTTGCCGCCGCCATCGTGCTGTATTTCGCCACGCCCGTGGTGCTCGACATCTTGGAAGACCCCATCCGCTCCTTTGTGCCGGACGGTAAGTTCTACATCACCACCACGCTCGGCGGCTTTGGCCTGCGCTTCTCGCTGGCCATCAAGATGGCCGTGGTCATGTGCACGCCCATGATCATCTGGCAGATTCTGGCATTTTTCCTGCCGGCACTGCGTCCCAACGAGCGCAAGTGGGTCGTGCCTACGGTACTCGCCTCGACGGTGCTGTTCTTCCTGGGTGCCATCTTCTGCTACTTCATCATTATCCCGGCAGGCTTTGAGTGGCTCATCGGCGAGACCTCTGCCGTCGCAACCGCGCTGCCCGATCTGGAGAACTACGTCAACATGGAGCTGCTCTTTATGATCGGCTTTGGCGTGGCGTTTGAGCTGCCGCTCATCATCTTTTACCTGTCCGTCTTCCATATCGTGTCCTACGCGGCCTTCCGCAGTGCCTGGCGTTACGTATACGTTGGCCTGCTTGTGGGCTCGGCTGTGATTACGCCCGACGGCTCGCCCGTTACGCTGGGCCTCATGTACGGCGCCCTGCTCTCGCTCTACGAGATTTCGCTTGCCATCGCCCGAGTGGTCATTACCGCGCGCGAGGGCAAGGAGGGCTTGTTTGTGAGTCGTCTGGACCTGTTCTCGGACGATGAGGACGACGAGGAGTAAATCGGTATGCACGAGGTTGGCATTGTCAACGGCATACTCGATACAGTGATTCGCGCGGCGCGTGGGGCGGGGGCCTCGCGCGCCGTTTTGGTAACGCTGCGTATCGGGGATATGACCGAGGTGGTGCGCGAGGCGCTCAACTTTGCGTGGGAGACGTTCCGCGACGAGGACCCGCTCACGCGCGGCTGCGAGCTTGCCGTGGAGGAAGTCCATCCACAAAGCGAGTGTCTGGACTGCGGTGAGGTCTTTGAGCACGACCGCTTCCATTGCCGTTGCCCCCAGTGTGGTGGTGCCAACGTGCGCCTACTGCACGGCCGCGAGCTCGATATCGCGAGTATCGAAATAGAAACCCCCGACGATTAGCCCGCTAGCCATCTGGTGATGGGGTATAAAGGGGCCAAAGTAAGGAGTGCCAAGTATGGCTGAGAAAACGATTGATATCGCGTCGCCGATCCTGTCGCGCAACGAGCGCCTGGCAGATCAGCTGCGACAGCGATTTAAAGAGACAAACACCTATGTGATCAATGTGCTGTCGAGCCCCGGTTCGGGCAAGACCACCACGATCCTGGGCACCAACGAGCGCCTGCGCGACAAGGCTGGCCTGCGCTGTGCCGTCATCGAGGGCGATATTGCCTCGGATGTCGACGCCATCACCATGAAGGAAGCCGGCATGCCCGCCATCCAGATCAACACGGGTGGCCTGTGCCACCTCGAGGGCAACATGATCATGGAGGCCGTTGACGCGTTCGACCAGGCCGTCGGTCTGGAGAACATCGACGTCATCTTTATCGAAAACGTGGGCAACTTGGTCTGCCCGGTCGACTTTGACCTGGGTGAGAACCTGTCCATCATGATTCTCTCGGTGCCCGAGGGCGACGACAAGCCCATCAAGTACCCGGGCATCTTCCAGCACGCCGGCGCGCAGCTGCTCAATAAGGTCGACGTGGCCCCGGCTTTCGATTTTGACATGGATAGGTATACTAAGACACTCGATGACCTCAATCCGCAGGCGCCGCGGTTTGCCGTGAGCGCGCGCAAGGGCGAGGGCATGGATGCCTGGTGCGATTGGCTCATCGGGCAGATCGAGCAAGCAAGGGCGTAAATCGGCCGCCATACGGGCGGGCGTAGCCGCAGAGACACGAGATAGGAGCCTCTTTTGAAGCTCATCATCGCCGAGAAAAACGACGCTGCGCGTCAGATCGCCGAGCGTCTGTCCACGGGTAAACCCAAAAAGGATAAGGTGTACAACACCGCCATCTACCGTTTTGAGTGGAAGGGCGAGGAGTGCGTGACCATCGGCCTGGCCGGTCACATCCTTGCGCCCGATTTTTGCGACAGCGTGCTGTTCGATAAAAAGCTGGGCTGGTATTCGGTTACTGAGGACGGCGAGATGCTGCCGGCCGACATGCCCGATGGCCTGGCTCGTCCGCCTTACGACACCAAGCGCAAGCCGTTTCTTGCCGACGGTATCTCCATCAAGGGCTGGAAGCTCGAGAGCCTGCCGTATCTCACCTGGGCGCCCGTCATTAAGCTGCCGGCCGAGAAGGAGCTCATTCGCTCGCTCAAGAACCTTGCCAAGAAGTCCGACAGTGTCATCATCGCTACGGACTTCGATCGCGAGGGCGAACTGATCGGTTCGGACGCCCTCAACAAGGTGCGCGAGGTTGCGCCGGACTTGCCGGTTGCCCGCGCCCAGTATTCTTCGTTTACCAAGGCCGAGATCACGCAGGCCTTCGATAATCTCGTCTCGCTCGACCAGAATCTGGCCGACGCCGGCGAGAGCCGCCAGCACATCGACCTTAT
>CAJMRP010000190.1 GCA_905215765.1 uncultured bacterium
GGCCTGCGGCTACTAAGGAGTCGCCGCGTTTCTATTAGGTGCAGCAAATGCATGCTTGGGAGGGTCTGAATTGCACTTTGTTGGGATGGGCCCGCTTCCCGGAGGAAGCTCTTGCTTGAAATGGGCTTGATTTGATTGTTGCGCAACTTGGATTTGGATTGTCGATTTACAGTGGCCTCGATAGGAACATCTATGGTTGTGGGGGCCAGTATGAATTGTCCTTATTGTGGAGCTGAGTTGCGCGATGGCGTGAGGTACTGCACAGCGTGCGGGGCTGCCGTCAATGGCATCTCTGCTGATTCTGAGCTTCGGGTAAAGCCTCGGAACCACGTTGCGGTCATCCTTACCTGCATGCTGGTAATTGGCATTGTCGGCGGTAGCTGTATGGGCCTTCATCTGCGGCAGGTGTTGTCGCACTTCGTATCCGCCCATTCGGAGCACGCCATTGTGCTGGATGTCGCGGCTGCGGGCTGGGACACCGATAACGGGGCATCGCGCGTTCCGATACACATTACGGGCAAGACCATCGACGGAATAACGGTCGACAGGATTGAGTTCGTCGCCTCCGATGGCTCTGGCATCAATCTCACGCAAGGTGTATACACGCTCGAAGCAGCAGGTTCCCCTATCGCTGCGGACGGCACCATCTATCAAATTCCATGCACGAGTGCCACACTCGTCCTCGATGACGCCTTTGCCATGGGTGAAACGATCGATCTGGCCGAACTTGCAGAACAGGATTCGATTCTCACCTTCTGCCCCATTGATGCCGCCGATGTAACCAATGACGAAATCTATGATGCCGCCCTACTCGCCATGACATATAAAGGCGACGACGCCCCCGATGTTGCCGCACTGTGCCAAGCGGCAATCGGTCGACGTGACGGCGCCAACACAAGCGGGAACGCCTTCGAAAGTTGCGGTGAAATACGGATTAATTGAGCCTTTAGGCTGGCAAAACAGTCCTTATTTCACCGCAACTGAAACAGGGGCGCTCTCCAAGAGAGCGCCCCTGCCGGGTTTCCATAGTACTGGCGAAGCAGTTTTATAGTTCTGGCGAAGCAGTCCTTGAGATCCGCCTTGCCTTATGCCAAGAACTCCTTGGTGGTCGCCACGATGTTGGCGGCGTCCAGGCCGTACTTGTGCAGGAGCTCGGCACCCGGGCCGGACTCGCCGAACGTGTCGTTGACGCCGATCTTCTTGAGCGGCGTCGGGCACTGCTCGCACAGGACGTCGGCAACGGCGCTGCCCAGGCCACCGATCACGGAGTGCTCCTCGACGGTCACGACGTGACCGGTCTTGGTAGCGCTCTTAACGACCAGGTCGGCGTCGATGGGCTTGATGGTGTGCATGTTGATGACCTCGGCGTCGATACCCTCGGCAGCGAGCTGCTCGGCGGCCTCGAGGGCCTCGCCGACCATCAGACCGCAGGCGATGATGGTAACGTCGGCGCCCTCGCGCATAACGATGCCCTTGCCCAACTCGAACTTGTAGGTCTCGGGGTCGTTGATGACCGGCGAGGCCAGGCGGGCAAAGCGCATGTACACGGGACCGTCGCACTCGTAGGCGGCGCGCGTCACGGCGCGGGCCTCGACGTCATCGGCGGGAACGACGACGGTCATGCCGGGAATGACGCGCATCAGGGCGATATCCTCGCAGCACTGGTGCGTGGCGCCGTCCTCGCCCACCGAGATACCGGCGTGCGTGGCGCCGATCTTGACGTTGAGATGCGGGTAGCCAATGGAGTTGCGGACCTGCTCAAAGGCGCGGCCGGCGGCAAACATGGCAAAGGTGCTCGCGAAGGCAACGCGGCCGGTGGTTGCGATACCGGCGGCAACGCCCATCAGGTTGCTCTCGGCAATGCCCACATCGAAGAAGCGGTCGGGGCAGGCGGCCTTAAACTTGCCGGTCTGCGTGGCGGCGGCCAGGTCGGCGTCGAGGACCACAAAGTCATCGTGCTCGTTGGCGAGCTCGACGAGGGCCTCGCCGTAGCTTACGCGCGTGGCGATTTTCTTGACGTCTGCCATCCTAGAGCTCCTCTCCGGCGGCCGTGAGCTCTGCCATGGCCTGCTCAAACTGTTCATCGTTGGGGGCCTTACCGTGCCAACCCACCTGGTTCTCCATAAAGGAGACGCCCTTGCCCTTCGTGGTCTCAGCGATAATGGCGGTCGGCTGACCCTTGGTGGCGCGAGCCTCGGCAAAGGCGGCGCGGATCTGATCGAAGTCGTTGCCGTCGGCAAGCTCCACCACGTGGAACTTAAAGGCGCGGAACTTGTCGGCGAGCGGCATGGGATCGTTGACTTCCTCGACGGGGCCGTCGATCTGTAGGCCGTTGTGGTCGACGATCACACAGAGGTTGTCGAGCTGCTGGTTGCCGGCAAACATGGCGGCCTCCCAGACCTGGCCCTCCTCGCTCTCGCCATCGCCCAGCAGGGCGTAGGTGCGGTAAGTATCGCCCCAGTGCTTGGCGGCAACGGCCATGCCCACGGCGGCGGAGATGCCCTGCCCCAGCGATCCGGTGGACATGTCCACCCCGGGGACATGCACCATGTCCGGGTGGCCGGACATGTGCCCTTTGATGCTGCGGAAGAGCTCCAGATCCTTTTCGGGGAAATAGCCCCTCAGCGCGAGGATGGAGTAGAGCGCGGGGGTGCAGTGCCCCTTGCTGAGCACAAAGCGGTCGCGGCCCGGCGCGCGAGGCGCGGCGGGGTCGATGCGCATCTCCT
>CAJMRP010000191.1 GCA_905215765.1 uncultured bacterium
CGTTTTTATCTTCAGGAGCCGGAGTCCGCGTGGTCTTCCCGGCTGTTTCCGTTTTCTTCACTTCTTCGGCCAGCCCCATAGCAATCAGTTCCCGAGCCTGCTGCTCGGGCAGCTCGATGCATTCGCCGGGACTCCATTGCTTTTTGCCGTTATCCAGACTGCAGCGCAGCCGTACCGTCATGTTCTTTTGCGGCATAAGTGTTTCTCCGCTCTCTTCTTCGCTGGGCCGTATCCAGATCGAAATCAGAAGGTTTTTCATCACATTGTCAGAGTACCTTGGCTTTGACGGTCCAGCCGCAATGCCGCGTCATGGGCAGGGGACGGGATTCCGCGATGGTGAAGATGCCGGAAGGGTCTTCCTGTTCGAACTGCTTGGCGAAGATTTTGGCCGGGCCTTCGCACTTCACGTCCACCGGCTGCGCGAATTCAATGACCGAGTCCGCGTCGCGCGCCAGCAGCAGGGCATAATCCGGTTCCAGGTAGTATTTGGTGTTGCCTTCCAGATCCCGGTAGGTGGCGTTGTGCGTCCAGATGTTGAGGCCGTTCCACACGCCCTTGAGCTTGGCGCCGACTCTGGGCGACAGACCGCCCAAGTCGATGCGCCGGTTGTCCAGCGTTTCCTTGACGTCCGGGTGGCGGCGGAACGCTGTCCAGGCGTTCTTGCCCAGGATGAGCTTGTCGGCCCAAACCTCGACATCGCCCTCGACGGTGCCATCGATGGTCACCGTGTCGCCCGCAAGCGCTGCCGACTTGGTAGAGCCGCGCAGGGCAACCGTCTCGCCTATCGCGTAAAAACAGTTGGCGGTGCTGTCGGAATTGAGCACAACGTGCTGACCGACGACCGTGACGCTGCCATCAACCGTGGTCTTGGCGATATCGATAGTGCGTGCCGCCAAGCGGACGGCGCCGCCCACCGTGCAGTCGCGGATGGAGAGGCTCTCGCCTGCTGCAATTATGTCGCGGCCGATGGACGCATCGTCCAAGTTGAGGGCCTGACCTGCCCAGTACAGGTCACCTTCGACGCCGGACGAATTGGCGTCATTGTCGGTCGCAAGCACGTTGCCTGCGGTGTCCGTGCCGGCGAACGACGCCGTGGGAAGCGCGGTGACCGCTAGAGCGATGAGCGCGAATAAGATCGTGATGCGGCCCCACGCTTTACGGCGCTGGGTCGACGGGAATTGATTACAGGGCATAGTGAATCCTTCGTCAGATGCTCGACATGCACCTAACAGGGTACCCAACGCGTGGGCGCTCTAAAAGAACCTCTCGGTTGCATTTCGAAGGATGAGCCCGCGCCACCTACTTTTTGCGGTGCAAAAAGCGTGCGATGTCATCCTCGGTGGGGCTTTTGATATCAAAGCGCAGCGACAGCCAGCGTAGTCCCATGGTCACCACGACGCAAACGACCAGTGCGACGACATTGCTGACCAAGCCGCTCATGACAAGGCAAACATAGCTTGCCGATCCGGCGATGGCCGCGATGGCATAGAAGTTGGTGCGTTGGAAGATACCCGGCACCACACCCATAAAACCATCTCGCAGCATGCCGCCGCCCACCGCGGTAAAAAAGCCCATCATGATGCACACCGCCGGCGCAAAGCCGTAGACCAGCGCCTTGTCTGCGCCGGTTGCCGCATAAATACCCACCGAGATGATATCGAGCAGGGGAATGAGCTTTTCGGGCTTGTCGACGATTGCCGGGAAGATGTAGATGATGGCCGCGGTGGCGATGGAGAGCGGGAGCGCCATCGGTTGGTTGAGGATGTAGACGTTGCCCACCTGCAGCGTCATATCGCGCAAAAGACCGCCGCCCAGTCCACAGACCACGGCGAGCGCGACGGCGCCCACCAGGTCGAGTTTGTGCTCGCGTGCGACCAACACGCCCGAGATCGATGCCGCGACGACGGCGAACATCTCGAGCCAAAACGGGATGGCAACCATGGCATCCGAGGCGTGTGCGGTAACGATCATAGCGGCGGCAACGGGCAAGATGGGGTCCTTTGAGTTACGGGTTTAGACAATGCCCGTACATAGTACATGTTCGGCGCCGATTGCGACCCTATTGCTCGGCAAACGGTCGGGACTGGGTACGGTCATAGGTTCCATGTTTGGGGATCCGGGTTGATGCTGAACGCGATGGGGGCGTGGTCGAATAGGAGGGATGTCCAAATTTTGAGCTCCGCTCAAAATTTATCCGGTCGGCTTGCGCCGACCGCGCTGCGCTAAAAACGCGCCACGGGCGCGTTTTCTTTACGCTCCGGGCCCTGGCGGGTTCGAATCCCTCCTCCTCCGCCGTGTTTGCTTGTTGGGGACTCAAAACAAAAAAGCTCCCATTCTCGGGAGCTTTCTCAACCAAAATGGCGGAGGAGGAGGGATTCGAACCCTCGTGACCTTATACAGGCCAAACGGTTTTCGAGACCGCCGCATTCAACCACTCTGCCACCCCTCCGCGTGGGGTAAAAACAAAGCAGGCTCGAAGGCCTGCTTTGGAATTAACTGGCGGAGAGTCAGGGATTTGAACCCTGGAGACGCTTTTGACGCCTACACGATTTCCAATCGTGCTCCTTCGGCCACTCGGACAACTCTCCGTTAAATGCGAAAGTCAGTATACACGAGGAATCGCAAAGTGCAAACAGAAAAGTTGGCATTTTTTAAAACGCTCGGCCGCGCCTTGATTATCAACTTCATCCGAACACCTCCCACATTCATCCGCA
>CAJMRP010000192.1 GCA_905215765.1 uncultured bacterium
ACGAGCTGGCCGCGGTCAACAAGAAGTACGTGATGCCGCGCCGCACGGGCAGGATTGAGCCCCACGAGGTTATCGAGGTAAGCTTGGAGCCCGAGGTCGAGGAGTACCCGGTTACCATCATGCTCTCGCGCGATGGCTACCTTAAGAAGATGACAGACCGCGTACTCAAGAAGGCGACCACGCTCAAGTACAAGGACGGCGACAAACCCTTTATCGAGTTTCCGTCCTCCAACACCCACGAATTGCTGGTCTTTACCAACAAGAGCCAGGTGTACAAGTGCAAGGTTGCGGCGTTTGAGGATACCAAGTCGGCACAGCTGGGCTCGTATCTGCCCACCGATCTTGAGATGGAGCCCGACGAGAGCGTCATCTGGGTCATCGACCCCGAGGACTATAAGGCCGACGTGCTGTTTGTCTTTGAGAACGGCCGCGTGGTGCGCGTCGCGCTTTCTGGATACGTCACCAAGACCAACCGCAAACGCCTCAAGAACGCCATCTACGGCGGCAGCAAGCTGCTGTATGCCCAGGTGCTCAAGGAGGACCGCGACATCGCGCTGGTCTCGAGCGACTATCGTTTGATGAACTTCAACACGTCGCTGCTCAAGACCAAGACGACCACCAACACGCAGGGTGTCCAGGCCTTTACCGCCAAGAAGGGCCGCTCGGTCACCACCGTCGGCACGACCGAGGAGATCCTTGGCGCCGGCGTCTCGGCCGAGAAGTTCACCGCGCAGAGTCTGCCCTCCGCCGGTGCCCTCATGAAAGAAAACGACATGCCGAGTCTGTTTGACTAGGACGACGGCAGAACCGCCATAAGCTCTCAAAACGGTGGGGCCCGGAGCGCAGCAATATCGCGCCCCGGGCCCCGCTCGTTGCGGAGGTCATCCTCGGAAATGTCGACGATACGGGGGCTTCCCGCACCGTCCTAAGCCGTTAGCAAAACTCGCAAAAGTTAGCAAAAGTTGCAAAAATTAGCAAAACTTGCAAAGGAGCTACCATGCAGTGCAGCAAATGGCTCCGCCATGCCAGGCATGCTCGAAGATATTATCGAGCGAACCAAAGAAGCGGCAGATAGCTACCTTTCACAGTCTCACGCGCGCATGAACGGCGTTCAAATTGGTCCAGTGGGCATCGATTGGACATATGTTCAAGAAGCCCAGGGCAACTGGCGCACGTGCATGAATGGCATCTTCAGGCAACTCGAGAAGCATGGCATCGGGCTTCTCTCGAAACGACCTATCGAGAGCTTTCCGATAAAGACATTGAGTTTTTGCTCGCGATGCTGCCCGATTCTGGCCCCAGCAGGATCTCGGAGATAGCCAAACGCATGGGCGTCGCCAGCAACTACGCAAGCCAATACAAACGCCGCCTCCTCGAGGACGGCGTTATCGGGGAACGTGGGCGTGGTCTCGTTGGCTTTGACATTCCCGCGTTCAGGGAATTCTTGAACGAGAAGGCGTTTTAGCACGCCGGAATTGTCCGCGGAAGCATCAACGCATGGCAATCAGCATTCCTCTTGGTAAGGATAGCAAGCATTTTCCACCAACACCGATTGCCATGCGCTCCTCTTGTCCTTAGGCGAGCTTGCGAGCGAGCTCTCGCACCTCTTCCAACTTGGGCGACGATGCCATGCTGTCGCGCTCGGTCATACCGCTGATGGTGACAATGCCCTGGTCCTTCCACTTGCAGTACGCGCAGGTTGACTTGTACATAGCGATCGCCGCATCGTAGACGCCCTCGCTGTGGCTATCGAGCAGAAGGGCCGTCTTGGTGAACGGGAAGCCCGTGGCACCGAAGGCGTACAGGCGGTCAATAGCGGCTTTCTCCTGCGCAGTAATATCAAACCAGTAGATAGGCGAAGCGAAGACAGCCATATCGGCGTCTTTCAGCGACTCGATCACATCGGCCATGTCATCCTTCTGCACACAGGTGCCCTCATGGGTAAAGCAGTACTGGCATCCCAGGCAACCAGCGATCTTTTTGCCGGCAACACGGATGACCTCGACCGTATGGCCGCCCTCGCGCGCGGTCTCGGCAAACACCTCGACCATGGTGTCGGTATTGGCGCCCTTGCGCGGGCTACCACTCAATACAACGATTTTCATAGGATTCCCTCTCCTTCATGCTGCAGGCGCGCAGCATGTTTTCTTGTAACCAAAACGAATGGAGTTAATCAATCGCCTCGTTTCAGCTACTCCCACTCTTTAGAAGAATCGTTGCTAGAGACTTGGCATTGAATCGAGGCACGCCTTATTTCAAATACTCCTCAAAGAACGCTTTCAGCTTTCCAAACGGAATGACGTCCATCTGATCGTAGAGGTCGGTGTGGCTGGCACCGGGGATAATGAGCAATTCCTTGTTGTCCCCCGTCAGCTTGCTGTACGCGGTTTCGCTGAAATAGCGGGAGTGTGCTTTCTCGCCATGCACCAGCAGTACCGCAGAGCGAATTTCGCTGCTGTATTGCAAAATCGGCATATTCAGGAACGACAGCGAGGACGTCACATTCCAACCACCGTTGGAGTTCAGGCTGCGGGGATGGTAGCCTCGCGGAGTTTTGTAGTAGGCGTAATAGTCCGCTACAAACTGCGGCGCGTCCTCCGGTAGCGGATCGACCCCGCCGCCCCC
>CAJMRP010000193.1 GCA_905215765.1 uncultured bacterium
CGCCCCAACAGCAGCCGGCTCCCGCATACGCGCCCGCTTCGCCACAGACCCCCGCTCCCAAAAAGAGCGGCGCCGGGCCGCTTATCGCCGTTATCGTTGTGCTGGTGGCGATCATCATCGCCCTGGTCGTTTTCTTTGTGATCAAGCCTTTCGACAGCGCCGCCACGCAGACGACTGCCGAGGTAGCTAAGCTGCACCAT
The DNA here is from genome assembly GCA_905215765.1 of uncultured bacterium. GTDB lineage: Bacteria > Actinomycetota > Coriobacteriia > Coriobacteriales > Coriobacteriaceae > Collinsella. Next base: position 201 of record CAJMRP010000193.1, read on the forward strand.
GACGTCGACGACGATGACCTAAAGCCTCTCGGCGATCCCAACAGCCTGTACGACGATGATGACGATGACGACGAGGATGGCGGCGAAGCAACGCTCTCCGAGCAGAACCTCTACCGTCGCCTGAGCGAATACTACGACTTGCTCGAAGACCTCGACAACTACGTCCGTGGCTGCGCGCAGAACTTCAACGGCAGCTATCTGGAAGAGGATCGGACCACCCGTCAAAATCTCGCCGACGTCGCCGAGCGCACAGAGGACACCATCGAGCAGTATTACGACATCATCGAGGACCTAGACGTCCCGACGAGCTCCAAGAACTATAGCTCCTGGAAGGACATCATCGCCCTGTACGACGACCTGGATCACCGCATTGACGCAATCTGTGATGCCTGGGAGATCAGCCTGAAATACGCCAAGCCTGCGGACCACAAGAATGAGATCGTGGCGCCGCTGTCGCGCGACAACGTGGCGGGCACCAATGACAATAAGTATCGCCTAGACTTTGAGGAGCGCTATCCCGGCGCCAAACCCGTCGAAGTGAACTAGCGCTTTGTCGTTCCCGAGCCGGCAGTTAGGGACGTTCCTAAACTGCCGGCAGAAAAGGAACGTCCCTAACTGCCGGTCAAAAAAACGAGCGAGGATCGTGGGTCCTCGCTCGTTTTTTAGGCAATGTTTCGACCGCGCCGTTACTTGTCGGAGGCTACTTTCTTGGCAGTCGACTTCTTCGCGGTCGTCTTCTTGGCGGCAGTGGCTTTCTTAGCCGTCGTCTTCTTGGCCGCCGTCGTCTTCTTCGCCGTGCTCGCCTTAGTCGTGGTCTTGCGGCCGCGGGCGGGCTTCTTCTCCTTGGTCGGGCAGTCCATGTTCACGCAGATGCGCCACGGGCCGCGCGCCGTGTTGACCACCACGATGGGGGCGCCGCACTCGGGGCAGGTCTCACCCGTCGCCTCGAGCTTACCGCGCGCCGGCAGAGGATAGCTCACGCCGCAGTCATCGTAGTTGGTGCAGCGGATAAAGCGCTTGCCGCTCTTCTCGCTCTTGTGCGCGATCAGGTCGCCATGGCGTCCGGCCTCGGCGCACACCTTGCACTCGCCCACCTTAAGGTCGGGCTCGTAGTTGGTGGGGCACGTGGGGTTCACGCAAATCTCGAAGGCCTTCTGGCGGAACGGCTGGCACTTAATGCGCGGCGCGCCGCACTCGGGGCACACGGCTGCCTCGCCCTCGAGCGGGCTTACCTTGACGCCGCTCGGCACCGGATAGGTCACGTCGCAGTCGGGCCAGCCCATGCAGCCAATGAAGCTGCCACGGGTCTTGGCGCTCGTCTTCATAACCAGGTCCTTGCCGCACTTGGGGCAAGCGCCCACGCGCGCATCGGCCGTGACGGCGTCGCTGATGGCGTCGCCCAGCTCCTGCGTGTGCTTGAGCAGCTCGTCGAGCACGCCAGCCAGCAGCGCGCGCGAGTGCGTCACGACATGCTCTTCGGTGTCCTCGCCGCGCTCCACACGGGTCATATCGCCATCGAGCTCGCTGGTCATATCGGGGCTCGTGATGCGCGGGGCAAACTGCGTCAGCGCATCGATGATGGCAATGCCCAGCTGGCTCGGCTCAACGGGATCGTTTTTGAGATAGCGCACGGCATACAGGCGCTCGATGATGCTCGCACGCGTGGACTTGGTGCCCAGGCCGCGCTTTTCCATCTCCTGCACGAGCTTGCCCTGGCTGTAGCGCGCGGGCGGCTCGGTCTGCTTTGCCTCGAGCTTAATGTCGAACACGTCGACCGTATCGCCCTGCTCCAGCGGTGGCATCTGCTCATCGCGCTTAAGTCCATACGGATACGCCTCGCGGAAGCCCGGAGTCACGAGCACATCGCCCGAAGCCACGAACGGCTCGCCATTGACGTCGAGCTCGAGCTTGGTGTTCTCGATGGTCGCAGGACCCATAAGCGTCGCCAGGAAGCGACGGGCGATCAGGTCATAGAGCTTGCGCTGGCCGCCGTCGATCGTGGACGGATCGCCCTCGCCCGTGGGATAGATAGGCGGGTGGTCGGTGGTCTCGACTTTACCGCGCGTGGGCTTCATGGGACCAGCGAGTACCTTTTTGCACACGGGCGCCAGCGCCGGGTTGATCTTTGCCAGGTCACTCACCACGGCGCCCAAATCGAGCGTCGCGGGATACACGGTGTTGTCGACACGCGGGTAGCTGATAAGGCCCGCCATGTAGAGGGACTCGGCGATGCGCATGGTACGCGCAGGCGAGATGCCCTCGGCAGCGGCGGCGGCCTGCAGCGAGGTGGTCGCAAACGGCGTGGGCGGCTGCTGCTTGCGGGAGCGCTTGGTCACCGCGGCGACGGTTGCCGTCGTAACGCCGTCGACATGGCCGTATGCCGTCTCGGCAGCATCCTTGTCGGTAAAGCG
>CAJMRP010000194.1 GCA_905215765.1 uncultured bacterium
AAAGCCCCGTCCCAAATTAGCTACCCTTGGGCCCGTATTACTTGCGAATCAGGCGGGCGCAGAAGTGGCCGTCGTAGGAGTCGGCGTTTACAGGGACGCTTTGGAAGAGGCCTCGATCGTTCTGACGTACGGAGACGAGCTTCTTGGCCTGATCGAACTCGGGGAGTTGCAGAATCAGTGCCTCGGAAAGCGGTGCTACGCTAAAGCCGGCGCCCTCGGGAGAAGCGAGGAACGCGTCCACCACCTGCGTGTTCTCCTCGTCGAAGACCGAGCACGTCGCATAGATGAGCTCGCCGCCGGCGGCCACGCGCGCGGCGGCTTCCTTGAGCATCGTCAGCTGCAGTTTGGGCAGCTCAACCGTCACATCGTTTTCGGTCAGGCGCCACGGGATCTCGGGATGACGGCGCATGGTGCCGGTGCCCGAGCACGGCGCATCGATAAATACCGTGTCGAACTTAACCGGCTTGCCTAGCATGGCATCAAACGATGTCAGTACTTCATCAAGCTCGCAGGCATCACCCGAAACCGTACGAACGCCCTGAATACCGGCCTTATGAAGGCGAGCGAGATTCAGATCGCACTTGCGGTCGTGCAAATCGAGCGCCGTATGCTGACGCTCATAGCCCGCACGCTTGGCCTGGCACATCATCACATAGGTCTTGGTGCCACGACCGGCACCAATCTCAAGGCAGCTACCAGGGCGCGTGGCAGCTGTGGCGATAAGCTGCGCGTTAAGGTCCGAGGCCACCGCGGCAGCACGCTCAAACACACCCGAAGCAACGGTAACCTGGGCATCAACCGGGGCATGGCAGCCCGGGAAGACAGGCGCGACGAGCTGCGAGATATACGGATCGGGCTTAGTCGTAAAGGCGTTCTCGTGCAAAGCCAGCGGCGCAGGTGCCAAGTTACCGGCAAAGTTGAGCGCACCCTCTGGCGTGTCAAACGAAGCCATAACACGAGCGCACAGCCAACGCGGCAGACCCATCAGACGCGACAGACGAACCAAGCGTCGCTCAGACTCATCCACATCGGACGCCGTGGCAAAGTCCTCAACGTTGTCCGCAACCTTATGCAGTACAGCATTGGCCAAGCCAGCGGCGGACTTAGCACCGCAGCGAACCAGCTCAACACCTTGACTTACGGCGACGCGGCCAGGCGTATGCAAATAGAGCATCTCGAAGGCCGAGATACGAAGCGCCATGCGAACACGCGGCGCAACCTTTTTAGGCTTATCAAGAAACTGATCGAGCAGTTCGTCCAAAATGCCCTGCGTGGCGGCAACACCGAGCGCCAAACGCGCGGCAAAAGCGGAATCGCGCTGGTCAATAGCCTTGGCCGATGCGCGAGAGGACAGCACGTCACGCGCATACATGCCGCGGCGATCGGCCTCCATTAGCACATCGAGCGCAAGCTTGCGCGCAGGAGACAGCTTGCTCATGACAAAACACCCCACGAAAGATCGGCACCCTGCAGGCCAGCAGCCCAGGCAGAAGCGGCCATAGCACGCTTGCCATCAGGCTTAACCTCGAGCAACTCAATCGAGCCATCGGAAAGGCCCAGGTAGACGTGCTTGGCCTGAACATCAACGGCGCCCTCGCCAAGTGACACATCAGCCGGCGCAGCATCGAGCACGCGCACGGTCTTGCCGGCAATCACGCAACGAGCGGGAGCGGCGTCAGAAGAGGCAAGCACATGACGCACGCAATCGAGCGCCGCCATCTGAGGATCCAGACGCATCTCCTGCTTAGAAATCTTGGCGGCATGGGTAACAAGCGACTCATCTTGCTCAGTCCACACGGCGGTGCCATCGGCAAGCGAAGGAAGCGTATCGGCAAGCAGTTTGCCGCCAAGCTCACCAAGCTCCATGGTCAGCGCCTCAGTATGCTTACCGGCAACCGACGTGGAAGCTTGAGCACAATAAGCACCGGTATCCACGCCATGTCCAATGCGCATAATGGAAACGCCGGCAACCTCATCACCAGCAAGAATGGCACGCTGAATAGGAGCAGCCCCACGCCAACGAGGCAGTAAGGACGCATGAACATTCACAATGCCAAGCGGCGCCATGTGCAGCACTTCATCAGGCAAAATACAGCCATAGGCAGCCACGCAGAAAATGTCAGCCTGGACAGCCTGAAGCGCCTCAACAACCTCGGACGTCATACGATTAGCCTCAATAACCGGCAGGCCAAGCTCGAGCGCCTTGGCCTTAACAGGAGACGGCTCCAACTTCTTACCACGCCCACGAACAGCATCAGGACGAGTAACAACAAGCACAATCTCATTCCCAGCCTCAACAAGCGAAGTCAGCGAAGGCACAGCAAAATCAGGCGTACCCATAAACACAATACGCATAAAGGACGTCTCCCCTCAACCAAAGCCGAGACGGCTACAAATAACAGCGGAAAGCCAAGTCACCAGCCCATCCGCAACAACATTTCAATAAGAACAAATATACCCAAAACCAAAGAAAGAGCCGCAATAAAAGCAGCTCTTCCAACAAAGCAATTATCAGCGAAGACGCCCCTCCCTGGCCCACGGCACCCGGGCGAGACAAGCAGCGTTAACGTAGTCCCCGGGGCACCC
>CAJMRP010000195.1 GCA_905215765.1 uncultured bacterium
CAGCTCGATCGCCGCCCGCCAGCCCAACCCCTCAGACGACAGAAACCCCGGCAGCTCTTCGCAACTGCCGGGGTTTCCGCGGAAAAGGGGGACATGATCCTCGAGCGAACGGCAAAGGGGCAAACCGTTTTCGCTCAACTGTTTTATGCCCCTTGCCCGCGGGCTCAATCAGAGCGCGTCGCAGCAACACAAAGCCACTACACCTGTGACGGAGCTGTGAAATGGTATCTATCGTTGGCGCAGGCCGTGCCAAAGAATGTCCCTAACGGCTAGTCATTTAAGAACGTCCCCAATGACTAGCTGCTGGCGGCGGGCGTGACTTTCATCCCGTTTGGCGCTCCGGTCACCTAGATATTCGTCATGTGCGCCCGCAAACGTGGGACAATGGCGCTGTTGGTTTTACAGACAAAGGATGTGCCTATGAACGCCCCCGTTGCCAAGACCTGTCGGCAGCGTCGCCTATTCGCGCGATTTGCTTCCGTCTGCGCACTCGTCGCGCTTGCATTGTTGCTACTGCCCGCCGCCGCGCACGCCGACGGCTATTCCATGACCCAAACCTATATCGGTGCCACGGTCGAGGCCGATGGATCGCTGACCGTTGTTGAGGGACGTCAGTTTGATTTCGACGACGACATCAACGGCGTGTATTGGGAGATCAATGCGGGCACCAACCAGCAGGGCGGTGCGGCGGGTGTCGACGTGCTGAGCGTCGAGGAAGACGATGCCGCGTTTAACAGGGTCGACTATGCAAACAAAGGCGACAGCGGCGTCTATACGGTCGAGCAGTCCGACGGCGGCGTAAAGATCAAGGTTTTCAGCCCCCACGAGAGCGGCGATAGCGCGATCTATTACGTGAGCTACACCATGACCGGTGCGGTCATGAACTGGGCCGATACCGCCGAGCTCTACTGGAAGTTCGTGGGTGACGGCTGGTCCGCGGATTCCGACGATGTCGAGATGGAAGTGTACTTCGCAAATGCCGCTGCCGGGACGGCGGCCGTCAAGGGCGATAACTTCCGCGCATGGGGTCACGGTCCGCTGACGGGCGACGTGTCACTCGATGCGGATGAACCCATGGTCACCTATACCATTCCCTGCGTGCATCAGGGCGAATTCGCCGAGGCGCGCATCGCCTTCCCCAGCGACTGGGTGCCATGGCTTTCCGCTTCAAGTGAGGAGCGCATGCCGACAATCCTGAGCGAGGAGAAGGCGTGGGCCGACGAAGCTAACGCCCGCCGCGCTCACGCTCGCATGATTGCCAATGCACTTGCCGCGCTAAGTGTTGTCGCGGCGGTGGCCTTTACCGGCACAATCGTTGTGCTCAAGCTGCGCCGCCGCAAGCCCAAGCCGCTTTTCCAGGACGAATATTTCCGCGATGTGCCTTCGGCCGACCATCCCGCTGTGCTTTCGGCCCTCATGAGCTGGAACGAGGTGCCCGATCAGGCATATATCGCCACGCTCATGAAGCTCACCGACGACCGTGTGATTAAGCTGGAGCAGGCGACCGTGACTAAGGCTAAGAAGGGTCTGTTGGGGCGTGAAAAAGAAGAGCAGACGTATCGCGTGACGGTGGGTGATGCGGGCTGGAAGTCGGCCAAGGGCATTGACCACATGGTGCTCAAGGTCTTCTTTGCCGGTGCTAAGCCCGACGAGAACGGCGATCGCTCGCGCACGTTCGACGAGCTGCAGCACTACGTCAAGCAGCATGCTACACCCGTGGGCGACAAGCTCGAGGACTATCAGAACACCGTTAAGGGCAAGCTGGCCGATAGCGAGTACGTTGCCTCGGACGGCATTGTCGCAATGGTGTTTTGCCTGGTTCTTGGTATTCTGATCGCCTGTATTCCCGCGGGATCCATCTTCTTTACCGACGGCGCACAGGCGAACATTATCGCCGCGGTTATCTCGGTGCCGATTGTGCTGGTGGGTATTGGCGTGGGCCTTACGTTCCGCCGCTTTACGCCGGAGGGCGCCGAGGTGGCGGCTCGCTGCAAGGCGCTCAAGCATTGGCTTGAGGATTTCACGCGCCTAAAGGAAGCCGTTCCGGGCGATCTGGTACTGTGGAATAAACTTCTGGTGATGGGTGCGGCGCTGGGTGTTTCCAAGGAAGTCCTGCGTCAGCTTGCCGAGGCTGTTCCTCCCGAGGTGCGCGAGGCCGACGGTTTCTACGACAATTACCCCTGCTACTGGTGGTACTACCATCATTACGGCAACGAGTCGCCGATGGATTCGTTCGACGGCGTGTATCACGAGAGCATCCGTGAGCTGGCATCGAGCTCCGACAGCTCGAGCGGCGGCGGAGGCGGCGGCTTCTCGGGCGGCGGAGGCGGCG
>CAJMRP010000196.1 GCA_905215765.1 uncultured bacterium
GCCCACGACCACGGCGGTTGCCGTAAGACGCGCTGCCACGGCGTGCCACTCGCGCGAGAGCTGCGGCACCACGCCGGCAAAGGCGATCGCGTCGACCGCGCCGAGCGAGAGGTCATACATCTTAAAGAAGCCCATCAGGCGCACGTGGATCTCGTCGGCGGTATAGGAGCGGTCGGTGGGCATACGCCACGACTGCACCAGCTCGTCTCCGTCAAACAGCCCCATGGCCGTCTGCGTGTTTCCCATATCGATAGCGAGCAGCATGTCTACTCCCGGTGTTGGCATAAAAGGACGCGCACCATTGTATACGTGCCGTCGACGGCGCTCGGCTGCGATTCGTTTACGGTGATAGGGGCTGAGGGGTTTAAATATGAAGGAATTATGCTCTACGAGATTTTCCTTGCCGTTTACCGAACTCCCGCGTAATATTCTTTCTTGCGCACATGAGGCGCCCAGACATTGCGGGGTGGAGCAGTCTGGTAGCTCGCCGGGCTCATAACCCGGAGGTCGTAGGTTCAAATCCTGCCCCCGCGACCAAGAACTTGCAGCTCGTTGGCCTAGCCGGCGAGCTTTTTTGTTATCCCGGGACTGTGTTTTCGGTCCAATTCTTGGCCTCTCAAACAAAATCTCGATCTGTAACATCTAGACCCGATTTGGGCGGCTAAGTGTTACAGATCGAGATGTTTCGGCAGGACGGTCTTCGTTTGTCTAAATCTGTAACACGAGGGACGGATTTTGCCGAGTTGTTGTTATAGATTGAGATTTTCTAGCAGGCGGGTTTGGTTTGTCTCGATCTGTAACAGGTAGGGGTCAAAAGTGGGTCTAGCTGTTACAGATTGAGATTGTTGAGGTTGGGTCGAGGGGAATATCTCGATCTGTAACAGTAAGACCCGGTTTTGCCGAGTAACTGTTACAGATTGAGACGAACCGACGGGCCGCTCTGCCCCATCCACCTGCCGCCACCTGATATTCGCCGATTTCCGTTGTGCCGCCGTGCTCCCATGCCATATCCTCTAGACAACTACGCGGCATCATCGCCGCCGCGCCTACAAGAGAGGAATGTCCATGACCACACCTGCATCCAAGCTGCTCCAGCCCATTACGGTTGGCCCCCTTGAGCTCAAGAACCGCATTATGTTTCCGCCGCTGACCACCGGCTACGAGGAGCGTGACGGTTCCATCGGCGAGCGCAGCCTGGCTTTTTACGAGCGCTTGGCCCGTGGCGGCGTGAGCTACATCGTCATCGGCGACGTTGCTCCCGTCATGACCGCAAGCCCCACGCCCAAGCTGGCAACCGACGCCCAGATCCCCACGTTTAAGGCGCTGGCCGATGCCGTCCACAAGCACGGCGCCAAGGTCGCGCTGCAGCTGTTCCACCCCGAGTACGATGTGCCCGGTGTCGGCCGCATGGTCATGGGCTCCATGGCTGCCGCCAAGGCCGCGCAGGAGGCCAAGGCCGCCGGCGACGAGGAGACCTTTGCCGCCAAGATGGCCGAGTCCAACGAGATCCGCAACCAGGCCTACGCCAAGCTGCATCACGACATGCAGCACTTTGTGAACGAGGCGAGCGTAGAGCAACTCACCCAGATCAAGGAGGCCATCGCTGCCTCGGCCGCCCGTGCGCAGCAGGCCGGCATCGACGCCATCGAGGTCCACGGCGATCGTCTGGTGGGTTCGCTGTGCTCGGCCATCCTCAACCAGCGCACCGACGAGTACGGCGGCTCGTTCGAGAACCGCGTTCGCTACGCGCTGGAGGTCGTCGCTGCCATTAAGGAAGCCGCGCCGCAGCTGATGGTGGAGTACAAGCTCCCCGTGATCATGGAGAACCCCGACGGCACGCCGCGCGGCAAGGGCGGCCTGCAGCCCGACGAGGCCTGCGAGTTCGCCAAGCTGCTCGAGGGCGCGGGCATCGATATGATCCAGGTCGCACAGGCCAACCACACCGGCAACATGGGCGACACCATTCCGCCCATGGGCGCCATGCCCTACAACTGGACGCTGCCCGTGGCCGAGCGCGTCAAGGCCCTGGTCTCCGTGCCGGTGGCAACCGTGGGCCGCGTGGTTTCGGTCGAGGCCGGCGAGAAGATTCTGGAAGACGGCGCCGCCGACATCATCGCCTATGGCCGCTCGCTCATGTGCGCCCCCGACATTGCGCTGAAGGCCGCCACGGGTGAGCCCATCCGCGAGTGCCTCAACTGCAACAAGGGTTGCGTCGATGCGATTCAAAACCGCAAGTACATTTCGTGCGTGCTCAATGCCGAGAACGGCGACGAGGCGACCATCGCCATTAAGCCGGGCGAGGGCGACAAGAAGATCGCCGTGGTGGGCGGCG
>CAJMRP010000197.1 GCA_905215765.1 uncultured bacterium
CCGAAGGGCATCAGCACGGTGCCGGCGCCGATGTGGCAGTTCTTGCCCACGGTGGCGCGGCCGCCCAGCACGGCGCCCATATCAATCATGGAGCCTTCGCCAATGACGGAGCCGATGTTGATGATGGCGCCCATCATGATGACGGCGCGATCGCCGATCTCGACGCGGTCACGGATGATCGCGCCCGGCTCGATGCGGGCGTTGATGCCCTTAAGGTCGAGCATGGGCACGGCGGAGTTGCGGCAATCGTTCTCCACGTCGTAGTAATCGATGGAATCGGCGTTGGCGTCCAGGATGGCCTTAAGCTCATCCCAGTCGCCAAAGACGGTCTTGCCGCGACGACCGCCGTAGACATGTGCGTCGCCCCAAGCAACCTTCATGCCCGGCTTCTCGCGCACGTACAACTTGACGGGCGTCTTTTTGGGCGCGGTGGCGATGTAGTTGATAATCTCCTGTGCATCCATCTCGGCTGCGTTACTCATTTGCTATCTCTCCTTTGGGCGGATTCGGTTGATACCTGGTTAGGCAAACATGACCTGGTCGAACGTATAGAAGCCGGGTTCGCGGGTGACGAGCTTCTGGGCGGCGGCCAGGGCGCCGTTGACGAAGATCTGACGGCTCGTGGCGCGGTGGGTGAGCGTGACCTCCTCGTCCTGGCCAAAGAAACTCACTTCGTGGACGCCGGCGACAGTGCCACCGCGCAGCGAGTGCATGCCGATCTCCTTGGGATCGCGTGCGCCGCACATGCCCTCGCGTCCGTAGACGGGGTGGTAGCCTGTCTCGGGCTCGGCCTCGACTACGGCGTCGAGCAGCAGCTTGGCGGTACCGCTGGGGGCGTCGACCTTTTGGTTATGGTGCGTCTCGACGATTTCGCAGTCAAAGCCGGGCAACTCGCGCGTGGCCTGGGCCACTAGATGACGCAGGGCTGCGATGCCGATGGAGTAATTGCCCGAGTGCATAACGCGGGTGTTCTGGCCCAGCTCACGCAGACGGTCCATCTGCTCGGGGGTGTAGCCTGTGGTGCCTGAGACCAATGCCGCGCCCGTGCGCTCGACATAGGCGACGACGGCATCGAAGGTCACGACGTTCGAGAAGTCGATAATCACATCGGCAGCCGGTGCGTTCTCGAGCTTGCTCAAATCGAAGCCAATCTGGGCCACGATATCAAAAACGGGTTGACCGGCGGCGTCGACAACGCCCTCGGCGGTGGTGCGGATGAGCGAGCCCATGCGGCCCGTTCCCATAATGACGGTCTTAATCAAGCAGACCAGCCCCCTTCAGAGCATCGGTAAGTGCAGAGCGCGTGTCGTCTGCCATGGGGCACAGCGGCATGCGGTAGTTTGCCTCGATCATACCCATCTGGGCGAGCGCCTCTTTGACGGGGATGGGGTTGACCTCACTAAAGAGGGCATTGATGAGCGGCTGGCCGGCAATCTGTATATCGCGGGCGCGCGCTACGTCGCCGTCCAGATAAGCGCGGCACATGTCATGTACGAGCTGCGGCTGCACATCGGCCCACACGCTGATGGTGCCCGAAGCACCCAGGCTCATGAGCGGTACGGTAAGCGCGTCCTCGCCCGAGTACATGCGGAAGTCGTCTGACAGCAGGTGGGCGATCTTGGCCGCGTAGGCGACGTTGCCCGAGGCCTCCTTAATACCCATGATGTTGGGGTGCGCGGCCAGGCGCTCTACGTTGCGCTCGCTGATACCGCAGCCGCAGCGGCCGGGGATGTTGTACAGGATGCAGGGGATGTCCACGGCATCGGCGACGGTCTTAAAGTGCTGATAGATACCCTCTTCATTGGACTTGTTGTAGTAGGGGGTGATGAGCAGCAGACCGTCGGCGCCCAGGCCCTGGTAAGTAAGCGACTTGGTGAGCATGGTCTGCGTGGAGTTGGAGCCCGAGCCGGCAATGACGGGGACGCGTCCTGCAACATGCTTGACCACGGCGGCGACGACGGAGTTGTCCTCGTCGTCGGTCATCGTGGCGCTCTCGCCGGTGGTGCCCAGGGTGAGGATGGCGTCGGTGCCGTTTTGCAGGTGGAAATCGATAAGGCGCTCGAGTGCGTCAAAGTCGACACTGCCATCCTTTTTAAACGGCGTGACGAGGGCGACGATTGAGCCCTCGAGATTGCGGATGTCCATGTTCTTCTCCTTCGCGTCCGCGATCTGGATGCGTTTGTTCCATTGGGCGGCGACTGCCAGGCGCTCGTCTTGGGCGCGACGGCGGGCACTTTCGGCGCGCGACTTGGCCAGCAGCTCTCGGCCGCTCGGCAGCACGTCGAGCGTGGCAAAGT
>CAJMRP010000198.1 GCA_905215765.1 uncultured bacterium
GCCCCGTTTGGGGCGGCACGTTTTGTTTGAGGCGGACATCTGCCGTGTGCGTTACTCGAAGTATTGAAACTTGTTGGTTGAGAAGGCAAACGTGACGACAAAGCCTTTGCCGGAGTCGGATGCTGCGGTGACGTCGATGCCCATCTTGGAGCACAGGCGCGCCACCAGGTAGAGGCCAATACCTGTTGCACGCTTGGTGGTGCGGCCGTTGTCGCCGGTAAAGCCCTTCTCGAACACGCGCGGCAGGTCGGCCGCGCTCACGCCGCAGCCGTTGTCCGCGACGGTGAGCTCGATGCGTTCGCTCGCCAGGCCCTCGTCCAGCAACGCGCCCGAAAACACGATCTTCGCGCCGTCCTCGCGCGCATATTTAATACTGTTCTGAATAAGCTGGCCCAGAATAAACTCGAGCCACTTCTCGTCGGTAAAGACCTCGAAGTCGAGGTTCTCGCACACCGGGGCCACGTGCGCCGCGATGAGCTCGCGCGTTGGCTTTAATCGCGCCCGTCACCAGAGCCTTGAGGTTCCAACGTCGAATCAGGTAATCGCGCTCCACAACCTCCGAGCGCGCATAGTAGAGCGCCTGGTCGATATAGCGCTCCACGCGGGCAAGTTCGCGTGCCAGGTCGTCCACGCGCGACAGGTCGTCTTCGCCGCTGTCTAGGTTTTCCAAAATCAGGTGAGCCGCCGCCAAGGGCAGCTTGGCCTCGTGGACCCAGCTCTCGATATAGTCGCGATAGTCATCGGTCTGACGCCGGCCTTCGGCAACCTCGTCGCAAGCGGCTTTGCCCACCCGGCGCAAGACCTCGTACTCGAGCTCGCCCTCGGCATAGGTCGGGCATTGCACCATCTCCTGCACCCATGCGGGGCTCTCGAGCTCCTCGGCCGCGCGCTCCAGCTGACGCAGAAAACGGCGGCGACGCGCGTACTCGACCACGATGCCGAGCATACCAAAGATAAAGGACACGCCGACCGCCACGACCACAATAGAAACGGGTGCACCGGCGACCGTCAGCACAAAGCAGCTCAGCAGCACGCCGCACGTCCACACGGCGACGGGAAGCAGCGCATCTTTAAAGAATTTGCCAAACGACATAGCCGGCCCCTAGACCGAATAGCCTTGGCCGCGATGCGTCGTCAAATACCCCTTGATGCCGATTTTTTCGAGCGTGGTGCGCAGGCGGTTGATGTTGACGGTGAGCGTATTGTCGTCCACGAAGGCGTCGGAGTCCCACAGGTCCTGCATGATGGCCGAGCGCGAAACAATCTTGCCCGCGCGACTCAGAAGCAGTGAGAGGATACGCAGTTCGTTTTTGGTGAGCTCGGTGCTAGTGCCGGTTTGCGTGTTGGTGACCATTGAGCGGGCGAGGTCGAGCTCCAGCCCCTTGTGGACAAGTGTACTGCGCTCGCCTGCCGCCGCGGTGCGACGCAGCAGTGCGTTGATGCGCGCCACAAGCACGCGCGCGCTGTAGGGCTTGGGAACAAAGTCGTCCGCGCCGAGCGTCATGGCCATGACCTCGTCGATCTCGGTCGTGCGCGACGTGAGAACGATGATGGGGACCTCGGATTCGCGACGGACCTCATGGCAGATGTGCTGGCCGTCTTTGACGGGAAGCGTGAGGTCGAGCAGCACCAGGTCGGGTGCGGCGGCGAGAATATCGCGCGAGACATGCTCAAACGATTCGCAGGCCTCGATTTCAAACCCAGCGCGGGCAAGGATGTCGACAAGCTCACGACGGATGGGCTCGTCGTCCTCAACGATATAGATCAGCGCCATGGATTCCGCTCCCCTCTTGGTTGTCTTGCCACCATTATGGCTGCGAAACTGCAGGTGTGCACCGCGCGCGGTGCCAAGGTGACAGAACTGTTCGCGAACGAAAGCGTTTAGCTTGTCCTTCGCTCGCAGCGGCGGCGGGGACCAAAATGATTCTTTAATCCCCGTCCCAGAAAAATCATTTAGCGGCGGGCACGGAGCTTTTCGTAGCCTTCGGCGAAGAAGGCGACCGTGGCGGCGTCGGCCTCGGCGGCGTTCGTCTCGGTCGCGGGGACCACGCCGTGCTCGTCGCTCACTAGGAACAGCGCACCCTTGAGCTGCGCGGGAATGTCTACGCGCGTGACCGGGATTCCCTTGGTCTGGGCCAGCTGCTCGATGAGCGTCGCCGTGCCACACAGACACTCGTCCGCTGGCACCACAAAGGCGAGCTCGCCGTTGTTGACGGCGGCGA
>CAJMRP010000199.1 GCA_905215765.1 uncultured bacterium
GGTGCCGGGGCATCCGTGCTCGGCGCGTGCCCTGTGCGCCCGCGGACGGCATCGCCTGGCAATGCCGTTTGACGAGCGCGACCGCATCGTGCACCCCATGCGACGCCGCCGGGATGGCTCGGGGTTTGATGCGATTACCTGGGACGAGGCGTTTGCTCAGATTGCCGAGCGTCTTTTGGGGATTGTTGACGAGTGCGGGCCTCGTGCGCTGGGCATGACGCTCGGCGTTCCCTCGTTCGACCGCTACTGGGCCTATCGCCTTATGCATGCGCTGGGTTCGCCCAACGTGTACGGTGCCGATGGCGCCTGCGAGGTAAGCCGTCTCACCGGTTGGGAGCACAGCCTGGGCTACAGCCCCGCCTCCGACCTGGCGCGTACCGATTGCATCATGTACCTGGGGCGTTCCATCGTCGATTCGTCGACGATGGGGACCGTTGATGCGCTCAACGATGCCCGTCGCCGTGGGGCGAAGATTATCGTGGTCGACCCCCGGCGCAGTGGCTCGGCTGCGCTTGCCGACCGCTGGCTGCGCGTGCGCCCGGGCTGTGACCTGGCCTTGCTGCTGGGCATTGCGCATGTCTTGATTGCCGAGGGCCTGTATGACCACGAGTTCGTGACCCGCTATACCACGGGTTTTGGCGAGCTGGCGCAGGCGGCTGCTGTTTGGACGCCCGAGTGGGCCGAGTCGATGTGCGACGTGCCGGCCGCAGAGATTATTGCGACGGCGCGCGATCTGGCTGCCGCCGCGCCTGCCGCTGTGGTGGATGCGGGCTTTCATGGCGGCATCGGTATCGCGTATGCCAATAGCACCCAGACCGCGCGCGCGATTTGTCTGATCGATGTGCTGCTGGGCTGCATCGGACACGCGGGCGGTGCCCTCAACCCGCCCACGCCGCTTGCGTTGGGCGATTTGGACCCTGCGCGTTTTGCGACGCCGTCGATGCCACGTGAGCCCAAGTTGGGGTCCGAGCGCTATTCACTGGTCGATCCGGTGCGCGGACTGTGCACGACCATCGGTCAGTCGATTCTTGCCGGCGATTTGCGTGGGCTCATCGTCTATGCCAGTAACCCCGGTGCGGGCTATGGCAATGCGCAGGCTTGGTTGGGTATTTTGCAACAGCTCGACTTGCTCGTGACCGTTGATATTCGCTGGTCCGAGACAGCGCGCGCTTCTGACTTCGTGCTGCCCGACGTGACGTATCTGGAGGCCGACCGTGGCGTGGGAACGGTGATAGGCACCAACGATGCGCGCGTGTTCTACCGCAACGCCGTGCTGCCTGTGCAGCATGACGACACACGTCCCGGTCGGGAGATTTTTGCCGGTCTGGCGCAGGCGTGTGGCGTGGGCGAGTATTTCCAGTTTACGTCTGACGATCTGGCGGCTGCCCAGGTGGCGCCTTTTGGGATCGATCTGGACGAGCTCAAGGAGCGCGGCTGGGCCGATACGGGCGTGGCGCTGCCGTCGCGCACGGGTGAGCCGGTGATTCCGCTTGCCGGCGGCAAAATTGCTCTGGCAAGCGACGTATGGGAACGAGTCGGCATGGGTCGTGTGCCCAACTGGATTGCGCCCATGGTGGAGCCTGGCCCGGGGATGTTTCGCCTCATTAGCGGCAATCGACCCTTTGAGTCGCATACCTCGCGCAGGCTCGCGGCTCAAGGTGCCGCCGAGGCGGGTTCCGACTTGGACGCCGTGCAGATGAATGCCGATGTCGCCGCTCGCATGGGTATCGCCGATGGCGAGGTCGTGGAACTCGTGAGCGATATGGGCCGCGACCGCGTGCGCGTGGAGACGACGCCGTATCTGCATCCGGCGTGCATCTTTACGTCGGCCGCCCCCGGTGGGCGTTCGTTTGGCGCCGATGCCGGCGGCGCTCAAGCCTTGGGCGTGGGCCCGCTCGACCATACGCCGTTGCGTTGGGATCCGTTGACGGGTGCCGCGCTCACCCAGGAAAACGCCGTTCGCGTGGAAAAGATCGTCGCGCGCGGGGATAATGACGAGTAATTGACTCAGCTGATGTATTCGACTGATCCACGTTTCTTTTGAAAGGCCGCACATGAGCGATAGCCAGAACATGTCCGATGAGGTACGCGCCCGCCTTCGCGCTATTCCTTCCGTCAACGAGCTGCTCGCAGAGTGGCCGGTTGTGAAGGCGGCGGGGGAGACCTGCGACGCGGTGGTGCATGCCGCCGTCACGGCC
>CAJMRP010000200.1 GCA_905215765.1 uncultured bacterium
CGTCGGCTCGGAATCGCGGTAGGTGTGGCGCTTGGGTGCGGAGCCGTGGCTGCCGTGGTGACGCGTGCGGCTGGCGGGCGTGTCTTGGGGCTTGCCGCCGCGTATGGCGCTGGCCTGCTTGCGAGGGATGCCACCGCTTTTGAGGATTTGTACCTCGCGCTCGGTGAGCTCGCGCCACGAGCCTTTGGCCACGTCCTTGAGCTCCAGGCCGGCAAAGTTGCAGCGATGCAGACGGATTACCGGATGGTGGATCTTGCTCAGCATGCGCTTGACCTGGTTCTTGCGACCCTCGCGGATGATGACCTCCACGGCGGTGGTGCCGGGCTTGACGCCTTGCGGAGCCACGGCCTCGGCCTCGCGCGCGGTAATGACGCGGCAGATCGCCGGCTGGCACAGGCCGTCGTCGAGCTCGATGCCGCGGCGGAGCGGTTCTAAGTCGCGATCGGTCAGGTGGCCGTCCACGAGCGCCTGATAGGTCTTGTAGACGTGCTTGCTGGGGTGCAGCAGGTCCTGCGACAGATCACCGTCGGTGGTAAAGAGCAAAAGGCCTGTGGTGTCGCGGTCCAGGCGACCCACCGGGAAGAGCCCCGGAAAACGGTCGCGCGGGACCAGGTCGGCCACGCAAGGGCGTTCCTGCGGATCGCTCATGGTGGTGAGGTAGCCAGTTGGCTTGTAGAGCATCAGGTACACGGCGCCCTGGTTGAGCTTGACGGGCATGCCGTCGACCTCGATATGGTCGCGGTCGACGTCTACCTTGGTACCCAGCTCGGTCGCGACCTCGCCGTTGACGGTCACGCGGCCGGCGGTCATCAGGTCCTCCGAGCCGCGGCGGCTCGTCACGCCCGCACGCGCCAAAAAGCGCTGCAGGCGCATGGTGTGCGGATAGACGGGCTGGGCGTCACCTGTGGGCGCCGTAGCGTCCGTGGCGCTTGCGATGCGTGTCTCCTCTGCTTCGTTAATCCTCGTCATACATATCCTCCGAGCTGACACCGCTGGTCAGGATCTCCTCATCTGCGTCGTCCTCAACATCGGAATCGATCAGTTCGCGCTCTTCGTCCAGGTCCTCGGCCTGCTCCTCGAGCGTGGACTGAATACTGCGGCCGCTCAGGCGCTCGCGGATAAACTGGCGCGACTGCTCATCGGGGGCAAACTGCTCCAGATCGGGCAGGTCGCGGGTGGAGCGCAGACCGAATTTTTCCAAGAAGGC
This sequence comes from uncultured bacterium, assembly GCA_905215765.1. GTDB lineage: Bacteria > Actinomycetota > Coriobacteriia > Coriobacteriales > Coriobacteriaceae > Collinsella. The sequence continues at coordinate 1,208 of CAJMRP010000200.1, forward strand.
GTTGGTCGTGCCGTAGATGATGGCCTGACCGCGCTGGGGGTCGCGGCCGAGCTCGCGCACCAAGCCCTTGTCCACGAGCGACGCGATGACGCCGTCGGAGTTGACGCCGCGGATGCCCTTAACCACCTCGCGCGTAACGGGCTGGTGGTAGGCGATCACGGCCAGGGTCTCGAGCGCCGCCTGCGATAGTTTTTGCGTGTCCCAGCTCAGCACGTAGGCCTCGACCACGTCGTGGTAGGCAGGGTGTGTAAACAGGCGCCAGCCGCCGGCGACCTCACGCAGCTGAAAGCCGCGGTTGGCCTCCTCATACTCAACCTTGAGCTCGGCCAACAGCGATGCGCACTCGCCGGGGGCGATATCCAGTGCGCCGGCCAGCGCGGGCGCACTCACGGGGTCGCTCGAAACCAGCAGCAGCGCCTCGAGGGCGCCTTTGAGGCTGTTTGCCTCAAGCGTGGAAAGGGTTGACATGGTTGCCGCTCCTATTCGGTGAGCTCGGGGCCTTCGCCGGGCACATAGGCCTCGGCGCTCTCGACGCGGTTGATTTGAATGGTTCCAAAGATCTCGTCCTGGCTCAGCGTAAGCGAGCCACGCTTGGCGAGCTCGAGCATGGCCAGGAAGGTGACAACGAGCTGCTCAGTCGTGGCGTCGCCGTCCAGCAGCTCGCGGAAGGTGCAGGTTTGGTGCGCCATGGTAAAGCGGTCGACCGAGGCCACCGTCAGGTCGAGCGGCATGCGATGCGGAGCCACGTGCTCGGCCTCCAGCAGGAAGGTCTGGCGCTTGCCGTCCAGGTCGGCGCAGATGACGGCGAGGCCGCGCAGGGTAATGCCAGCCAGGTAGTCGGGCATAAGGCCCAAGAACTCGGGGTCGGGGCCGGCAACGCGCGGATGCATGCGGCTCTCGGCCTGCATACGCGCACCAAGGGCCGCCGCCGCGCCCTTAACCTG
>CAJMRP010000201.1 GCA_905215765.1 uncultured bacterium
GACCGCCCCGCACTCCCCCGCCGCGAGCCGCGATCTGGGGACCGCTGTCTCGAACACAGCGAACGCCGTGGGCGCCTTTATCGCCCAGGGTGCCTCGGCCATGCGCGAGATGAATGCCGCGAAAAAGGCACTTGCCGATGCCCGCGCCCACCTGGCCGAACTTGAGCAGCGCATTGCCGATCAGGCCGAGGAACTCGAGACGCGCCAGGATATCGCAGGCCGCTACGACCAGATCGTCGCCGACCAGCGCCAGGCGATTGCCACGGCCCAAAAGACTGCAGCGGCCGCCGAGATTGACCGTGATGCCCACGCCGCCAAAGCGACAGAGCTCAAGGGTCAGTTCGAACAAATGAAGACAGAGGATGACGCGACTGAGCTCCGCCTGAAGGCCGCGCTCGATGCCGTGGAGGCCCGCGAGGCGAGCTCGCGCGAGACCGGCAACCGCCTCATTCGACGTCTTGAGGATTCCAAGCGCATCCGCGACAAGGTAAAGGCCGAGCGAGACGCCGGCATTGCCGCCGCACAACAAACCGTCGACGCCACGCGCGCCCAGCTCGAGACGCTGCGTCATGAGTATGCCGAGCTGCAACGCAATCCCTCGGCAAATCCCGCCAACTATACGGTGCGCACCAGCGAGCTCTCGATGCAGATCTCCGACACGGCAGATGCCCTGCGTAAAGCCGAAGAAGATGTCCCGCGCATCACCGCCGACCTTGAACACTCGCTTGCCGCAGCCGAGCAGGCCGTCGAGCAGGCGCAAGCCCCCATCGCCGACGCCAAGCGAGCCCATCAGGCCGTGACGGCGGAGGCCGATGCCGCGCGCGACGAGCTGCAGACCGCAAAAACCGCCGCTGCAACGCGCCAGCGCGAACTGCGCGAGAAGATCGCTGCCGAGGACAAGGCACGCCGCGACCAAGAGCAGAGCATAGCCAACGCCCAAGCAGATGCCGCGCATGCGCAGTCGATTATCGAACAGGCGACCGAGGTGCACGACCACCCAGAGATCACTGAGTCGCTTGCAGGATCCTTGGCCCGAGACAAAGCCGAACACGCCGAGACCGAGCGAGAGGTTACCCAGCTCGAAGCCACCGAGGACGCGGTGCGCGAGCGTACCCGCGACTCACGCATCAAATTCACCGGCGCCATCGTCTGCATCGTCACCGCAATCCTGGTGATCATCCTGATCTGGCTCTTCGCGAGCAAGTAAACCAGCTGCCAAAAAACGCTCAACGCAGTTGCGGTGAGATAGTTCCTGTTTAGCCCCAAAAAGGCCAATTCAAGAACTATCTCACCGCAACTTATTTAGATTGGCACAAGGCAGCCTACCCCTGTTGCACCAAACTCTTGACATAAGGAGTGTCCCCAGGTGCCGGCACAAAAGGAACGTCCCCAAGTGCCAAGTGCCCAATGACTACTCAACAACCACGGCAACACCGATGTAATGGCAGAGTCAGACACTATGACCCAATCCAGGGGCACGGAAACGACAGGAGCCCCCGCTCGTGACCGCGGGTCGGGGCTGCGACAATGTTGTTGAAGTGCTGTTAGCGTCAATCTATTTTTCACCAGTTTCGCTAAACAGGCGCACCGTTCGCGCAAAGGTGGTTTCACCGGTTGCGCTAACGTATTTTCACCGATTCCGGTCACGGCTTGACGGGCCCGTCCCTCGGCAGGTCCTTCAGCCTGTAGGACCTGCCGGTTATCTTGACCAGGTGGCAGTGGTGGCACACCCTGTCCGCGATCGCGCTCGCCGCCACGTCGTCCCCGAACACCCTGCCCCAGCCGCTGATCCCCACGTTGGTGGTGATGATCGTCGAGCGCTGCTCGTAGCGCGTCGATATCAGCTGGAACAGCAGGTCCGCGCCCGCGCTGCCGACGTCGAGGTAGCCGAGCTCGTCGATGATCAGCAGCCTCGAGTGGGCGTAGTACTTGAGCCTCTTCTTGAGGATGCCGCGCGACGAGGCGTCCTCCAGGTCCTCGACGAGCCGGGCGCAGTCCACGAACCTGACCTCGCGCCCCGCCTTGACCGCCTCGATGCCCAGCGCGACGGCGAGGTGGATTGGCAACACCTATTTGGACGATTCCGGGAGGGACAGCCCCGCTTCCCTGA
>CAJMRP010000202.1 GCA_905215765.1 uncultured bacterium
GGGGTCGACGCCTTCACCGCGGGCGCCCGCGTGGTTGCTGTCTACGATGCGCCGTTGGGGGCCAGCTGCAATAGGGGCGCTACCAAGGGCAACCCCAACGAGGTCTGCCTGCGCTACCCGCGCTCTCCTCTCGCCGACCAGTCCGGCGACGCCGGCTTCACCCGCACGCCGAGCGATGACGCGTGCGCCTACACCTGGGGACTCAGTCTGATCAAGCGCTCAAGCTCGGACGATAAACCGCTCGCGGGCGCCAAGCTGCGCATCATCGATGACCGCGGGCGCATCCTAACGACCGACGGCTCGTGGTCGACGGATGCCGCCGCGTGCGTCACCACGGGCGCGGACGGCCATGTGGAATTGAGCGGTGTGGACGCGGGTGTCTACACCGTCGAAGAGGTCGCGGCTCCCAAGGGATACACCGCCTTTGAGGGCAAGCGAACGGTAACGGTTACGTCCGAGGGATTGGACGTTAAACAGGTTGCAGCCGCGAAGCCCAAGGTGACCGTGTCGGCCGAAAGCCCTCTGCGGGTTGATACCGCTGATGCCGGGACGGGTTCGATTGAACTGTCGGTGCTCAACACTCCAAGCAAAGAAGCAAGTCGAGGCTTTATGCCCTCGACGGGAGATAGAACGTTGGTGCTGGTGGCGGCTTTGGCTGCCATCGGAGTGGCGGCTATTGTTGTCGCGCTCGTCATCAAGCGGGGAGGCGGTCGTCGTAAAAAATAATTGCCCCCCTGCTTAATGGCGTGCGGCCTCCGTAGCGAGTGACGCACAGGCCTACCGACCTGATGATCATTGGTTTTGAAAAAGTTACTAGAGAACCCTCCAAGAAAAGCGGGACACCCGGTCGATGCGATCGGGTGCCCCGCTTCGTTTGTTGGTGCAAAGTAACCTGGCACCTTTGTGGTGGTTGGTGGCTAAGCGGTGGGGAGTCCTGGCATATTAGCCGGCTGCTGCGGCTTGAGGTGGGCGTTGCGCCAGATGATCTGGATAACGTAGCCGAGCATAAAGACAAAGGCTACGCCGCTGATGAAGTCACCTACGAGGGGAAGCCCCGTGAGGGCGCCTGCGATTACGCCGCCCACGGCTGCCATGGCGTAGCGGTTTTGGTTGTGTCCGACCATGCGGGAGATCGCGCACCCCGCAAAGGCACTCGACACCAACGCGATGCCGATAACGCCGCACAAGAGGGCTCCGGCAAGCGACAGACCAGCGATAGAGATAATTAGCAGTAGGACGGCGGGGACGATAGCAATCGTGCCCAGAAGACCGCTCACCCACAGGGGTATGGGGCGCTGGTGGAGCATGCCGGCGGCGCTGGCGGTCGCGCGCGGAAAGACGAGCTCGAGCAGCAGAGCGACAAAGCAGGTCGAGAGTGCCGCGGCGACGATACCGCCGATGACATCGTTAACGGTGGAAGTATCCTCGTTCTCGGTGCGGTCGATCTTGAGCGCGCCTACCTCGGCTCCTGCGGCACGCTCGGGGTCCTCGGAGACGTGCGCGTTCACGGTGCCGGTGATGACCAGCACGGCGGTTAGTAATATGCTTGCGATTCGTTTCATTGGTTTTACCCCCTTCTGTATACCAATTGATTTAACAAAAAAATGTAGACAACACCGATGGATTATTTTACTTTTCGGTATTGTCTACACCCTCCCCCATGTATGCTCGACTTGAGATATATGCAACTATAGTATTGTGTTCACCTTCGGGATTTTCCGAAGAATGTATGTGATGATGAATGCGGCCACGAAGAACACCAGCGCCATTCCGATGAAAATCAAGAAATTGTACCGGTACGGGTTGAAACCGAACCACTTCATAGACGCGGTGACGAAAATCATGTGAATCAGGTAGATGCCGAAGGAACAGTCATTGAGCGTGTTCACCCGGGAACGTTCTTTGACATCGATATTCATCAGAAGGTTATAGATTCCAGCAGTCTGCAGAACCACCGGAATGGATCCGTATCCGAATAGAATCTGAAATGTTTCGTCCGACATTTGCCCCAGCACTGCGCTGCAGTAGGTGGATAACATGATGATTATCACGCTTGGAATCAGGAACAGCATCCAGGATTCCACCTTGCCCAGG
>CAJMRP010000203.1 GCA_905215765.1 uncultured bacterium
CGGGTGCGGAACCGAGCCGTTCGCGGTGGCATAGATGCTGCTAGTGTAGCACGCTCGGGCGGATGGCGAGGATAACGGGATGCGAGGCTGCCTGTCTGGCTTGGCCTTAGCGCTTCTTCTTGTTCTTCTTCTGCTTGCGCTTGGTCTCCTGGGGCTTGTCGCCCTGTTTGGCTTCGGCAGCGGCCTTTTCTGCCTTCATCTTCTTGCGCTTGGTCTCGATGCGGAGTTTTTTGTTGATGCGGGCCTTGAGGAAGGGGCCGAACTGCTCGGCATCGCCACGGACGAAGGTGTCCTTGGGGATCGTCACGCCCTGGTCGGCGAACATGGCCACAAAGATGCGCTCGCCGTCGAGTACGTGGTCGAGCTTGTCAAACGGGAAGAACTGTGACTTGCCGCTCTTGCCCCAAACCATCAGGCCGTCCTCGTTGGCGGCGACGCGGCGATAGCGGCCACCCATTGACTCGTCGGCCTCAACGGCGTCGATAAAGTCGCGGGCGAGGGTGTGGTGCAGGTTTTTGCTCCACCAGGCCAAAAAGGCGCCGAATACGATCAGGACGACGCCAAACTTGATCCAGTTGCCACCGGCCAGCAGCATGCCGATGCCGATGAGCGCGGCAATTGCCGCGGCGACATACAGCGAGCCGCGACGCCTGGGCGAGGCGACCAGACGGGCGAAGTCGGTGACCAGGTCGTTTTCGTACTGGTACTCGTTGAGGTACAGGATGCCGTCGTCGGCCGCGGCCTGCGTCTCGAGCGCGACCTCGACCTGGTCGGCTGCTTCGGAGGGAACGAGGTTGCTCTCTGCGTCTGCCATGCTCTTTGGACTCCTATCGCGGCGGGCTCGCCGTACGGGTTATTATGAATGCAGTATGCCGTGCGACCGCTTGGCCGTCGCGGCAACAAGACTCAGTATACCCGGGGGAGCACCCATGGAATCGTTGTACCGAAAGTATCGCCCGCTCACCTTCGACTCTGTGGTGGGCCAGCAGCATATCGTCTCGACGCTCGAGCACGCCATCACCGAGGGGCGCCTGTCCCACGCGTACCTATTCTGCGGACCGCGCGGCACGGGCAAGACCACCATGGCGCGCATTCTGGCCAAGGCGCTGCTGTGCCGCAATGCCGAGGCGGCGCGCGCCGAGGGTGCAAGCGGCTGCATGCCCGACGGTACTTGCGAGGAGTGCGAGCTCATCGCCGAGGGCAACCACCCGGATGTCTACGAGCTCGATGCCGCAAGCCGTACCGGCGTGGACAACGTGCGCGAGGAGATCATCAACTCCGTCAACTTTGCCCCGGTGCGCGGCAAGTACAAGATCTATATCATCGACGAGGTTCACATGCTCACGACGGCGGCGTTCAACGCGCTGCTCAAGACTCTTGAGGAGCCGCCGGCACACGTGATCTTTGTGCTGTGCACCACCGACCCGCAAAAGATTCTGGAGACCATCCTCTCGCGCTGCCAGCGTTTCGATTTCCACCGCATCGGCAACGAGGATATCGAGCATCGCCTGGCATACGTGTGCGAGCAGGAGGGCTTCGATTACGACGACGAGGCACTCGCCATTGTGGCGCGCCATGCCAAGGGCGGTATGCGCGACGCGCTTTCCACGCTGGAGCAGCTGAGCGTCTTTGGCAACGGTTCTGTGCATGCGGACGACGCCCGCTCGCTTTTAGGCGAGGTTTCGGACCAGATTCTGGGCGAGTTTTCCCGCGCCATTGCCGATCGCGATGTTGCCGAGCTGTATGGGCTTATTCGCGCGCAGGTCGAGGAAGGTAACGATCTGCTGGAGCTGACGCGCGACCTGGTGGCGCACGTGCGCGACGTGTATGTTGCCTGCGTTGCCGGTGCCCGTGCCGAGTTGTTTGAGGGCGGCTCCGAGCAGGCCGAGGCGCTTGCAGCCGAGGCCGCTGCCTTTGGCGAGCATCCTGCCGACCGCCTGGCCCGTGTGCTGACAGTGCTCGACGATGCCGCATTGGAGATGAGGGGCGCGAGCGACGTTCGCCTGGTGCTCGAGATTGCCTGCACGCGCCTGGCGCGTCCCGAGGC
>CAJMRP010000204.1 GCA_905215765.1 uncultured bacterium
AGGTGCGGGAAAGCGCCGCCTTCCACGGGCGCTCGAGCGCCGGGACCACGCAGCTCAGCACAGCAGCCGCAGGCACAAGCGCACCTGGCATGCCCGCATCGGCGGCAAGCGCGCCCATGACCTGCACAAGTCGCATGCGCGCCTCGTCTGCTGTGATGCTCGACGGCGTGGTGATCTCGCACGTCGCAAGCGGACATTCCTGCGCCGCGGCCGAATCCTCTGCAAACAGGCCAAAGCGAATGAACGTGTTGCCCACGTCGACCGTCAATATATATGCGCACCCATTAAGCATCGTCGGCGCTCCTTTCGTCTGCCCAGCAGTATATCCCGATGATTATTCTGGGACGGGGATTTAAAAATCATTGCGTACCTAATGATTTTTAAATCCCCGTCCCAGAATAATCATCCTTTGGCCGAGCCCGGGGTAGCTAAAAAAGCCCCGTCCCAAATGAGCTGCCGTGCGGCTATACTGGTGCGCGGTCGTTTGCGAGCTCACGCGGCGGCCCTTGGTAACCCGACTTCCCGCGCCGTATCCGTAGCGGCGCTCCCGGGGGAAGCGGATATACGCAAAGGAGTTCTATATGAGCAATCCCTCGAACCGCACCTCGATGCGCGGTCAACTCACGCTGCGCGGCGTCATCATCGGCGTCCTTGGCTGCGTGATCATCACGGCAAGCTCGGCCTACACGGCCCTCAAGATGGGCGCACTCCCCTGGCCGATCATTTTCGCTGCCGTCATTTCGCTGTTCTTCCTGAAGTTCATGGGTAACGCCAGCCTCAACGAGGCCAACGTTACCCACACCATCATGTCCGCGGGCGCCATGGTCGCCGGCGGCCTGGCGTTTACCATCCCGGGCGCCTGGATGCTGGGCTATGCCGACCAGATCAGCTGGCTCGACATGTTTATCGTGGCGCTCGCCGGCACCATTTTGGGCCTTCTGGCGACGGCGCTCATCCACCGCCACTTTATCGTGGACGCCGCGCTGGAGTTCCCTACCGGCAATGCCGCAGCTCAGACCCTGCGTGCTACCGAGGCCGGCGGCAAGACCGGCAAGCAGCTCTTTGGCTCCATGGCCATCGCAGGCATCTACAGCGTGCTGCGCGACGCCCTGGGCGTGGTGCCCAGCATGCTGTGCACGCTCAACATCCCCGGCGTGACCTTTGCCATCTACAACTCGCCCATGCTGCTGTCCATCGGCTTCCTCGTGGGCTTCGCCCCGGTCGCTTTCTGGTTTGCCGGCGCCCTGTTGGGCAACTTTGGCATCATCGTGGGCGGCACCGCTGCCGGTCTGCTCGACGTTATGACTGCGCAAGGCATCGTCAAGTCCCTGGGCATGGGCCTCATGATGGGCTTTGGCGTCGCCGTCGTCCTCAAGGACATCCTGCCGCAGGTCGCCGGTATCGTCCGCGGTCTTGCCGCCGACAGCTCCACCGACACCGACGAGCAGTCGCTCATCTCGGGCTCCCTTAAACTCGACGCCGGCATCATCGGCCTGGGCGCTGCCGCCATCGCCGTGATCGTCGCCATCGCGCTCGACCTTGGTCCCGTCCCGGCCGTCATCGTGACGCTGTTCACCTTTGTCACCACCATCATGAGCGCACAGAGCTGCGGCCAGACGGGCATCGACCCCATGGAGATCTTTGGCCTCATCGTTATGCTCATCGTGGCTGCCTTCGCGCAGCTCGCGCAGGTTAAACTGTTCTTTATCGCCGGCATCGTGGCCGTAGCGTGCGGCCTTGCGGGCGACGTCATGAACGACTTTAAGGCCGGCGCCGTGCTGGGCACCAACCCGCGTGCACAGTGGGTCGGCCAGGCCATCGGCGGCATCGTGGGCGCCCTGGTCGCTGCCGCCGTCATGGTCGCGCTCGTAACCGCCTATGGTCCGGACGCCTTTGGACCCGACAAGAGCTTTGTGGCCGCGCAGGCAAGCGTCGTCGCCACCATGGTCTCGGGCATCCCGAGCGTGCCGTGGTTTGCGGGCGGCTTTATCGCCGGCATCGTCATGTACTGGCTCGGC
>CAJMRP010000205.1 GCA_905215765.1 uncultured bacterium
ATCGCCGATGCTCCGGGCTTGCGCAGTTTGCCGCTTGTCGGTCATGAGCGGGGGCTGGCAAAAATGTTCCCCGAGATCGTCGAGGCAGCTCGTGCCTGTCGCTTTAACGATTGCACGCATACCCATGAGCCGGGTTGCGCCGTTCGCGAGGCCGAGGACGCCGGGCAGATCGACAGCCTGCGTCTGGAAACGTTCCAAAACCTGGCGTCATCCATGCGCGTGAGCGCCCAAATGCTCGATCCCGATGTCCATCTGTAATTGATTTTTCCTATGACAGCCGTCTCCCAACTGTTCGGGAGACGGCTTTTTTGCTGCGGAAAAGCCTTGAAGCATGCAGTTTGCTGACGTGCTGACCAAAACCTTGCCACGAGCTTGACGGGCTGGTCAGCTTTTGGTCAGCGATTGGTTTGACATCGAAAACCAAGATCGCGATTGCGCCGCTTTGTACTCTGACCGCCCAGACAATGGTGGTACGGGCATTCGCCCGGCACTGCCATGAGAGGAGCGGCCGTGAACAAGAGCAAGCGCATCGCCATCAGTCTGGTCGCGGGCGTGCTCGCTGCTCTGCTCTGTATGGTTTACGGCTCGTCGATCCGCTCGCAAGCCGAACAGGTCCAGGCTGAGACCTTGGCCAAGTACGGTGGCGATCGCGTCGAGGTATGCGTCGCGGCGCGCGATATCGATGTGGGCGAGACCCTCGATGAGACCAATGTCATAACCCAGGAATGGCTGACGAGCCTGTTGCCGCGTGACGCGGCGACCGAGCTGCGCCAGGTGCGCGGCGACGTGACGACTTCGCGTATTCCCAAAAACGCCGTGATCTGCAATGTCTACACCAAGGCCGAGAGCCACAAGCTCGAGGTGCCTAAGGGCAAGGTTGCCGTTTCGGTGGCGGTCGATGCCGAGCACTCGGTCGGCGGTGCTACGGGCGTGGGCAGCTACGTGGATGTGTATGTGCAAAAAGACGGCGTAACCGATCGGTTGTGCGGCGCGTACGTGATCGATACCAGTGAAGATTCCGGTGCCACGCGCGAGGGCAAGATCGAATGGGTGACGCTGGCGGCTGACCCCGAAGACGTCAAGGAACTGCTGGGGGCATCGGGCAAGGGAACGGTCAGCTTGACGATTCCCGCCACGGCGCGCGGCAAAAAGAGCGGAGGCGACGAGTGATGAAGGCGATCTGGCTTGCGTGCTGCGCGTGCGGCGATTACGGGCTGTTGCAGCGGGAAGTCGAGGGCCGTGATACGGGTGCACAGGTGCTTCGCGTGGGTGACCTGGACGGGCTGGTTTCCATGGCGCGGGCGTTTCCGTCGCGCCGCGGAGCTGCCATCATCGCGGCGTCTCTGTTCGATACCGAAGACGTGCGCAAGACTGTTGCGCGCCTGACGGCCGAAGGCCGCGTGAGTCGCGTGGTCGTGTTGATAGAAGCACTCGATCCGTCGGATATCGAGGGGCTGTTTCGCGCAGGGGCGACCGAGGTCATCGCTGCGCACAGTATATGCGGCAACGGGTGCGCGGGCGAGGGAGCGGTTGATTCCGATCGGCGCATGACGATTGAGCCCGATGCTTTTGTTGATAGGGAACCCGGGGCGCCTCGCGCTACAAGAGGCCCGCGTGTTGATGATTATGGAAAAGCGGAAGCCGAGCATGGTCGGCGCCCCCGGAACCCCCTTGTATACGATGGCGCTGGAGGGCCGGCGCAGCATGCTGGCGATTCCCCGGCTGTAGATATGGGATACGTGCACGGCGTGAATCTGGTGGATGAACTCGACGAAGTTGAGGGCTTTGCCGGGCGCGGCGAGTTGTCGCTGATGCAGCATGAGCAGATTGCACAGACCGAGCCTGCCTCGCAGACCGAACAAGCTGCCATGCCGGCTTGGACGCAGCGTGTGGTTGCGGCGGAGGAGACGGGGAC
>CAJMRP010000206.1 GCA_905215765.1 uncultured bacterium
CGACACGCATAAAAAGCCTCCCATTTCTCGTGTCCAAGAAATGGGAGGCAGTTCATCGTCCACAGAATCGGGCAGGTCCGGCATTATTGCCAAAACCTGTGGAGGTATCCGGTGATACCGAAAGGCAGATATGTCGCACAGCATGTCGTCCATGAAGGGTACGTACCCACTGCTCCGTTTGTGAACCCACTTGGACGGCAAGCGCGTTGGCTCGGCCTGCGAACGGTAAATACTGCTGCGCGCACGCCGCGGATCTCTCAGGAGGCTTACAATCGGTTTGGAAAGCAGACTGATTGTGAGGTTGCATATGGTTGACGAGGACTTTGCCTGGCGGCTTACGCAAGGGCTCGTGCGGATCGACAGTTCCGACCCAGGTGCGTATGAGGGCGAGATCGAACAACATATCAAAGGCCTGGTCGAGGCGTATATTGCCAAACTCGATTCGCCTGCGTTGGACGCCGCAGAGGTACGCGAGCTCGAAGTACTCCCCGGACGCCGCAACCTCATGGTCACCGTGCCCGGTTTGAGCGACGAGCCACGGCTCGTCTACATCTGCCACATGGATACCGTCACCTTGGGCGACGGCTGGGACGCAGGCATTCCGCCGCTCGGAGCAATCGTGCGTGACGATAAACTCTATGGCCGCGGTGCCTGCGATATGAAGGGTGGCCTGGCCTGCGCCATTGCCGCACTGGTCCATGCACTCGAGCGCGTGGCGGCGGATGGCGCGCTGCCCCGCCGTGGCTTTTCGCTCATCTGCTCGGTCGACGAGGAAGACTTTATGCGCGGCTCCGAGGCGGCCATCGATGCCGGCTGGGTCGGTTCGCACGAATGGGTGTTGGATACCGAGCCCACCGACGGACAGATTCAGGTGGCGCACAAGGGACGCACGTGGTTCGAAATCGAGATGACCGGCGTCACGGCGCATGCGAGCCAGCCTTGGAAGGGCGCAGACGCCGTCGCCGCCATGTCCGAGGTCGTGTGTGCGCTGCGCCATGCGTTCGCGGCGCTGCCCGTACATGATGAGCTGGGACCTTCGACCGTCACATTTGGTCAGATTGAGGGTGGCTATCGCCCCTATGTCGTGCCCGACCACGCCAAGGTCTGGGTCGATATGCGCCTGACCCCGCCGACTGATACGGCCGCCGCGACGCGCATGGTAGAGCAGGCCATCGCCGGTGCCGAGGCCGCGGTTCCCGGCTGCCATGGAAGCTATACCGTGACAGGCGACCGCCCTGCTATCGAGCGCGATCCAAGCTCTCCTCTTCTAGCCGCGCTCAAGCGTGCCGCCGATGACGTGACGGGGGCGGACACGACCGTCGGCTTCTTTACCGGCTACACCGACACCGCTGTCATTGCCGGCAAGACAGGTAACCGCAATTGCATGAGCTACGGTCCCGGGTCGCTCGCGCTCGCGCACAAGCCCAACGAATATGTGCCCCATGCCGATATCGTTCGTTGTCAGCAGGTGCTGATCGCGCTCGCCGATAACGTGCTCTGGGACGCGAGCGGCCAAGTTGGGGCATAATAAGCCGCGAACAAACCGACTCGTGCGTTAGGACCGCCCATGAAAGCACTTCCGTTTCCCTGCATCCGCCCGGCTCAGGACCGCGTGCTCGAGGCGTTGCCCGCAATGGGCAGCATCCTGAGCGGCAACGATGCTCTGCGCGGAGCCATTGCCGATGGCCTGATGCTCAAGGACCCGGGCGCGGCGTATTACGTGTACGAATGCTCGGGCGAGCCGGGGCGCGTAACAGGTGTCGTGGCGATCTGCCCGACGAGTGTACTTGCGGGCGGCAAGGGCGTTGCCAGCGCTGACGTGGCCGCCGCTGCGCACGCGATCGCCGAACTCAAAGTTCAGCCTCGTCCCGTGTCGCTCGTCTACGAGGCCTCGCCCGTCATGGATA
>CAJMRP010000207.1 GCA_905215765.1 uncultured bacterium
CCAGGCGGCCGAGCATGGCGAAGCCCATGGCCGGCAGGATGTTGGCGGCAACGCCGCAACCATCAATGATGAAGGACGGGACGAAGTCGAGCAGGCCCTGGATGGCATCGGAGCCCAGATAGAAGGCGCCGCCGCACAGCAGGAAATACTCAAGGCAGCCCCAAAGACCCATGCCCCAATGAACGGCGTAAATGCCTTTAAGGTTTCCCTTGAGGGCGAACCTGTCTGCCATATCGACAAACACGGTGAACAAGGCACTAGTAATGTTGCCGATCGTCAGCGAAAGGACAGCGATGGGCATGGCGAGCGCGATGGCCGTCTCGGTACCCTGACCGAGCTGAATGGCAAACGCGCAGGCGAGCACGCCGCCGATGGTTTCGTTAGGCGGCACGTAGGCGCCGATGGAAACCGAACCCATGAACAGCAGCTCCAGGCTGGCGCCAACGGCAAGACCAGTCTGCAGGTCCCCCAGCACCAGGCCCACGAGCGGGCACAGGACGATGGGGCGGAACGCGTAGAGGGTGCCGAGCTGGTAGTCGAGGCCTCCAAAAGCTCCGACTAAGCCGACGAGGATTGCTTGGGTAAGCATGGTTCCTCCAAAATAGGAAATCTCGAGTCATAGCCGGTCACCGTCGCGCGCGCTGTTGATATCAATCCGGAAACTCGACCACACGGCCCGAAGCGTACCTGGTGTGCTGTTAACACCTATTCCAGGCACAAATGATTTGATACCAATTATAGATATGCAGGTTCTTACTATTTAATACCACTCGCTCAGCGGGGTGTTTTTTACCGTAAACGGCAGACGTATCCCATCAGGCGCGCTCTTTGTTTCGATGGCGGACAAGCGCCACCAGAAAGCCATCGCCAAAGGCATCGTATGCCAAGTTGCCTACAATCACCAAAACGATTATCGCCGCGCCCAAAAACTCGTTCCAGCGAAAGACCTCGCCAAAGAGGAGCGCCGACCAGCAGGGAGCGAGCACGACCTCGCTCATGCAAACCAAGTTGGCCGCAAACGCGTTAGTGCGCGCAATCCCCTTGGCATACAGCACACTCGCAAGGCCGCTGCAAAAAAGGCCATGCACCAGCATAAGCCCCCACTCAAAGGGTTTTACGGAGCCTAGGTCGCCGGCAAAATAGACGATCGGCAGTATCGAGATGCCGCAGGAGATGAGCGAGGACACCATGGGCGACGCATCGGGGCGAGAGTTTAAAAAGAAACACAGCCCAAAGGTGGCTCCCGAAATGACGGCAAGCAGGTTGCCGAGCATGCCCTCGGCGCTCAAATCGCCTAAAAAGAAAAGTCCCATACCCGTAAAAGCAACCACCACGGAGGCAATCTTCGCAGGCGAGGGCAACGTGCGAGTTGCGAGCGACTGATACACGATAACGAAAATCATCGAGGTGTACTGCAGGACGATCGCGTTGCCGACCGTCGTGAGCTGGTTGGCAAAGTTAAACGTGGTGCCCGTCACGAAGTTGCAGACGGCCACAAGGGCAATAAGACGGCTGACGCGGAGGACAGGCCTACCGACGAGCAGGATAAAGAGCGCCATAAATATTGCCGTAACGGCACCGATCAAAAGAGCCGACTGCGAATTGGCGCGAACGAGGATGCCGATAAAACTCCACAAGAGCGCCGTGCCAAATAGATACATCGCCCCGCTCACGCCATTATCGGATGGATTGTCAGATCGAATCACGAAGCACCTCCGGCTAGCTTTCGGTAATAAAAAACGGCGACCGCAATGGGTCGCCGTTTCCCTTGGGGGCAGAATAGAACGCAGGAACCTACGCCAGCACGCCGAAGAACGCGCCGATGATGCCCACGACCATGGTGGCCACGATCAGCACCATGGGGTTGATCTTCTTGGACAGCAGCCAGTA
>CAJMRP010000208.1 GCA_905215765.1 uncultured bacterium
AGTTCGCGATCCCCGGCCTTGACGACGAGTTCCGCGTCATCGTCTCCCCGTGGATCCTCTCCTCGCTGATCACCGATCGCCTTGCCGCTTACTACGAGACGGTCACCAAGCACAACCTCAACTACCGTCGCTACTATCACCAGTTCGACTACTAAGAGCAAATAACGTTTGTGTAATCGGGCCTCGCTCCTATATGGAACGGGGCCTCGCTTGGGTTGGAGAGTAATTATGAGCTATCCCCAGCTTGCCGTCATGAATATCAGCCATCGTTATTTTGACCTTGAGGAGTTCTTTTCTTCGGCGTCGGCTTCGGGCTACACGTGTTGCGAGCTTTGGACCGGGGCGATGCATCTGTATGTCGATTGCCATGGATACGATTCGCTCGAGCAGGTGCGGGAGCTATCACAGCGGTATGGGGTTCGGATTGTGGGTCTTTGTCCCGAACAGAACAACCCCAAGCCGTGGAATATCGCGGCGCGCGGGAATGAGGCGCGTGCCCGCACGCTCGCGTACTTTAAGAACGTTGTGGATATCGCGGCGGAACTTGGAGCCGAGCAGGTCATGGTCTCGAGCGGCTGGGCATTTTTGAACGAGCCAATCGAGGACGCGTGGGGCCGCAGCACCTCGATGCTGCGTGCGATTGCCGAGCATGCGGGAGAGCGCGGCGTGCGACTGGTGCTCGAGGCCCTACAGCCGGTTGAGTCGATGATCGTGAACTCGGCAGCCGATACGAAGCGCATGATCGAGGCGGTTGATCATCCAGCACTTAAGGCGTGTCTGGATTTGGGCGCCATGGCGGTGGCGGGGGATACCATCGACGATTATTTCGATCTGCTTGGCGATGATGTCGCCCACGTGCATTTTGTCGATGTTGCGGCAGATGGCACGACGCATCTTGCTTGGGGTGACGGCGACCGCGATATGCGCGTCGACCTGGATAGGCTGGTGGCGCGCGGCTATCGCGGAGTTGTTTCGGCCGAGACCTATGACTGGCGCTATTTTGCCGACCCCGCAGCTGCCGATGCGCAGGTAATGGCAGAGTATCGTCGTGCGATTGGCGTCTAGGTGGGGTTGGGTTGCGACAATCCGCTCCTATGTTTCCAAATGAATACGGTGTGAGCCGAGGAGGACGATTCTCCCCGCAAACACTCTAGTATGCTAAAGTACCCAGAAGACCGGCGGAGCTATGCCGGTCTTCTGCTCTATATGAAACACAGCATGAGGAGGCTCACCAGATGACGGCCACACCGTGGGGATTCCGGGACATATTGCCCGAGGAGGCTCAGGCGCGCGAGGAGATTGCGCTGACAGTGAAGGGCTGCTTCAGGGAGCATCATTACCTGCCGATCGAGACGCCGCTACTCGAGGACAAGGGTTCGCTCGAGGAGGGCGGCCGCATTGCGGACACGCCGTTTAAGCTCTTTGACGATGATGGCCGCCTGCTGGTGGTCCGTCCCGACAACACATTGCCGATCGTGCGTCTGGTTTCGACCCGCATGCGCGCGGCCGACCTGCCCCTACGCCTTCGCTACGAGGCGCCGGTGGTTCGCGAGTGTCAGCGCAATGCCGGTGGCTCGCGCCAGTTTACACAGCTGGGCTTTGAGCTTATCGGTGCGGGCGATACCGCGGGCGATGTCGAGATCGTCTCGCTCGTGGCCGAGGCGGTGCGCAAGCTGGCACTTCCCGATGCGCGCATTATCGCAGGTAGCGTGCGTCCGTTTAAGGAGCTGCTCGCGGCGTGCGAGGATCGCGAGCTGGCCGCCGAGGCTCTGCGCTGCGTGCACGCCAACGACTTTGTGGGCCTCGATGCCCGCGTGGCGGCAAGCACCGAGTCCGATGCCGTCAAGGCCGCCATTAGCGAGCT
>CAJMRP010000209.1 GCA_905215765.1 uncultured bacterium
GAGCGAGGGCATCGCTCACAACCTTCTCGTAACGAGGCTCATCGAAATTGAACATCCCTTACTCCTAACTCACTTAGATGAACCCTTCATTCATCCCATACGTTATAATACTTTATATAACTAACTATGCAAGTACTATTTTGGTCCTGTTCTTTCATCAAGCCCCTTAAAACAACAATCGGCGTTGTTGGACACAGCGTGCAAGTTCATTGAACGATTCAATATGCATCGTCTCTAGTTAAATGACGTCTTATGCAAATACCTTTAATCCGCTTGGGGCCGACGAATCTTTTGACTGTCCGCAGAAGCTTTCCCGGAATTCCCTATGGATAGACGCGCCGGTAATCGCTTCGTTATCTGGCTTATTGCGCATTGCCGAGGCGTCTGGGAGAAAGCACAATCTACCGCGTGGTCAACTAGCGTTTCATCGGAATCGACCGCATCCGCGCCAAATACTAAATCGCAATCGTTGAAACTCGTCCGATCATATGGCGGCAATTTCTCGCCTTAAAAATGAGCACGAAATAAGGGGGCAGCTGTTTGCAACTTGCTTTATTCGTAAGTGTTTTTACTGAAAAAACAATCACCAACCAAACAGCACTATTAATTGTTTGGCTCTTTGCTGTACAGCCATCTTTCGTATACGTCTCTCGTCTATCTCTCATCTCACGGTTGGAGACGAAAGGTGTGCGGGAGTGGATAATTGGACGGCATTTGGACCTGCGACGGATTATTTCATCCGAAAATCCACGCTCATTCGGCGGGCACGCGGGGCCTATGCCCAATCCGCTGGCATCGTCTCCAGTTCGCCGCAGAGCCGCGGCCCCATATGGGTATACTCTCGAGGATTCGACTCGATTCGCCCCCGCTGGGGCGTCAAAGGAGACTGCATATGCCCACCACCTCAACCGACCCGCGCGCTGCTGCTGCCGCGCTGCTGGTACCCGGCACTACCTGCCACGGCTTTGCCGTCGAGCGTTGCGAGACCGTGCCCGAGCTCGACTCGGACGCCTACGTGCTGCGCCACACCGCCTCGGGCGCTCGCCTGCTGTACCTGGCGTGCGACGACGAAAACAAGGCCTTTGCCATTGGCTTTAAGACGCCGCCGGCCGATTCCACCGGCGTGTTCCATATTCTTGAGCACTCGGTGCTGTGCGGATCGGCTAAGTTCCCCGTCAAGGAGCCGTTTGTCGACCTGATCAAGAGCTCCATGCAGACGTTCCTCAACGCCATGACCTACCCCGACAAAACCATCTACCCCGTTGCCACCACCAACGAGCAGGATCTGTACAACCTGATGGACGTGTACCTGGACGCGGTGTTCAACCCGGCCATCTATACCAAGCCCACCATTTTTGAGCAGGAGGGCTGGCACTACGAGCTGGACCTGCCGGAGGGCGCCGAGGGCGAGGGCAGCTCCGAGAGCCTGCGCGAGGGCACGCTGCGCTATAACGGCGTGGTGTTCAACGAGATGAAGGGCGCGCTGTCCGACCCCATGAGCGTGCTGGACGACGCCGTCAACGCCGCGCTCTATCCCGACACCGCCTATGCGCACGAGAGCGGTGGCGACCCGCGCGCGATTCCCGCGCTCACCTACGAACAGTTCCTGGACACGCACGCGCGCCACTACAATCCTTCCAACTCCTACATCACGCTCTACGGCGACCTGGACGTGGACCGCGCGCTGGCCTTTTTGGACGAGCGCTATCTGACGCCCGTAGCCGCCGAGCAGGCGAAACGCCGCGAGCAACGGGCAGCCCAGGGCCTTGCGGAGCTTTCGCCGCGCACCTTGCCCGTGCAAGAGCCCGTACGCGCCCTAGGCGTG
>CAJMRP010000210.1 GCA_905215765.1 uncultured bacterium
CCAGGCGGCCGAGCATGGCGAAGCCCATGGCCGGCAGGATGTTGGCGGCAACGCCAAAGCCAGCAAGGACAAAGGGCGGGATGAAGTCGAGCAGGCCCTGGATGGCGTCAGCACCCAGATAGAACGACAGCGAGCACAGCAGGAACGCCATGATGATACCGGTCAAACCGATCAGGAAGTGCATCGCATAGACACCCTTAAGGTTGCCCTGGCCGGAGTAGACATCAGCGCGGTCGACCAGGATTGGCAGGGCGGCGTTAAGGATGTTCTTGATGGCAAGGCACAGCGTGGCGATGGGCATGGCAAGCGCGATGGCTGCCTCGGTGCTCTGGCCCAGCTGGATAGCGAAGGCGCAGGCGAGCACGCCGCCGATCGTCTCATCAGGCGGCACGTAGGCGCCGATGGAGATCGAGCCCATGAACAGCAGCTCCAGACTCGCACCGATCGCGAGGCCGGACTGCAGGTCCCCCAGCACCAGGCCCACGAGCGGGCACAGGACGATGGGGCGGAACGCGTAGAGCGTACCGAGCTGGCAGTCGAACTTACCAAATGCGGCGATAAGTCCGATGAGGATTGCTTGGGTAAGCATACATCCCCCTTTCCATATAGGACACTACGAAGAGCTCAGACTCTTCGAAATTGAACGCCTAGAGCACGCTGGCGCAGTCGACCTTGGGGTCATCGGCCAGGGGTCGAATCTCGACCTCAACGCCACGATCCAGCATCTCGCGCACATCGGCTTCCTCGGCCGCGGTCAGGAAGATCTGACGAGAGACCTGACGAGCGTCGGGACGCTTCTCGTCCTTGGGCTTGGTGTTGCCCAGGTTGACCGACTTGATCTGCGGGCAGCCCTCAACAAGCTGCTTTGCCTCAGCGATAGTGGCGACGCAGATGATCATCTTGTACTTGTCGGTCACGCCCGAGTTGATAGCTTCGATTGCATGCTCCATATCTTTGATGACGAGCTTGCAGCCGCCAGGCTTGCCCATCTTGAGCGTCGTCTTCCACACCGGGTCGTTAGCGACCTTATCGCCCACGCAGAAGATGCAGTTGGAGCCAAGGCCCTGAACCCAGGAAACTGCGACCTGGCCATGAAGCAGGCGATGGTCAACGCGAAGTAGCTGAATCATAATGTGACCCCCCAAAGGTCTTGTGCCGTCATACGGCGTGTCAGTAGGTGCTGCGGATTAGAACTCTTCCTCCTCCTCGTCATCGACCAAAAGATCGTTGACAAACTTCACGCGCGTATCGTCCGCAGCGACGATGGCGCGAATCGTCTCCTCAACCGGCGCCGACTCGTCAGAGAACAGCAGCTGGATGAGCAGAGGAAGGTTCATGTTGGTAACGAGGTACGTGCGGGGACGCGTCTGGACGATCTTGGTGAACTCGTTGTTAACGCTACCGCCAAAGAGGTCGGTGCAGACAACGACATCATCGTCGGCAGACATGCCTGCCAGCAGTTTTTGGGCCTCCTCGGCCACGTCCATGCGGCCATCGACGAACATCGAAAGATCGTGGACGTTGTCGCGAGCGCCCGAGAGCAGCTCGACGCTCTCCTTGATGCCGGTGGCGAAGTGCGCATGGCTGGCGATGATGTACTGTCTCATTCTGTGTTCCTCTCAATAGCCCGGCACGTTCCCGCACCCGTTTTCTTTAGTAGTCGAACTGGTGATAGTAGCGACGATACTTGAGGTTGTGCTTGGTGACCGTCTCGTAGTAGCGAGCCAGGCGGTCGGTCACGAGCACCGTCAGAATCCACGGGGAGACGATGACGCGGAACTCGTCGTCAAGGCCGGGGATCGCGAACT
>CAJMRP010000211.1 GCA_905215765.1 uncultured bacterium
CGGCCCAGCCCGATGCGCCCGCCGCCGCTTCCAAGCCTGCCGAGGGCAAAAAGACCAAGGAGCAAAAGCGCGCCGAGGCCCAGGCCCGTGCCGCGCTCAACAAAAAGCTCAAGGGCGTGCGCAACCAGCTCAAGAAGATCGAGGCGGAGCTCGACAAAAAGCGCGCCCGCTATGACGAGCTTATGGAATTGATGGCAAGCGAAGAGCTTTATGCCGATCAGGACAAGTTCAACGCCGCGCTGGGGGAATATAACGGCCTTAAGCAGGAGCTGCCCAAGCTCGAGGACGAATGGCTGGAGCTTTCCACCCAGATCGAAGAGGAGACCGCGCGTGAACTCTCGTAAAGCCACCGCCGTTGCGATGAGCATCATCGCCATCGCCTGTCGCATCTGCGGCATCTTTATGAGCGCGATGACCGTGCTGCTGTGCTTTAGCGGCCTCACCGCCAAGCTGCAGATCGTGGGCTTTGTCGTAGAGCTTTCGCGCGCGCTGCCGAGTGCCATCGCCGGCTATGGCGTCATCACGTCGCCCTTTGGCGGCGTGTTTCGTCTGGATTACGCCATCGTAGCCGTCATTTTGTTTGTGGCCGATTACCTGCTCACGCGCGCCTCGCGCCGCGTCCGCTAGGGGAGCGCCATGTCCAGCAGCTACCTCATGAACCTGCTCGCCAGCGCTGTCGCCGTCATCGTGGGCATCGTCATCCACGAGAGTGCGCACGCCGCTGCGGCCTGGGCACTCGGCGACAAGACGGCCCGCTCGCGCGGCCGTGTCTCGCTCAACCCGCTCAACCATATCGACCCGTTTGGCACCATCATCCTGCCGCTGCTTATGCTCGCGGCCGGCGGCCCGGTGTTCGCCTTTGCCAAGCCGGTGCCCGTCTACCTCAACAACCTTAAGCACCCCAAGCGCGACGAGGTTCTGGTGAGCGCAGCCGGTCCCGCATCGAACATCGCGCTGGCATGCCTTGCGGCCGCTCTCATGCACGCAACGTACAGCAACCTCTATACCAGCATGTCCTTTGCCGTGGCGTCCCAAATCATGAACTTCGGCGCCACCTTTATCGTGGTCAACCTGTCGCTCGCGTTCTTTAACCTCATCCCGATCCCGCCGCTCGACGGCTCGTCGATCATCGTACCGTTCCTCAAGGGCAAGGCGCTCGCCAACTACTATCGCCTGCAGCAATACGCCATGCCGATCCTTATCATCGAGCTGTACTTGCTGCCCATGTGGACCGGCATCGACGTGATCGGCCGCTATTTCGACGTTACCGTGTATCCGCTGGCTGAGCGGCTACTCGACTTCGCAATCGCCGGCATCTAGGGTAAACTTACAGGTCGACCGTGCAAAACGGTCGCAACATGCACCCAAACCGCGCCGCGAAGGCGCCGTCAAAGGAGGTCGAAGATGTCGTATCGCGTGTCGACGCAGGTCTACAGCGGACCGTTCGACCTGCTGCTGCAGCTGGTAACCCGCCAAAAAGTTGATATCGGCGCCATCTCAATCAGCGAGGTGACCGAGCAGTACCTAGCAGAGGTCGAGCGCATTGAGGCGCTGGACCTCGATGTGGCGAGCGACTTTTTGCTGGTCGCGGCAACCCTTCTGGACATTAAGGCCGCCTCGCTGGTGCCGCAGGAGGCCCCCAGCAAATCCGTCGACGATGACGAGGACGACGATGACCTCGAGGAGCTCAGTGCGCTTGACGGCGACGCACTGCGCGAGGTCCTGATTCAGCGCCTGATCGCCTACAAGCAGTTCAAGGAGACAGCCCAGCGCATGGCGGAGT
>CAJMRP010000212.1 GCA_905215765.1 uncultured bacterium
GACGCCCATCAGGAACACGGCGTCGTAGCCCTCGTCGGCGACCTTGTCGGCGAGCTCAATCATCTTCTTGCCGGTCTCGTAGACGTTCTTGCCGTCCTCGACGTAGCCCTCCTGGCTAAAGTGCATGATCTCGATCTTCTCGGTTTCCTTCATGGCTTTTCCTTTCTGTCCTGCACGCAACTCTATACATCGCGTTTCTTTTCGATACCAATTATAGACACACACCTAATGTGTTTTTAATACCACTTATCAATCTGCTCCAATCCTCGGTGAACGGTCGAGATTCTCTGGTGAGTGGTATTAAATTAGAATTGAATGTATAGCTAACGCCTCTGGCGCCTCCCTTGTGTGACAAAGAACAGCGTTCCTACCAGCGCAATAATGGTCGATGCCCCAAACAGTACCGTCTGGACACCCAAAGCCTCCGCCAAAAACGGAGCCGCCAGCAGCGGCAGCACGCCGGCGCTCATCAGGCCAAAACGCACAAAGCCGGTAATGCGCCCCAGGTATTTGATGTCAGCGCGCTCCTGAATCAAGATCATCTGCAGCGGTTCCAGGAATCCCCAGGCCAGACCGTTAATCGCCTGACCGATAATCGCGACCCCCAGCATATCGGTGCCCACGTACACCATGGACCCAATGCCCACGGCCATGAGCGCGCCGAGCAGCAATCGCAGGTTGACATGGCGGGCAGAAAGCTTGGTCAGGATGAACGCGCCCACCGAGGAAGTGAGGCCCACGACCGAGGACAGCCAGCCCAGCCAGACGATATCCACGTTGAGCACATCGCGATAGAACAACGACTCCAGCGAATCGAACGCGCCAAACGCAAAGAAGCCCAGAAAGCCCGAGATAAAGATAAGGCGCAGGTCGTGGTCGCGAAACGTAAGTCGCGCGCCCTCGGCCATGCCGCCCAGAATGCCGCCCTTCGGCTTCTCCCCTTTTGCGGGAGCAACACACTCGTGACAGCCCAAGGAGAGCACGGCCGCCACACCCATCATGCCCGCCATGAGCAGATAGACCGATTGCGTGGCAAAACAGCTCACGATGGCACCACCGAGCAGCGGGCCAGCGGTATAGGCGATATTGCTGTAGAACACCATGAGACCGTTCACGCGGGTACGGCCCTCGGTGGTCGACTCCAGGTATCCCGGAAACGCATGCGTACAGGTGTTGATAAAGCCGCCCGCAAGCCCCAAGACGCACGCGGCAAACACAAGCCCGGGGACAGACAACGGCGCCAACCCCACGCCAAGCGATAGCACCGCCGTAATCACGCACGTCACAAACGACGTCCGACGCGGTCCAAAGCGGTCGATGACCGAGCCCGACACCATATTGCCCGCCGACGTCATAAGATTGCGCACGAGCGTAATGGCAGCAACCAAAAAGGCCGTGCCAGCCAAATCATACGTCGCCGCGCCGATAAGCCCTAAAAAGTACACCGCGTTGTTGGCGCACCATTGCAGGGACTCAATAAGAATCAGCCTGACTTCTGCCGGCGTCAGGCGCATTGCTTCGCGATCCTTCGCGAACATACGAACTCCCTCTATACAAGTAAGGGGATGGAGGGCATAGGCCCGCTCCATCCCCTTACCAGGTTGCAATGACAGTCTATGCAGCCGGGCCCTTACGCCAGCACGCCGAAGAACGCGCCGACGATGCCCACGGCCATGGTGGCCACGATCAGCACCATGGGGTTGATCTTCTTGGACAGCAGCCAGTA
>CAJMRP010000213.1 GCA_905215765.1 uncultured bacterium
TGCAGCAGGATCGTGTAGCGGAGCTTTCCGGTGGTCACGAGTACCCAACCAAAAATGAGGCCGGCAGCGCCCGCGTAGCAGCCCTGCACCCAGTTCATGTGCATAAAGCCGAAGACCGCCGCCTGCAGCACGATTGCCGCGGCGACGCCCCAGGTACTCGGGGCCGCCCAGGGCACTATGGCGCCGTCCTGCGCGTTCGCGCGGCGCCGGCGCTTCCAGAGCGAACGGCACTGTGGATTAAACGCACGCAGCGAAAACTCAAAGATGATGCCGCGCACCAGCAGTTCCTCGCAAAACGGCGCGCCGAGCACCGTGGTCAGGACGGCAAGAAGGCTGGTATCGCCCATGCCCGTTTCCTCGACGAGCTCGCTATAGTCTGCCGCGACCTCGGGCAGCAGCGACAGCACGCCGTCGCATAGGTAGCTAATGACCACCTGCATGGATAGGCCGATCACGACAACGCAGACAATGCGCTTCCATGCCGCGCTTGCTCCCCCACCGAGCGGGCGCTCGCCTTGCCGGCGCGCCATGAAGGAGCGGGGCCACAGATAACGCCACCACAGCAGCGCCATCAAAAATGACGCCGTCTGAGCGGCAGCCTGGAACCATTGGATATCGAGATTGTCGATCGGATAGCCCGTCAGCACCGACACGGCATCGAGAACTGAAAACAGAACCACGCTCAGGGCTATATCGGCAGCGACAACGCCAAAACAGGCAAGCACCCACGCCATCGCATTGAGCATGCCAACCTCCTCAAAACCCGGCACTTAGGGACGTTCCTTAACTGCCGGCAGAAAAAGAACGTCCCCAAGTGCCGGCAGTTTGGAACAGTCATTGTTGATGAGAATCGGGCGCAGCGCCAAAGGCCCCGTTGGGCGAAATGTCGAACGGGAAGGTGCCACAGCGATTGAAAGCGGCGATGAACATGCGGATGGCGTTGGACGGCGTGGTGCCCACGAGCTGGGTTGCCGCCGCGAAGGCCGCCTTTTCCTCGGGCAAAACCTTCGCGACAACCGGGGTCATGTGTTCTGCCATGGCGCTTCCTTCTTGAAACGACGGTGGTGCGGATGGATGCGGGCCACGCGGCTGGGCGACGGGCTGTGAAGGCAACCCGATTGGCCCGCATCTGGAGTTTGTTCTACGGCGTTGGTATTACTTGGTATTCCTAAGTATTACCCCGTAGATAGAATACCATACCCGACCCCATGGGGACGGAGAAAAAACGGATCAATTTGTTGCTGAGTAAGTCTTTAGAGCGTGATGATGTCCGAGATATTGAGGGCCCGAGCGTCAGCGGAATCGTGCGTGGCAAGCAACAGCATACGGCCGTCGAGCAAGTCGAGCACGACCTCGGTGCATGCGTCGCGCGCAGCGATGTCTAGACCGGTAAAGGGCTCGTCCAGAATCACTGCGCCGCCCGGACACAGCAGGGCTCGGGCAATCTCGACACGACGGCGCTGCCCGCCCGAGAGCTCGGCCACGCGGGCATGCACATCGATCCCCGGTACCAGCAGGCGCAACAAGGCAGCGGCACTCGAGGTATTCACGCGTGCATCGGCGCACACCAGCACGTTATCCAAAGCAGAGGCGTCCTCGACCAGGCGCACATCCTGAAACACCATGGAGCAATCGGTCAGCAGCACCTCCGGGTCCACCGTGGCGATATCCACCCCGCCTACCCGGATG
>CAJMRP010000214.1 GCA_905215765.1 uncultured bacterium
CCGCCAGGGGATACTCGGCCCGGACGTAGATATAGCCCTCGTCGCTGCCGGCGGCGAGCGCGGCGACCTGGTCGTGACCACGCACGTGGAGGAGCATCCGCTGTTTAAGCGTAAAGGTGCCGACGTGACCATGGAGGTACCGGTCTCGGTCTATGAGGCGGCGCTCGGCTGCACGGTGGACGTGCCGACGCCCGGCGGTGCGACGGTTCGTTTGAAGGTGCCCGCGGGTACCCAGACGGGCAAGAAGTTCCGCTTTAAGGAAATGGGGGCGCCCGACGTTAAGCACCGTGGCCGCACGGGCGCGCTGCTCGTCGAGATCAAGGTGCAGGTCCCCACGAACCTATCCGATGACGAGCGCGATGCCATGACCAAGCTGCGCGAGGCCGACACGCGCGATTATCGCGAGAAGGTCAACCGTTACAAGGCGACGTACTAGGGCGGTCGTGGCGCACACCCGCGCCCGCGGGCTTATGATGGACGATAACGAGACGGAAAGGGGTCAGGTAGCATGGCCGAGGACAATAGGAATAAACCGCTGTACATGATCAGCGTGGCGGCCGAGTTGACCGGCATGCATCCGCAGACTCTGCGCGTCTACGAGTCCAAGGGCTTGGTGAACCCCCAGCGCTCGGGCGGCAACACGCGCCTGTATTCGCGTGCCGATATCGAGCGCCTAGAGCTCATCAACCAGCTGACCGACGAGGGTATCAACCTCGCCGGCGTGGTGCGCATTCTCGATATGAAGGAGCGTGCCGAGGAGCGCGAGCACGAGAACGAGAAGCTCCGCGCCCGCGTACGCCAGCTCGAAGATGAGCTGCACGAGTACAAGATGCAAAAGAAGATTACCGCCCTGGCCCCGCGCGACGGCTCAGTCAACCCCGAGCAAGTCATGCGCAAGCTTTTGGGCGCGGGAACCGATCTTTAGTTACGGCGGCTCTACGACGCAAATCCTAACAATATGAGAGTGGATAATCTCCCACTTTTGGTCCGCTTGAGGGCTAGAAACGGGAGGTTATCCACTCCCATTTTTGGCTGGCACTTGGGGACGTTCCTTCTGTGCCGGCACTTTGGGACACTCCTTGCGCCAATATCGCCCTGTGCTTTACTGAGATAAAGTGAACGCCGAGATTCGTAACCCGCTGGCAACCGTTCTATGGCACGATATTGAACGAATGTATGCTATGCGCCCAAATCTTTTGGGCAGAGTGGGAGACAGTATGGTCAAGCTGTACGAGGACGGCATCTACCTGCGTAACGGCAGCGAGGTTGTGCCTGAGGCCGAGGCTGCCGAGCGCGGTATTACGCAGACGCCCGAGGATGCCAAGCGCGGCACCATCGCGTATTCGATCCTCCAGGCACACAATACGTCCGGAGATCCCGAGGCGCTCAAGATTCGCTTCGATGCCATGGCGAGCCATGACATCACCTTTGTCGGCATCATCCAGACGGCGCGCGCCTCGGGCATGGAGCAGTTCCCGCTGCCCTACGTGCTCACCAACTGTCACAACTCGCTGTGCGCTGTGGGCGGCACCATCAACGAGGACGACCACGTTTTTGGTCTTTCCGCGGCCAAGAAGTACGGCGGCATTTTCGTCCCGCCGCACATCGCCGTCATCCACCCCTTTATGCGT
>CAJMRP010000215.1 GCA_905215765.1 uncultured bacterium
CGCACGGGCACGGGCGCGGCAGGCGACGTCATCGGCACGAGCACCCAGCAGCGTGCGACCCACCTCGGCGCCCCAAGCGTGCGCAAGGCCCTCGGCACTGATTGCGCCATTCAGCTCAATCTGACGCTCAACGGCAGCGCGGGCGTCCTCAATGTCACCGTCCTCGATAAAGTCGATGATGGACTCAATGCTCATAGGGGTATCGGCCTTATCCGCCGCACGCTCGGCCACCACGCGCTCGGCGCAGGCGGCACACTCCCCCGCCGACTTGCCGCATACCGGAATACCATCGAGCGTATGGCACGTGACATTAGTGTGGTGATCGGTAATCTCGACGACCGCGGTATGGCCCCCGGCCGTCGCAGTCACCTTGATGTAGAGGTTGGGCACACCTTCGACAAGCGACACATCGCAGTAGCCGGCATCGGCGAGGAGCTCGGCCACACGAGCACGGTCTTCGTCGTCAACGCTCTCGAGCACCTCGAGCGCGCTCTTAGCGTCGCCGCCCACGGCGCCCAGCACGGCCGCGGCCTCAATACCGTGCATGCCGCCCGAGTTGGGCACGGTCACGCTCTTAACGTTCTTGATGATATTACCTGAGCAGGCAACATCCATATGATCGGGTTCGCAACCGAGCGTCTGACTCGCCAGCGCCGCTGCATAGGCAACGGCAATGGGCTCGGTGCAGCCGAGCGCGCAGACAAGTTCGCGGTTCAAAACATCACAAAACGCGGCATCACGGATGGAATCGGTGGGCATAGGTATCTCCTGCTTGCATAACGGGCTGGGCTCTCAAAAAAGTTAGCTCCTTTATTTGATAACAATGCATCAAAAACCGCAACCATGGTTCCGGCAGACGGCGCTCAAGCGCAAACTGACGACATTCATTCACGAGAAGCCAGTCTTGTTGCCTGCTAAAGCGTTTGACCAAAAAACGCCCAAGCGTTTACACAAAAGTCGCGCTATCATGCAGTCGAACGCGGTAAACACCTTTAGCATTTGCGCCGCACAGACCAGAGAGGAACCATCCATGAAGATCGGTATCGGTAACGACCACGCCGCCGTCGAGCTCAAGAACATCATTTCCGAGCACCTGAAGGAGCGCGGCTGCGAGGTCGTGAACTTTGGCACCGACACCTCCGAAAGCTTTGACTACCCCATCGCCGGCTACAAGGTGGGTAAGGCCGTTGCCAACGGCGACGTCGACCTGGGCATCCTCATCTGTGGCACCGGTGTCGGTATTAGCCTGGCTGCCAACAAGGTCGAGGGCGTACGCGCCGTCGTGTGCTCCGAGCCCTTCAGCGCCAAGCTCTCCCGCATGCACAACAATACCAACGTGCTCGCTTTTGGCGCCCGCGTCGTGGGCTCCGAGCTCGCCAAGATGATCGTCGACGAGTGGCTCGACGCCGAGTTTGAGGGTGGTCGTCACGAGCGTCGCGTTAACCTCCTCAACGAGATCGATCACACGCGCGGCCTTAAGATCGTCGACGAAGCCTAAACTATTCAGTGCCACAAGCTAACAGCAGGGGCCCGCTCGGAACTCATGTCCGA
>CAJMRP010000216.1 GCA_905215765.1 uncultured bacterium
ACCGCCGCCACCCCCGGCACCACCGCCGCAACCGGCACCCCCACCCCATCCCTCCGAGCCCCAGCCAACCCCACCCCCACTGCCATCTCCACCACGTCACAAACCACCTACGCCCACTCCGCCACCGCAGCCCAAAACGGCGTCACCTTCACCGTCTCGTGGAACGACGCCCCCGCGGGCACCCCGACGACCTTCCACGTAACCCAAGCCAACGGCTCGTCCCAGGCCAAGGCGCGCATGGACGTGCCCACCTATTGGGACGGCGGCAGCCATGAAAGCGTCTGCGACCCGTCGCGCCCGGCATGGGCCAGCTACTGCAACCTGGGCACCGCGGGCCACGACTTTACCTTTGACTTCACGGCATCGGGCACGTACCGCATCTACTTCTACTTTATGGACAACGACAGAAACGACCCCCAAAACGACAAGGGGATCTACTACCTGCACACCACGGCAGAGGTGACCGTAAACGATGCCGCCCGCCCAAGCGTCACGCAGATCGTCAACGACGCCGTGGACCTATGCAGGCAAGAGACAGACGGCTCGGAATACGATATGGCGCTGTGGCTCCACGACTGGACGCTCGACCAGCTGGAGTACGACCACAACCTCAACTGGTGCTCGGCCGAGAGCGGCCTCACGCGCCACCAGGGCACCTGCGAGAGCTACCAGCGCATCTACTCCAAGCTCCTTGACGCCGCGGGCATCGCCAACGGCCGCGTCACCGGCAACGGCCACACCTGGAACGCCGTAAAGATCGACGGCAAATGGTGCCAGATGGACCTAACCTGGGACGACACCAGCGACAACTGGTACGGAGACCTGGAGCAACGCCTTGCCGTTGCGCGTGCGGTCTACTCCGGCTCCCCCGTGCTTCTGCTCGATGAACGCACATCGGCCCTCGACCCCAAGACCGAGCGAGAAATGCTGGATCGTATGCGAAATCTCGGCCATACCGTCATCATCGTCACGCATCGATCTGCTGCGTTGGAGGTTTGTGATCGGGTTGTAGGCCTTTAACCTAAATGAACAGTGGGCGCTGTAGTCGTTTTCAACAGCGCTCTCGCCATACTCATTGATTTGAGGGACACAAGGTGGCTCAATCCCGCACGATGGTATTTGGCAGATAGCCAAATATATGGGTTGTAAATCGAGCCCCGAAAGGAGGTAAAGATATGGGCGAGGCGACTCAGCACTATTCGAACTCGCTGCGTGCAATTGCGTTTCCAAATGGCCAGACCTTTGTTGGGCCGCAGGGGACATACCATTGGCAAAAAGACTCATAGACCTTGGATTGGCCAAAAATCGAATCGAGCATGCTGACTGCAGCGGAAACTGCTGGATTTGGATTAACATGTCGGCAAGAAGGCCCTAAGTCGAGATGCAAAATGCTAAAGATTAATTAAATAGCGGCTCGCCAGCTTTCCCGACGAG
>CAJMRP010000217.1 GCA_905215765.1 uncultured bacterium
GTATCAAGGGAGCCGGTCTGCTCAAAAGCGGGCTGGCTATCGCTCGCGGCTGTTTGCTCAACGGGTGCACCGCACGAGGTGCAGAACTTGGCATTATCTGCAAGAAGCTTGCCGCACGAGGCGCAATACCGAGACATTGCCACTCCTTTCGCCACATTTCAATGCAATACGACGATTATACCCAGCACCCCAAAAAGCCGGCAGTTGGGGACGTTCCTTTTCTGCCGGCAGTTTAGGAACGTCCCTAACTGCCACCTGAGTAGCCATTGGCTAGGTGGGATTTGGGACGCGCCGAGCACTGGGGTATCATGGCTTGGTTGATATATCTGCATTTACGCGCCTTGTAGGAAGGGGCTGCGCCCATGGCTTTTGAGCCCGCTCAACATAGCTTTATCACGCTCGAGGGCGTCGATGGCGCCGGCAAGTCCACGCAGGCGCGCCTGCTTGCCCGTGCGCTCGACCTTGCCGGCTACCAGGTTGTGACCCTGCGCGAGCCGGGCGGTACCGCCATCAGCGAAAAGATCCGTGCTCTGCTGCTCGACCCCGCCAATACGGCGATGGGCGACACCTGCGAGTTGTTGCTCTACGAGGCCGCGCGCGCCCAGTTGGTGCACGAGGTCATCGCGCCTGCCCTTGCTGCCGGCAAGGTGGTCCTGTGCGACCGCTTCTACGATTCCACAACTTGCTATCAGGCGTTTGCCGATGGCCTCGATCGCCAGATAGTACGCGATGCCAACAACCTGGCCGTCGCGGGGACGCACCCGGCGCTCACGCTCGTCTATCACATCACGTCCGAGCAGGCGGCGCTGCGCATGGCAGCCCGTGGCGCGGCAGATCGCATGGAGGCTAAGGGCATGGCCTTCCAAGAGCGTGTCTACCAGGGATTTTGCGCCATCGCCGCCGAGGAACCAAACCGCGTAAAGCTCATCGACGCGACCGCGTCCATCGAGGACGTCTTCGCGCGGACGGTCGAGCAGGTTCGCGTCTACGGCCTCGACATTTCCCAGGACGCCGTCACCGCCGCGCTTGCCCAGGAGGCCGAGTAACATGGCCCCCGCTCAGACAAGCCTGCTGGCCAAGCTTGACACCCAAGAGCGCGTGCGCGACTTTTTGACCAATGCCGTCGCCAGCGGTCGCGCATCGCACGCCTACCTGTTTTTGGGCGCGCCCGGCGCGGGCAAGCTCGACGCCGCGTGGGCGCTCGCCCAAGCCTTCCTGTGCGAGCAGGATGGCTGCGGCTCATGCGATAGCTGCGTGCGCGTCGCCCGCCATACGCACCCCGACGTGCACTATTACACGCCCGAGAGCGCCACGGGCTACCTCATCGCCCAGACCCGCGAGCTGCTCGATGACGTGCCTCTGGCGCCCATCCGTGCCAAGGCCAAGGTCTACATCATCGACCGTGCCGAGCAACTGCGCGCCAACACCGCCA
>CAJMRP010000218.1 GCA_905215765.1 uncultured bacterium
AAGGTCTGGCTCGCCAGCGCTGCGGCATATGCGACGGCAATCGGCTCGGTGCAACCAAGCGCGCAAACAAGTTCGCGATTAAGGGTCTCACAATATGCGACATCGCGGATGGGATCGGTGGGCATGGCAATCTCCTTAATTCGCACTCCGCAACACGGTGGCGAATAAACGAATATCTCTTTCAACCATTAGCATTTGATAGCAACAGGGGCAAAACCGCAAGTCGCCTTCCGACAGACGGCAAAGCCCCGCCATGAAAAAAGCGCCGTGGATGCAATTCCACGGCGCCCATGCCACACGCTAACAGCTCTGAGGAGCCAAAGCCGATTAGCCAAAGAAACGCTTGATCTCGATCTCACCGTTCTCAACACAGTCGGAACCATGGATCACGTTAGCGTCGACATCGACGGCAAAGTCGCCGCGGATGGTACCAGGAGCAGCCTCAAGCGGGTTGGTAGCGCCCATGAGGGTGCGCATCTTAGCAACAGCGGAGAGACCGGAAACGACCATCTTGACGACCGGACCGCTCGTCATAAAGTCGCAGAGACCGCCAAAGAAGGGCTTGTCGGCCAGATGGGCGTAGTGCTCCTCGACGGTAGCGCGCTCGAGCGTGGTCATCTCCATGCGCTCGATGACAAGGCCGCTGCGCTCAATGCGAGCAACGATCTCGCCGATCTTGCGGTCGCGCACGGCGTCGGGCTTAATCATGATGAAGGTCTTCTCGATAGCCATAAAAGTAGCCTTTCAAGTAGGTTCGCGCGTGCCCAAGTCCCATTCCGGCACCCGCCTGGACTGCATCGTAACAGAGTTTTAGCTGCAGTTAAACAAAAAGCTGTTTATTGAAACGTTGCAATTTATTAAAGCGCTCCATATGTGTCACTTCTGTTTCGAAGCCCGATTAGAGTACCATCCGACCGCCCATCAACCGCATCGAATAGAGCAGACGGCCGGTTGCCACCCGCGAACGTCCCCCCTTCACAACCTGCCCAAAGGTCCTACAGAAGTTCTCGACAAACCCCTCCCCCATAGCAAGAAAATACGGACGCCCACATCAGCAGGCGCCCGTAAAACAAAAACGATTTATCAAAAAATGGCCAAAACGGCTTCAGCCAAACCTCTACTTTGCCCCGTGACCCATCTCGACGACCTTGGTCAGCGATCCAAACACGCCCTCGTCGACCACGAGCCGCGCCTCGGCACGCTGCAGCTGCACGGCAACGGCGGCAGGGGCGGTGCCGCCCTCGGTCGTGCGCGCGGCGACAATCGACGGGATGTCGAGCGCCTCGGTAATATCGCGCTCGAACAGCGAGCTCGCCTCCTGGAACACCTCGAAAGGAAGATCCTCAAGGTTGCAGCCGCGCTTTTCGCACATAAGAACC
>CAJMRP010000219.1 GCA_905215765.1 uncultured bacterium
GGCGGCGCTTGCCGGGCCGAGCCAAAATGACGCGACGCCGGCGGCGACCCCAGCTGCCAGGAAGGTATTGCCGGTCAGACAGCCAAGCGCGAGTGCACAGGCGAGTGCGGCGCTCGCGGCAGCCTCGGTACGACCCCAGGCGATCCACCAACCGGACATGGCGGCGGCAAAGATCACCGCGACGGGCAGCATCGAAAGGATGCCCTGTGCCTGCATGGTGGCGTTGGCCATGAGCACCAAAAAGCCCACAGCCGAGATGGCCGAGCCGATCTGGGGGGCCAGGCCAGCCGCCGCTCCGATCGCGATAGCCGCAATGACCAGGCCGGGAAGCGCCGCGACCCCGGCCGTTTGCATCAGCAAAAAGCTAAAGGTGCCGCACGTTAGCGCCGAGATAGTGCGCATGGTGTAGTCGCGCGCATGGCTCCAGCGCGTGCCCGCCCAGCCGAGTGCGGGGTCGATCTCGATGGCGTCGTCCTCGTAGTGCGACGGCTCGATATCGTCGAGCTCCTGCTCGTCATCCGAAAGCTCGCCAACCATTTGCTCCAGGCTGCGACGGCCTTCGCGCACGCTGCCCAGACCGGCAAGGAGCTGGTCGCAAAATGCCTCGATGCTGTTGGGGCGGTCCTGCGGCATGGGGGAGAGCGCGCTCATGAGCGCAGCCTCGGCTCCCGGGGGAAAGTGTGGTATCAGCTCGCTGGGATAGGTGGCGCCGCCGATGATGCGGTCGAGCGAGTCGGCGGGCGTGGCCGCCATAAAGGGTGCGCTGCCGCACAGGCCCTCGTAGATCACACAGGCGAGGGCAAAGACATCGGCGCGCTCATCGACCGTGCCGGTCTCGATATCGAGCTGCTCGGGCGGCATGTAGCCGATGGTGCCGCCGCGCGAGCCGCCAAAGCCACCGGCGGACGACAGTCGCGCCATGCCAAAGTCGGTGAGCTTTACATTGCCCGAGTGGTCGATGAGCACGTTGGCGGGCTTAATGTCCAGGTGGAGTACGCCATTACTATGGGCGAAGGTGAGCGCCTGGCCCAAGGCATCGGCAATGGCCGCGGCCTCGTCAAAGGTAAGTGAGTGGCCGTCCACGCGATGCAAAAACTCGGCCAGCGACATGCCATCGACATATTCCATAACCAGGTAGGCATAGGCTGTGTCGTGCGTAAAGTCGATGACCTGCACGATGTTGGGATGTTGAAGCATAGCGGCAGTGTGCGCCTCGCGCAGGACATCCATGATGTCGCTGGCGGGCATGCCGGCACCGTTGATAAGGGGGATGCGTTTAATGGCGACGCGGCGGCGCAGGTGCGTGTCGCGGCAGATCTCGATGGAGCCAAAACCGCCGGTCGCAAGTGTCTCGAGCGGCTGGG
>CAJMRP010000220.1 GCA_905215765.1 uncultured bacterium
CGAACCTCCAGTCCGGACCGCCCCGCGGTCCAACTTTCTGTCCGCACCCCCAAACCAGCCTTCTGGCCCCCAAACAGGAACTATTCCACCGCAACTTCGATTGGCTCGGAGGGATAGAATATCTACCATTTCTACCCCGTCCCCACATGGCAGGAGGGTTGCCGTGAAGCATAGGGTGCTCTATTACATGGTCGATGGTTCGACCGAGGCGGGTCAGGCGGCGCTCGACACAATCGAAGGTGGCGATCAGATTGAGCTGGTGGGCTGCGCGCACGAGCCCAATGTCTGCCCCACCGTCGAGCAGCTGGCAGGCTGCGAGGGCTTTGTCGGCGAGTTCGGCCCCGTCGATGATGCATGTGCCGACGCCATGGCCGCCACGGGGATGCGCATTGTCTCGAACATGTCCATCGGCCTTAACCACGTTGCCGTCGAACTCCTAGCCTCTCATGGCATCACCGTCACCAACTGCCCTGGGTACTGCTCAGACGACGTCGCTCAACACACCATCGCTTTGATGCTTGACCTGATGCGCCAAGTTACGTTTCCTAACCGCGATGTGCGTGACGGCGTTTGGAATCCACTTGCCGGTTATACCATGCACCGCACGCAGGGTCGCACACTGGGGCTTGTCTTTTTTGGCAGCATCGCGCGCGCCGTGGCGCCCATCGCACAAGCGCTTGGCATGAAGGTGCTGGTGTGGGCGCCGACCAAGAGTGCAGAAGAGCTCGCTGCGGCAGGCTGTGCCAAAGCACAAACGCTCGATGAGTTACTCGGCACATCGGATATCGTCAGTCTGCACTGTCCCCTGATTCCAGAGACCGAAAAACTCATCGGCAAGCGCGAGCTTGCACTCATGAAGCCCACGGCATTTTTGATTAACACGGCCCGCGGGCCCATCGTGGATGAGGATGCCCTGGTCGCCGCGTTGAACGAGGGCATCGCCAGCGGTGGCACGCGCGGCATCTGCGGCGCCGCGCTCGACGTACTCGCCGACGAGACCGCGCCCAACCAGGCCCTGATCGCGCATCCGCGCTGCATCGTCACACCCCATTGCGCCTACAGCACGCAGGAAGCCTACGACACCGTCCGTCGCATGTCGCTACAGGCCGTAGTAGACAAGCTCGTCTTTAACCGCAAGCCCAAGCACACCGTGGCCGAATAATTAGTGCAAAGAGGTCGGGTTTGTCTGTACCAAGTTGGTGCTAAGTAACTTGACCCCAATGCACCAAAAAAAGTTGCGGTGAAATAGGGACTGTTGGAGCCTTCAACAAGGCCTTTGGGGGTGCGGACAGAAAGTTGGACCGCGGGGCGGTCCGGACTGGAGGTTCGC
>CAJMRP010000221.1 GCA_905215765.1 uncultured bacterium
TTGGAGATAGCTTCGAGTACCGTGGCGGTTTTGAGCATCAGCATAGGGTCCTCCTTGGTGAAGGGAGTTAGCGTACGTGTCGTATATGCTTCAAAAAACCTAGATGTCGCTCACGTCAAGCACTTGAGCCCACAAAGGGCGCAGCGCGCCTTTGTGGTGGTTTTGGCGATCTGCCAGTGGCGTTTATGCGTGTGCGGAGTCCTCGCGGCGTGCCGAGGGCGACATGCAGGTTTTTCGACTAGGACTGCCTTCCATGGCACACCTCCTTAAGGCCGGGCGCAGCGCGCTTTGGGCATCTCGTACCCGTTTCAATCCGCCCGTATTCTTGATGAGGGGGTTTGATATGTCAACCCCATTGTTCGGAAAACCATTCCCTCTGACAAAGCCTTTGCAGAATGCCGTGGCCCCAAAGCGCGCCCGCATCTACGCTTCGCCTGCGCTAAACTGGAAGGCACGTACGCGATTACGAGAGGAGCCCGCATGGAGGCTTACAAGCAAGAGTTCATCAAGTTTATGGTCGAGTCCGACGTCCTTAAGTTCGGCAGCTTTACGCTCAAGAGCGGCCGTCAGTCCCCGTTCTTTATGAACGCCGGTGCTTACGTGACGGGCTACCAGCTCAAGAAGCTGGGCGAGTATTACGCCCAGGCCATTCACGATAACTTTGGCGACGACTTTGACGTGCTGTTTGGGCCGGCCTACAAGGGCATTCCCCTGGCCGTCGTGACCGCAATTGCCTACCACGAGCTGTACGGCAAGGAGGTCAAGTACTGCTGCGACCGCAAGGAGGCCAAGGACCACGGTGCCGACAAGGGCAACCTGCTGGGTTATGAGCCCCAGGACGGCGACCGCGTGGTCATGGTCGAGGACGTCACCACCAGCGGCAAGTCCATCGACGAGACCTATCCTAAGGTCAAGGCTGCTGCCGATGTCGAGATCAAGGGCCTGATCGTGTCTCTCAACCGCATGGAGGTCGGCAAGGGCGGTGTGACCACCGCGCAGAAGGAGATCGAGGCCAAGTACGGTTTCCCCGTCGCGAGCATCGTTTCCATGGCCGAGGTCGTCGAGACCCTCTACAACCACGAGATTGACGGCAAGGTCGTCATCGATGACGACCTCAAGACCGCCATCGACGCCTACTACGAGCAGTACGGAGCTCAGGAGTAGATAGTTACGCGGGTTTACCAACCCGCGTAACCAGTTGACGCTGCGCGCCGCCCAGGGC
>CAJMRP010000222.1 GCA_905215765.1 uncultured bacterium
CTTGCTCGGCCGGCACGACGGCAACCATCTTGCCCTCGTTTGCCACCTGCAGCACATCGTAGCCGAGCATCTCGCAGGCGGCCTGCACGTCGGGACGCACGGGCACGGCATCTTCGTCGACCTCCATGGCAACACCGCTGGCCTGGGCAAACTCGTTGAGTGTGGACGCCAGGCCACCGCGCGTGGGGTCGCGAAAGCAACGCGTGCCGGGCGCTGCGGCCAAAACGTCGGCAATCAGGTGGTTGAGCGGCGCGGCATCGCTTTCGATCGTGCTCGAAAACGCCAGGCCCTCGCGCTGGCTCATGATGGCGATGCCGTGGTCGCCCAGCGTACCCGATACCAGAATGACATCGCCGGGCTGGCAGTTGGCACCGCTGAGCGCCACGCCCGTGGGAACCTCGCCTACGCCGGCGGTATTGATGTAGACGCCGTCGGCTCCGCCGCGCTCGACCACCTTGGTGTCGCCCGTGATTATGGACACGCCCGCCTCACGCGCCGTTTCGGCCATCGTCTGCACAATCTGGCGGAGCTTATCCATGGGATAGCCCTCTTCGAGGATAAAGCCGCACGACAGATAGCGCACGTTGGCGCCCGAGGTCGCGACGTCGTTGACGGTTCCGCACACGGCGAGGCGGCCGATGTTGCCACCGGGGAAGAACTGCGGCGAGACTACAAAGCTGTCGGTTGACATGGCGATGCGCCCGCTCGCGGGCAGCGTGGCGACGCCGGCATCGTTGCCCTCGAGCAGCTCGGGTGACCCAAAGGCATCCAAAAAGACCTCATCGATGATGCGTTTCATCATCTGGCCGCCGGAGCCGTGACCCAGCAGTACGGTGCTATCGGTAACGCTATGGGACATATCGAAAACTCCAATCGTGGGTGGAATTATATGGGTGAGGCTCAGCGTCGACCGGTCCGCCGTCCGTTAGAACGGCGGAACCAATTAGCCTCGGTAGCGGAAATATGCTGCGCAGCTTCCCTCGGAGCTCACCATGCACGGGCCGACGGGGTGCTCGGGCGTGCAGGTGCGGCCAAAGAGCGGGCAGTCGCTCGGCGTAATGGCCCCGCGCAGCACGTCGCCGCAGCGGCACCCGCGCGGCTC